>DBVN01000076.1:17991-18427 GCA_002308515.1 Verrucomicrobia bacterium UBA1263 | reverse complement strand
ACAAAAAAGTATTTACCTCCTTTGAAGGCTCCATCGTAAGGATTGACCGGGATTTTTACTACTTTATATTCGCCAGTGACACCTTGATAAGTGTTAGTACCTGGTGTGATGCCGGCTTCTGTATCAGTCAGAACTTTCCATTCAAAGGAATGCTCCCATCCGCCAGGAAGAACACTGGAACTATTGCCCGGAGTCCTCCACGAACGAATAAAATCGAGTCCCAAAAGAGGAGTTCTCAAAACAAGGTCTCTTTCCTCCAAGAGAACCTTGCCGTCTATGATACCAATTGGATCACCCTCAGTTTCCGAAGATACATCTGTAGCCGTGGTATTGGGACTGTTTGTAGGACAGCACGCTTGTACTGTGTTGTATGCTAATGTCAGCGAAAAAATAATTGCTGATAAGCCTAATGCTTTTAGTTTAAGTGATTTCGTCA
>DBVN01000076.1:17491-17919 GCA_002308515.1 Verrucomicrobia bacterium UBA1263 | reverse complement strand
GTTTTTTTTGAAAAATTTTTAAAAAATCTTAAACTCCTTGTTATTAAGTGTATTATGAAGATAAAAATCTCCAATGGGAATCCTTCTTCGTGATTTCCATGGATGTGTTCTATCACCCCCATCAGGGAGAGGATGCTGTTGAAGCTGAGTTTTTCGCTTATTCTCCCTTTAGTCAGCCTGGATGGAACGGCTACCGGCTTCGACGGCGCGGCGGTAGTATTCGCTGGTTTCGAGGAGTTCGGCGTGAGTGCCGGTGGCCTGGATCTGACCGTCCACCAGAACGATGATCCGGGTGGCGTTGACCAGGGTCGAGAGCCGGTGAGCGATCATCAGGGTGGTGCGTCCTTTGGCCAGACGGCCGAGAGCGTCCACCACATACATCTGATTTTCAGCGTCCAGCGAGCTGGTCGGCTCGTCCAGGATCAGAA
>DBVN01000076.1:0-17467 GCA_002308515.1 Verrucomicrobia bacterium UBA1263 | reverse complement strand
AGAGACGCTGCACCTCGCCGATGCTGAGCCGGGAGCCGCCGTCGCCGACTGTTGTATCGTATTGCCGGGGCAGATGCCCGATGAATTCCGCGGCGTGGACCTGCTCGGCGACTTCGACCATTTCCTCTTCCGTAGCGCCTTCGCGTCCAAAGAGGATATTGTCGCGCAGGGTGCCCGGCAGGATCAGAGGCTCCTGGTGGACGACCGAGACATTGCGGCGCAGGGAATCCAGATCGTACCGGCGCAGATCGACTCCGTTGATCTTCACGGAGCCCTGTTCCGGATCGAAAAAGCGGGAAATCAGTTTGGCCAGAGTCGTCTTGCCGGCACCGCTGGGGCCGACGATCGCCACGAACTCGCCCGGTTTCACGCTGAAAGTCGCGTTCCTGATGATGGGATGCCGCGGCAGATAACCGAAGCTGACGTTTTCAAACTCAATGGAAAACCCTTTTTGTCCGTTCGTTTCCAGAGTGATGCCGTTGGCCGGGGAAGTGATCGCGGGCGGAGTATCCAGTATCTCAAACACACGGGAGACACCGGCCTGAGCGTCTGCCAATGTGGAACCGGCCAGGATCAGCTTTTGCAGCGGTTCATAGAACTGGCTCAGATAGGTGATGAACACGACCAGTTCGCCCACCGTCAGCCGGTCAGCCAGCACCTCGCGCGCGCCGGCCCAGATGATCCCGGCCATGCCCAGCGAAAAGATCGCGGCCACAGTCGTCTGATAAATGATCTCGGTGGCGTGCTGGCTCAGACGCTTGCCCCAGGCATCCTGAATAAAGACATTGAACTTCTGCGCGACCCGGTTCTGGCGGACAAAGCTCTGGATCGTCGGGATGGTGTTGACCGTCTGCTGGATGAATGAGGCTACCTGGCTGTCGGCCTTGTGCGCTTCCATACTGCGCTGCTTCATCACCTGACCATAGACCCGGATGCCCAGAATGAGCATCGGCAGAGTGATGCACGAGATGAAAGTCAGCATCTCGTTCAGCTGCCACATCACCCACAGCATACAGAACATGGAAAGGAAACTAGCCGTGGAGGAGAACCAGACATGCTGGAAGAGCGTCTGGAAAGAATACGTGTCCCAGCAGACCCGGTAGATCACGTCGCCCTGTTTCTGATTCAGAAAATAACTCTGGGAAAGATTCTGCATCCAGTTAAAGACCCGCTGGCGGATCGTGCGCAGACCTTTCAGCCCGATGCGGATGACCACAAAATTCTGGAGCGAGGTCACCCCGCTGTAGAGCAGATGCACCGCGAAAATGGAGACCGCGCAGAAAAGGATCTGTCCCTCACGGTCTAACTGGCTGAACCACTGCCCCAGACTGCCCATCCAGGCGGGCAGGGGATTGCTCCCCAGGACGGTATCCAGCAGCAGGGCGATGGGCCACGGCTTGAGGATGCCGGTGAACGTTCCCAGCAGCAACAGTCCCAGCCCCAGACAGATCGCGCCTACCTGGGAGCGGTACAGGAGCAGGACCCGGTAAGACTGAACGAATTGCCGGGAAGACTTTGCTTTGTTTTTATTCTGCTGAGGGGAAGGGGTCGTTTCCATCCGGGGACAAAAAAGGCGCGCACCGGGCGCGTCTCTGAAAGATTTAGTCCTTTTTAGTACTTGGCTTGGAGTCGGAAGAACCGGACTCCGATTTAGTCTGTTTGGAGGCGGAATCCCCGCTGGAACTCGATTCAGTGGAGTGATGGTGATGATGCTCGCCGGCCGGAGGCGTGGAAGAGGATTTGTAATCCGTACAGTAGAATCCGTGTCCCTTGAATATGATCCCCGCGCCTTCACCGATCAGGCGTTTCACATGACCTTTACACTTTTTATCCGGGCAGACCTTGATGGGGTCTTCCGTCATTCTTTGAAAGAGTTCAAACTTCTTTCCGCATTTCTCACAAACGTATTCGTATGTAGGCATAATGTCAGATGGGGGCCGTATGACCCCCGCACTCTGACTATCCTCTCACAAATCCCGAAAGGACGCAAGATTTTGAATCAGAAACAGGATATAATATCATGGAAATGAGTTGGTTATATTTGTCTAAAAATAAGGAGGGAAAGAGGATGTTTTTCTGTGGAAAAGTGTTTAATTGATTTTATCAGAGTCTGTTGCGGAAAGGATGGAGAGCTTGTCTTTGGGCATCGGGAGACCTTTCCCGATGCCGGAGCGGCGGAAAAGCGTTCCGGCGGTTATTACCAGGTTGTTCACAACGCGCGGAAGCGGTAAACGCGGTGCTAGATGCTTTCTTTGAGCGGAGTTACGGAATTATTCACATCCGGCTGTGAATAAAACAGGGTCCCTGTCTGTTTCTATGTGAATAATTTCCGGTTATGGAAAAGGCTTTGGCGCTTTACTTTGGGGCGTTTTTTGTATTTGATTCTTGGCGGTGTATTTAAAGAACCTGACAATACTCGGTTTCAAATCTTTCGCGGATAAGACCAGCCTGGACTTTCCTCCCGGCATCACGGCCATTGTGGGGCCGAACGGCTGCGGCAAGTCCAACGTGGCGGATTCGATCCGCTGGGTCTTGGGCGAACAGTCCGCTAAAGCCCTGCGCGGCGGCGAGATGGCGGATATCATCTTCAACGGCACGGAAACGCGCCGTCCCCTGTCTATGGCAGAGGTCTCGCTGACGATATGCGATGTGGATCAGGAACAGCTGAGAGCGGCCAACCTGGAACTGCTGTTCAATGAAGTGACGGTGACGCGCCGCATCTACCGCGATGGGACCAACGAGTATTTTCTGAACAAAACCCTTTGCCGCCTGAAAGATATCCAGCAGTTGTTCCTGGGGACCGGTGTGGGCCGCACCAGCTACAGCATCATGGCGCAGGGGCACATTACCCAGATCCTGAGCAGCCGCCCGGAAGACCGCCGCATGATCTTTGAGGAAGCGGCCGGGATCACCCGTTTCAAAGCTCAGAAGAAAGAAGCTCTGCGCAAGCTGGATCAGACCGAGATCAACCTGGGCAAGGTCAATGAGACCGTGCGCGAGATCAAGCGTCAGATCGGCTCCCTCCAGCGTCAGGCAGGCAAGGCCCGCCGCTACAAAGCCTTGTCAGAAGACCTCCGTTTTCTGGAGACACACTATAACCGCTATGTCTTTGACCGTGTTACAGAGGAACTGAACGAACGAACTGAATCATCCAGGAAACTGGACGAAGCGATCGAACAGTGCAATCTGGATATCCAGTCGCTGGAAGGTCAGATCAGCCAGTCCCGCGAACGCCTGGCAGAATTGGAACAGACTGCCGCGGAACAGCAGAAACAGAGCCTGGAAACTCACTCCCAGATAGATGCTCTGCAAAAGAAAGTGGAGTTCAATCAGGAGCGCATTCAGGAAAGCTCGAACCGGATGACAGCCGCCACCGAAGAGATCCAGAAATCCACGGAGAAAAAACTCACTCTCCAGCAGGATCTTCAGCAGGTTATCCAAACTATCGGGGCGACCCAGCAGGAAGTGGAAGCCTCACGGCAGTTACAGCGGGAACGCTCCGAAGCGCTTCAGTCCGTGGAAGCCGCGCTCATCGCCAAACAGACCGCGCTGCGCAATGTGCAGAACCAGCTTTTTGGCATCACACAGAAATTGAGCCGTATCCGCAACGAGATCAATTCTCTGGACATCCAGAAACAGGGGAACATCGTCCGTCTGGAAAAACTGAATAACGAGATCGCCCAGAACAAGGACGAGATCCAGAAACTGGAACAAAAGATCCAGGAATTCAACCAGACGGCGGAAAGCGATAAGCAGATCACCGATGAGAAACGGACTCAGCTCCAGAAACTTCAATCGGAGCTGAACAGTTTCCAGCTGGAGAACTCCAAGCTGGGGAACAAACAGGACGACCTCTACCGCCAGATAGCCACCCGCAAATCCCGGCTGAATGTGCTGGAACAGCTCCAGTCCAGCCGTGAGGGGTTTGATGCCGGCGCGATGTCCATCCTGAAGAACGGCACCAAAGGCGTTTTGGGCGCGCTGGTGGACCGCATCCGCATCCCGTCAGAATATGTCAATCCGGTGGAAGCGCTTCTGGGAACACGACTCCAACTGGTGCTGGCGGAGAAACCGGACGCGGCCCGCTCGATACTGGATCAGCTGAAATCCTCCAAAAAGGGAATGGCCTCGATTGCGCCGCTGGATTGGGAAGGCATCGCGGAGGATGATAATGACAAACAGCTGACCTGGACGGAAGAATCAGATCCCGCTCCGGTACGGGTGCTGGATATCGTTCAGGCGGAAGAATCTATCTTGTCGCTCCTGCGCAGACTGATCGGCCGCGCGTGGATCGTCCCGGATCTCTCCGCGGCGACTCGTCTTTGGAAACAAGTTCCCGGACAATGGGAGTTTGTGACGAGCGGATGCGAGATCCTGACCAGAGACGGTATTTTTGTGGGCGGTTCCCGCAAAGAAGTCCCGGTTTCCTCTTCCATCCTGGGACGCAAGAACGAGATCGCGGATCTCAAGACCAATATCCAGAAAGTGGAGGCCGAGATCGAAGAGATCCGTCGGCAGAGAGAGACGATCGCCGCCGGGCAAAAGAAATCCCAGGAAGACCTGCTCCGGCTCCAGTCGGAGATCCGCAGTCATGAAATGGCGGTCGCGACTCGTCTGGGTGAGTTTCGTGTTCTGGAAAACTCGCTCCGCGGCATGAAACAGCGCGAGGAGACCCTGAAACGGGAAATGACCCGTCTGACCGCTCAGGATGCCGAAAGCACGGCGCACCGTCAGCTGTTGAGCGATCAGATCGTTGAGACCGAACAGAAAGAAAAAGAGACCGCGGACAATATCACGGAGATCAATTCCGCGGTGGATCAGCTTCGCCAGGAGCGGGACACCGCTCACAACGCCTTGACCGAGGTGAAGATCGCCCTCGCTTCCAAAGAACAGTTCTGCAATACCCATCGTCTGCAAAAGAACTCGCTGGAGAATCAGATCACTGAACAGGAAAGACTGATCACGGCCCGCACCAAAGAAATCGCTCAGATCCAGGAGAAGGTGGGCATCTGTCACGCGGAGATAGAGGAATCGAAACTGAAGATCGAATTTCTCACTCAGGAATACGAGCAGATGAACCAGCGCATCGCGGATCTTTCCCAGCAGAAGAAGACCGTTTCCGCCGAGATCGAGGAACGCGAGACCCGACTCAGGGAACTGCGCGGACAGTTGAACCGCTCCCAGGAACAGCATGAAGCGCTGAACGTACAGATCGCCCAGCGTCAAATGACCCTGCAAAATACGACCAGCCGTATGCAGGAGAAATATCAGCTGGATATCCTCACCGTAATCCAGGAGCCTTTCCGTGTGGAGGAAACGGAGGAGGGTGTCCGCATCTTCCGCAAGGATTATTCTCCCCGGAAAGAGACGGAACCCGCTCCGGAAGGAGAAGCCGCTGAAGAAAAAACTCAGGAACCCGAAACGATCCCGCCGGAGTCCGCTGACACCGAGGAATTCCCGCCAGTGGACTGGGACCGGGTGGCTTCGTTTGTCCGCAAACTGCAGGAACGCATCGACCAGCTGGGCCCGGTGAATCTGGTCGCTATCGAAGAATACGAAGAGATCGAACAGCGCTACAAGTTTATGACAGCGCAGCAGGAGGATATGATCAAGGCCAAAGCACAGCTGCTGGATGTGGTCGGCAAGATCAATCAGCAGACACGGGAAATGTTCATGGAGACCTTTGAGAAGATCCGCCAGAATTTCCGTTCTATGTTCGCGACGTTCTTCCATGGAGGTTTCGCGGAGCTGAAACTGGTGGATGACCGGGACGTTCTGGAGTCGGGCATCGACATTGTGGCACGGCCTCCGGGCAAACAGCTGAAATCGGTTTCGCTGCTGTCCGGCGGTGAACAGACCATGACGGCTGTGGCTCTGCTTTTCGCGATCTACCAGGTCAAACCATCGCCTTTCTGCGTGCTGGACGAGCTGGATGCGCCTCTGGATGAAGCCAATATCGGACGCTTTGTCTCTGTGCTGAAGACCTTTGTGGATTTCTCCCAGTTCATCGTCATCACCCACAGCAAACAGTCCATTGCCGCGGCCAACTGCATCCACGGCGTAACGATGCCGGAGCGCGGTGTGACCAAGATGATCAGCATGAAATTCCGTGAAGGAACCGATGAACTGGTCAAAGAAGGCGAGTGATCCATATTGCCTCAGAAATAAAGCGCACCAAAAGAGAAAATTGGAAATAAAAACAAGCAGATACTTGCAATCGTGTCAGAATGTAGTAAAATGCCCTTGGGTGTCAAAATGTACCCTTATAAGGTAACAAAATGACATGAGCTTGTATGATAATATATGCGACCATGCTATTGCTAACTATGGTCTGATAACCACCGCCGAAGCGGAAGGATTGGGTGTTATTCGCAAGGATATTGGTGAATGGGTAAAGCTTGGTCGACTTGAAAAACTTGGGAGAGGTGTTTATAGGATCGCTCACTATATGCCAACGGAATATGACCATTATGCGGCAGCGGTGGCTCTTGTCGGGGGCGATGCCATGCTATGGGGTGACAGTGTGCTTGCTATGCACAATTTGGCACAAGTCAATCCACTGCATACGTTTGTTGCTGTCAATCGCCGGGTGCGGAAAGAATTGCCTGAATGGTTGCAGGTAGTAAAACTGCCGCAGGATGCCCAAGAAGATTATTTCAACGGTATTCGCTGCCAGAATCTTGCGTCTGCCATACGTAACGCAAGGGGGAGAATTATGACGGAACGACTTGTAGATGCTGTTAAAAATGCTGAAAAGAAAGGACTTTTACGGTTGAGCGAGGCAAGAAATCTCAAGAAGGAGCTTAATGTATGAAGAGACCCAGCACATGCATGAACCTGATAAAGGCAATTAACGCTATCGCAAATGGTGGGGATCCAGTGCGCCTTTCCCGTGCGATAGCGAATGTCATTGTGGGACAGCTTCTGCCTGATGGAGTTGTGAAGGAAGGCAGTTCTCTGATGTTCCGCTATGGAGGTGAATGCACCCGTTACACGCGTGATATAGATACGGCCCGCAAGATGGAGCTTGATGAATATATCAGTCGTCTTGAGGAGTCTCTGGCAAAGGGTTGGAATGGTTTTACAGGAAAACTGGTAGAGGTTGAACCGCCCAAGCCAAAGGCTGTGCCTCCTGTTTATGTGATGATCCCGTTTGACATCAAACTCAGTTACTGCGGGAGACCATGGCAAACCATTCGCATAGAGGTCGGACACAACGAAATAGGTGATGCTGACACATCGGAGGAGTGTTTACCTGCCGAACTTACTGAGGTGTTTGACAAATTATCCTTCCCCAGACCTAATCCATTACACGTCATGGATTTGGCTTATCAGATCGCTCAGAAGCTCCATGCTGTTTCAGAGCCAGGGAGTGAGAGAGCGCACGACCTTATCGACCTGCAGCTGATCAACAACTATTCGCGGCTTGACCTTGCAGATGTGCGTGAAAAATGTGTTCGACTGTTCAGCTATCGTCGCGCTCAGGTATGGCCGCCCAAAGTGACAACAGGTGAATCATGGAATGAAGTGTATGATGGCGCGCTTGCTACTATGCGAGACAAATCAGCGATCCTGGCTAATGTAGAGGATGCGGTTGCCTGGGTGAATGATTTTATCAGCAGAATTGAGAATGTTATTCGTCAATGACACGCACTGCCTTGCCGGACTCGTTTTGGCATAAGGGTTCCCGTGAGTGTGATTTTCCCCTTTATTCTGACAGGTTTTGGAATAAAATGGAGGTGCCTTTAGGCGCTCATCTGCCAGAGCGGCGGATTCCTGACGCTAAAGGAGTCAAAATATATGGGGTACTGTAAGACAGTCACTTTTGAAGGAAAGTTCACTTTGAAGAGCGGGAATTCTTTTCCCCGCATCACGTTGGCTTATGAGACTTATGGGAAATTGAACGCGGACGCGTCCAACGCGATCCTGATTTTCCACGCGCTGACGGGTGACTCGCATGTGGCCAGCCACGCCCCAGACGACCCCATTGGCTGGTGGGAAGAGGCCGTTGGCCCCGGAAAGGCTTACGACACAAATAAATACTTCATTGTTTGTAGTAATATCCTGGGCGGCTGCAAAGGCAGTACCGGCCCCATGTTCATCAATCCGGAAACGGGCAAACCTTATGGCTTGCAGTTCCCGGTCGTGACCATCGCGGATATGGTGAACGCGCAGATGCTTTTGCTGGATCACTTGGGCATCAAACAAGTCCTGCTGGCATCCGGCGGATCCATGGGCGGGATGATGGCATTGCAGCTGGCGGTCTCGCATCCGGATCGCTGCAAAAATGTGCAGATCCTGGCCTCGACCGGCGTTGTGTCTCCGCAGTCCATCGCTTTGAATGAAGTGGCGCGTCAGGCTATTTACGCGGATCCCAACTGGAACGGCGGCGATTATTACGCGGATGGACACCCCAGACCGGATAAAGGACTGGCGGTCGCCCGTATGATCGAGCATATCACCTATCTGTGCGAGGAATCCATGCAGAACAAGTTCGGACGCAATCTGCGGGGCCGCCAGCAGGTGGGATACGATTTCCAGATCAATTTTGAGGTCGAGAGCTATCTCCGCTATCGTGGAGAGACTTTCACACATCGTTTCGACGCGAATTCACTCCTCTATGTGACCAAGGCCATTGACTACTTTGACATCGGGGATGGTTATTCTTCACTGGATGAAGCCCTGAAACGGATCAAGGCTCGTGTCCTCATTGCCAGCTATTCCTCGGACTGGCTCTTTCCGCCCGTGCAGTCGGTGAGTCTGGCCAGCGCGATGCTCCGCAACGGGATAGACACGACTTATGTGGAGATCGAGAGCAACTATGGACACGACTCTTTCCTGCTCGAAGTGGAGAAACTGAGCGAATTGACCCGTGATTTTCTGGAATCGGCCTCGCATCATGAAGTCAGCGAAACGGCAAAGATCCAGAGCCGCTTGCAAGATAAGCGTCAGGATCATGATCTGATCCTGGGCATCATCCCCAGTGGCTCCAGAGTTCTGGATCTGGGATGCGGCACCGGGGAACTGATCGAACGGCTTTCATACGAGAAAAAAGCTAAGACCCGCGGGGTGGATCTCTGTGAAAAGAATGTCCGTGCCTGTATCAGCAAAGGCTTGTCTGTTCGTCAGGGCAATATCGAGGAAGGTCTGAGAGACTATCCGGAGGGAGAATTTGATTACGTCATTCTGAGTAAGACGATCGGTTATCTGGATAATCCACAGGCTGTGGTCAAAGAGATGCTGCGTGTGGGCAAACGCGCCATCATTTCCTTTGAAAACGCGGGCTACTGGGAGAACCGCATCAAGGCGATGAAAGGCAAGGGAATGGGACATACCCTGCTGTCCGGGGAGCCTCGCTGCCGTTTGATCACCTTGTCACAGTTTGAGCAATTTGTCAAAAGCATAGACGCGCAGATCGAGCGCAGAGAATTTCTCCAGAATGGCAAACATATAGCGTCCCCGGAAATGCTGGATCGCCTGGTCGAAGAATACCGGTATCTGGGAGTGGAGAAGGAAGAAGGCCCCGCGCTGCTGGCGGACACCGCCATGTACGTGCTGAAAGCAAAAAGCTCCTAAGAACGGGAGCGTGTATCGCCGGTGACTTTGGGCATTCCAAAACGGCGTATCCTCAGGAATTCATCCCAGCGATTCAGCCGCGCGCGGAGAAAGTGACGCGCCATCCAGAAATCAGACCGCTGGCGGAAAGGTGCCAGCCGTTTGCGTTCACTTTGCAAATGAGACCGGAGACGGCGTACATCTTTCAGGACATTCCAAACCGTATTCTTGAAAAAGGAAAAACGGCGCAGAAGAAGGACTCCGGCCAGTCCCTCCAGAATGAGCCAGCCGATTTGCAGTAACGTGACAGTCTTCATCAGCCATCCGCCTTGTTTCAGCAGTACCAGCAGATTGTTTCTGTTGGCATAGAAGCGTTTGGTGTCACTGGTGCGGAATTCCACGATTTTCTCTCCTCCGGCGGCGTTGACAGCGGCCGCGCCCCGGTGATGCAGAACGGCCTCTCTGATCCCCAGACAGCGGCCGCCGGCCAGCCATATCCGCCAGGAAAGATCCAGCTCATCCGCGTACATGAAAAAGTTTTCATCGAATCCGCCCAGACGTTCAAACTCACTGCGGAGCACCAGATAGGAACAGCCTTCGGGCATGAGGACTTCCCGTGTTTGGGAAAAATCGAGCCGCTGAGTCGGGAACCCGAAGAGGTCGAATCCGCCCGCGCCCAGACTTTGAAAATGGTTGGAATCATAATCCAGCACCCGTGGAGTGGCGGCAGTGGCGGAGCGTTTTTCCGCTTCACGGAGCAGTATTTCCAGTGTGTCCGGTTCCAGACGCGCGTCGTTATTAAGGAAAAAAAGCCACTTGCCGCGGGCTTCTTTCGCGGGCAGATTATTGCCCTTGCAGTAGCCGTAATTGCCGCCGTTTTGGATGAAGCGTCCGCGTCCGTCGGGCCAGGTGGAAAGTATCTCTTCGCTGAGATGATCGGAACCGTCGCTGGATTGATTATCAGCGACGATCGTTTCGGTTTGATCAAAAATGCTCTGTGCCCGCACCGAATCCAGACAGGATCGCATCCAGCGGGCTCCATTATAATTCAGGATGATAATGGAAACGAGCAAACGGGATCAGGCTTGTTTGGTGACCGCTTTGACCCAGTCCTGATTTTCCAGATACCAGTGGACTGTTTCACGGATGCCTTGTTCAAAAGTATGAGCAGGTGTCCATCCCAGTTCACGCTGGATCTTGGACGCGTCAATGGCGTAGCGCCGGTCGTGTCCCAGACGGTCTTTGACGAATTGGATCAGCTGACGGGAAGTTCCCTGCGGCTGTTTGCGGTAATCGTCCACCAGATCGCAAATGAGCTGGACGATATTGATATTGGCCCATTCATTGTGTCCGCCGATGTTGTACGTCTCACCGGCCTTGCCCTTTGTTAGAACGGTCCAGAGCGCCTGAGCGTGGTCGCCCACATAGAGCCAGTCGCGCACATTCTTGCCGTCTCCATAGACCGGGACCGGTTTGCCGTGGAGCAGACTTTGGATCACCACCGGGATCAATTTTTCCGGGAATTGATACGGCCCGTAATTATTGGAGCAGTTAGTGATCACGGTATTCATCCCGTAGGTATGATGATAGGCGCGCACCATCATGTCGCTGGAAGCCTTGCTGGCAGAGTAGGGCGAGTTGGGAGCGTAAGGCGTGGTTTCGGTAAAGAACCCGGTCGCGCCCAGTGTGCCGTAAACCTCATCGGTCGAGATATGATGGAAGCGGAATTCTTTTTGTGCGTTTTCATCGAGAGAATTGAAATATTTGCGTGCGGCTTCCAGCAGAGTGTAGGTGCCGACGATATTGGTCTGGATGAATTCCCCGGGACCGTCGATGGAGCGGTCCACGTGGCTTTCTGCGGCCAGGTGCATGACATGGGTCGGCCGGAAGTCGGCGAAAATGCGGTCCATCGCGGCTTTGTCGCAGATATCGGCTTTTTCGAAGCGGAAACGATGATCGCCGGAGACTTCCGCCAGAGATTCCAGATTGCCCGCATAGGTCAGCTTGTCAANNCCTGCCACAAATTACGGCAGGCTTCCAACAGATTGAAAGTACCTGTTACATTGGTATGAACAAAAGCGCCGGGATCGCTGATAGAGCGGTCCACATGAGACTCGGCAGCCAGGTGCATGACATGGGTGATGCCGTAGCCGGTGATCGTTTTGGCAACGGCTTCACGGTCGCGGATGTCCACTTTTTCAAAGCGGTATTTGGGATTCTGATCCACGCCGGACAAGTTTTCGGGGTGTCCCGCGTAGGTGAGACAATCCATGTTCACGAGCAGTTCGATCTCGCTGTTGTTGATGATGTGACGGATCAGGTTTGAGCCGATGAATCCTGATCCTCCGGTAACAAGTAATTTCATAACAAATCAAAAATCTGGTTTTCTTTTACGATTTTATCAGAGGGGAGAAAGCCCCTCCAGTTTACGCAGGGATAGATCCTGCTGCGCCGGCCGATCAGACTGCCCGGATTCAAGACCGCGTTGCAGCCGATCTGCGCGAAGTCGCCCACGACCGCGCCGAATTTTTCCAGTCCGGTTTCTATTTCTTTTCCCTGAACACGGGCACGGATGCTTTCCTGTTTCAGTTTGACGTTGGAGAGTTTTACACCGGCGCCCAGGTGAGCCCTGGATCCCAGGATGGAATCTCCCACATAATTGAAGTGCGGCACCTCGCATCCGTCAAAAAGGATAGAGTGTTTCACCTCGCAGGCGTTGCCGATCACACAATCGTCTCCGATCAGGACGTGATCGCGGATATAAGCTCCATGGCGAATCTGGCACCGTTTGCCGATAACGGCCGGCCCCAGTATCATGGCACCTTCTTCGACTACGGTACCTTCGCCGATAATGACACCCGGAGCGATGTACGGATGCCCCGCGCAGGTAAACGAGCCGGAGCATCCGAAGGAATGGTTTTGAAAATACAGCCTTAATTTTTTGAGAACGTCCCACACATAGGCGCAGTCAGCGAACAGATCCGAATGTGCGCAGTGCTGGAGATCCAAAAAATCAGAGGCGGCAAACATGGCTCTTAGAACTGAACCTGCGGAGCCTGTTTCTCTGTGTCAGTTGTCTCAAAAAGGACTTCCGGTTTGAAGCCCAGGATACCGGCCAGAAGCACATTGGGGAAGATCTCGATCTTCGTATTGTAACGGGTGACGCTGTCATTATAGAACTGACGCGCGAAGGAGATCTTGTTTTCCGTGCTGACCAGCTCCTCCTGCAAAGCCAGGAAGTTCTGATTGGCTTTCAGATCGGGATAGGATTCCGCCACAGCCAGGAGCCGTGCCAGAGCGTTGCTCAGTTTGCCTTCCGCGGCGATCGCTTCCGCCGGCAGTTTGGCGCTGGTGGCCTGTGCGCGGGCATTGATCACTCGTTCCAGAGTTTCTTTTTCGTGCGCGGCGTAACCTTTGACCGTATTGACGAGGTTGGGGATCAGATCGTGACGGCGTTTCAGCTGAACATCGATTTGAGCCCAGGCATTCCGAACCGTCTGCCTCAGGGCGACCAGTCCGTTATAAATGACCATCACAAAAAGCGCGATGGCGACGATGATCGCGATGAACACTACCAAAACAGCGATCAGTAAACCAATAGTACCGATAATACCTAACAACATACTTGATCCTTTCTCTTTACAAGGTGAGCCGTTACACTCCGGCTTTCACGGCCATCATTAAATTAAAAAAACTATTCTAAGTCGAGAGTTTTCTTGAACTTATTGTCGGGATGCCTTGTAGCGGAGTTTCTGGTAGGAATCCTCGTTGAGCACTCCGGCATCGAGCAGTTTTTTGGCATACGTCAGCTGGCGTTCACCCACTTGATCGGATTTGCTGCGGTTCAGACTGCTGGGCAGCATTTCCAGATTGGCAAAGTCATTGCCGATCTCCGGCGCGATGCTGACAGGGATAACATGGTCTATCTCAACCGTTTCCCCTTCATAAGGCCCTCGCGTGATGGTAGCGGCTTTGCCGTTTTTGAGCTTCTTCTGATTTTTCTCTGTCAGAAGTCCCAGATCGCGGGCGGTTTTTAGATTATGCAGGATCATTTCCGCCGTGAGCTTGCCGTGATCCCCATGAGTCCCATTGATGAACAAGGCTGTGTAGGTGACGTACTTAGAGGGGACATGCCATTCATCGGAGGCGTTGAGCCAATAGACCACCTTATTCACACGGGGATTCGCGCCTCGTTTTTCCAGAGTCGCCAGCTTGGCGGGATCCGTCAGACTGATGACCGCGATCAGACTTTGCGCCGGAGGCCAGCACGAAGTCAGTGTCCCCAGCAGAACGACGATGGAGACAGCCTTCTTCAGCTTGAGCAGGTTCAGCAGCCTGATCACGCCAAAGGTCTTGAGGATCTGATACAGCATTTATCGAATGACGGCTGCTCTGAAAAGTGCTTTGGGACTGCCTTCCGTTTCAAAGCGGTAATCCGCGCTGTCATCATCCATCAGGTCTTCCCAGGTGGCACCGTCATCTTTGCTGATCTGCAAAATGCCCGAAAAGGTGAGAATGATCGCTTTGACATTGCCAAGCTCATCCTTTTCAAGACCTTTGACAGTGACCTCCGGATCCTTCACCGGCAGCGCGTTCAGAGTGCCTTCAATGATCTGGATGTTGTAGCCGTTGTGGTACAGACCGCCCACACTCAGCGGATAGGTTCCGGGAGTCAGCGGATAAACCAGATCTTCCAGCGCGGTTCCGCCGACCAGATAAACAGGGGTTCCCTGCAAAGTATCGCCATTGATCAGTCCTTCCACTTCATAGCCGAAAGGTTCCACGATCTCATCACAAGGCTGTTCCAGACTGGCCACGGTGATAGTCGCTTCCAGCGGTGTGACGATCAGGGTGACCGGATTGGAGATCGCCGGGAAGTAATTCACCTGACTGCGGGAGCCGCCGGTTTGATAAGCGTAGAAAGTCGTTGTTCCGGCACCGGTGATATGAACCAGATATCTTTGANNGTAGCCACATCCGGATCAGTGCTGTAATAGTTCAGACCAAAACTGGCATCGCTTTTCGCGGAAAGATTGAAATCTTTTGACCCGTAGGGAAGAGGGTTTTGTTTCAGCTCATTCAGGGTCACGGTCTGTTCCACAGAATCAGCGCGGACAGGGTATCCTGAGAAACTCTTCTCCCATCCGGTAGTTTCCGGCTTGCTGTAAATGATGATCTGGGTGGCATTCATATAGAAGACATCGTCAACGATTTCCGGAGCGTTGCCGTTGAAACCGAGACTGGTCAGAGTGCTGCAGTACCAGAACGCGTGACTTCCAATGGAGGTCAGCGTTGCCGGGAAGATAAAGAACGGGATGTGGGCACAGCTGTCGCAGGCGTGATCGGCCAGGGAGATGGTGCCGTCCGGGATGATCTGCGGTCCCAGTCTGCCGGCCGGATAGACCAGCAGGATGGTGCCTTCTTTATTATAAAGGATCCCTTCCACACTGCTGAAGTTGGGGTTCTCACTGTCCACA
Source organism: Verrucomicrobia bacterium UBA1263 (assembly GCA_002308515.1). GTDB lineage: Bacteria > Verrucomicrobiota > Verrucomicrobiia > Limisphaerales > UBA1412 > UBA1412. The sequence continues at coordinate 2,435 of DBVN01000076.1, read as the reverse complement.
TTGAAGTCTGTCAGGTGGATACAGCCCAGGAAGGCGTTAGGATTCAGAGTAGTGATATAGGGCGGAAGGTCAAAGGTACCTTCTTTGTCAGCGGCGCAGAAATACAAGGTATCCAGCTCCTTATTGCAGAGGTTCCCGTTCAGGGCAGCGAAATTCTCGTTATCGGCATCCACGATGAACTCTTCCAGACTGCCGCAGTAGATGAAAGTGTTCTCAGCGACAGCTTCCACACTGGCCGGGATATGGATCCGGGTCAGGGAGTCGCATCTTTCAAAGCATCTCGCCTTCAATTCCGTAACGGCATTTCCAATAACAACGGTCTCCAGACTGCCGCAGTCGAAGAAGGTTCCTTCCGCGAGTGTTGTCAGTTCCGGGGGCAGTGTCACCTGAGTCAGACTCAGACAGCTGGCAAAGGCATAATCACCGATCTCAGTGACGGTATCAGGCAAATTGATTTCCCGGAGACGGTTGCATCCGTAAAAGACGTATCCCGCTACCTGAGTCAGGGAAGTGCCCAACTCCACGCTCTCCAGATTCCGGCAATAGGAGAACGCCTCCATTCCCAGACTCGTTACCGTGTCGGGCAGAGTGACCTGGAGCAGATCATTGTTGCGGCTGAAAGCCCATTGCCCGATAGCGGTCACCGGCAGCTCTTCGATCGTTTCGGGAACGACCACATTTTCCTCGATCCCGTTGTATGCCGTGATGATAATAGATTCATCCTGAATTCGATATTCAAAATCAAACGCGTTCGCGGATGCCGTCAGCATGACGGTGCACAGGGCAGTGAACAGACTTACAAATTGCCCAAAAGAATGGCTCTTATTTTCTGAGAACATATTAAAATTCACCTTATACGGAGGGGGTTCTGATCCAATTCAATACACCCCCCGCCCCATTATGCGAACAGAACAGGAATTTGTCACTAAATAAGTGAGCAAAAATAAAAAACTTAGGTAACTTGGTATGCGAATGCTGTGAGAGTACATAGAGGGTAAATCCCGCAGGGCTTCATTTTGAAACACCGACGGGATGATATGATAATGACCTGGTGTGAATGAGTTATAACTAACTGAAAAGCAGTAATATAAATCAAAACTATGAAGGGGGGCAAGACCTCATCCTTTGCCTCGATGTACTCTGCGGGACTTTTCGGAACAGGTTGCACGATAATAACTGTGCTGGTGCGCTTGCGTACTCCTGATGAGATTATCTCACAAACACCTAACCAAAAATCGGTTACGTAACACTTATATTGAAATCATGATGGCGATTTTGGGTTTATAACGATTTATTGTATTTTTTAAACAAAAATACCCGGGATGAACCGGGCATTTTTTGAATAAGTTATTACAAAATCATTTATTTATTTTTACGGCGTCTCAGGTATGTACCCGCGGCACCGGCCAGAGCAATCGTCGCCCACACACCCGGCAGAGGACCGCCAGAGATACCGCCAGCCGGAATCACCGTGCCGTCTTCGCTGGTGCCACTGCCACTGAGGTGGAACTGGAGCGTTGCATGTGAATGAGATTTACCAGATCCCCCAAACCAAGTATCAGCTTCACCGTCATGAGGATCGCTGCCGACTGTCACAGAAGATTTACCATCCGTGGTAGATATATACCAATAGTCTTCACTGCCTTGTTCTTTGACCCAGATAGCAACCAAGTCACCTTTCTTGAAGTCCTGTGACCATGCACTCCCCTCATCAGCGGTAAATTTTTCATTGGTATTCTTTACATAGGATACATTAGAAGTAGAGGATATAGTGCCTAATGTAAAGTTGCTATCCACACCTTCTCCTGCATTGAGAAGGGTATATCCGAATGTGATCTCTTTTCCGGTGGTGTTTTTTGCCCAGTCAATGGTAAGTGTGGCATTATCTGCTAAAGCCTTATAAGCTGATTCGTGACTGGTTTGCAGAAACCAGGCACCGTCTTTACCACTGCCTTTAAAAATTCCTGAATCCTCTTCCGCAATTGCGCTTCCCGCGAAAGTCAATCCCGCGGCGAGACTTAAAATTGAAATTGTATTAAATTTTGTCATAGTCTTAGTGTTTGCAGCCACCATGGCTGACCGCGAAAGGATGGCGGAAAGCAAGGGATATGTCAACACCAGAAAAAGATTTAAAAAAATATTTTTTTTGGAATGGCGATTCAGATGATTTTTGCTTACAATTTCTCCTGTATGAAAAAGATGCTGTGCGCGATCCTTTCTCTGGGGATGTTGGCGGCCTGGTGTCAGGCGGCTGAGCCGGTCAAGCCGGCCAAAGAGGTCAAGCTCGATCCCAAGTGGAAATTGATCTGGAATGATGAATTTGACTACACCGGTCTGCCGGATACGAATAAGTGGACCTACGAGGTGGGGTATGTCCGCAACAAGGAGCTTCAGTATTACACCGAGGCTCGTCTGAAGAATGCCCGTGTGGAGTC
>DBVN01000112.1:29516-30859 GCA_002308515.1 Verrucomicrobia bacterium UBA1263 | reverse complement strand
ATCACCGACCTGAGCTATTTCGACATAGAAACGCAGCGCAGGTTCAAGAAAGCCGGCACAATCCGCCTTACGCCCTCGACCGAGATCATCATTGAGGACAGAGAAGCGCTCGCCGAAAAAATCGTTCACAAGGCAGGGCTTCTGCGCGGCAAGGGCGTTGTAAAGGCGCGCGAAAAGCTCTACGCCGAGGCTGAGCTTATCCGCAGCGGCGCTGCGCTTTCGAACGCAGACAAATTTATCGGTCAGATTTACGACAAGCCCGAATGCCTTTTCGATTACTTCAACCGCGATTCGCTGATATTTATCTCTGAGTTCAGCAACGTCCGCGACAGGGGCAAGTCGATGGACTTCCAGACCGCCGAGCTGCTCAAGCAGGGCATCGCGGACGGCTATCTCTGCCGCAGTTTCGATCGCTTCACGCTGACCTTTAACGAGTGCATGGAGCGGTTCGCTTCTCACGGCGCGGTGCTGCTCGAGAGCTTCGTGCACGGCAGCATCGAATTGAAGCTGTCGGAAATCATCACCTTCAATATCCGTCAGCTCACCCCTTGGACGGGCTCGCACAAGCAACTGACCGAGGACTTGCACGGTATGCTCACCAAGGACAGCCGCGGCGTGATCCTCGCAGGCACCGAAAAGGCGGCGAAGAGCCTTGCGGAAAACCTGCGCACGGACGGCTTTGACGCGGAATACGCAACGACGCTCGAACGAGCCGCCAAGGGCAGGCTCTATGTGATGACGGGCGCGCTGAGCGCGGGCTTTGAGCTGACAAAGGAAAAATTTTTCCTGCTCACCTACGGACACAACTCCTACCGCCCCGAAAAGAAGCGGAAGCGCCGCAAAAAAGAGGGACAGGAGATATACAGTCTTTCGGAGCTGACGGCAGGCGACTACGTCGTGCACAGCGTCCACGGCATCGGCGTGTTCAGCGGCATCCGCAAGCTCGACACGCACGGCGTCGTCAAGGACTATATCAAAATCGACTATGCCAAGGGCGACGCGCTCTATGTGCCCGTCACCCAGCTCGACATGGTCGCGAAATACATCGGACCGCAGGAAAACAGCCGCGTCAAGCTCAGCCGCCTCGGCTCGGGCGACTGGCAGAAGGCGAAGGCAAAGGTCAAGACCTCGGTCAAGGACATCGCCAAGGAGCTTATCGCGCTGTACGCGGCGCGCATGAAGGCAAAGGGCTACGCCTTTTCGCGCGATAACGAATGGCAGCGCGATTTTGAGGCAAAATTTGAATATGAAGAAACCCCCGACCAGCTCAAAGCCATCGAGGAGACCAAGCGCGACATGGAAGGCTCGCGCCCGATGGATCGTCTGGTATGCGGTGACGTGGG
>DBVN01000112.1:28386-29396 GCA_002308515.1 Verrucomicrobia bacterium UBA1263 | reverse complement strand
ATCGAGACACTTTCCCGGTTCAAGGGGCGCAAGTCTCAGGAGCAGATCCTTTCCCGGCTGGCCGCGGGCGACATCGACATCATCATCGGCACTCACCGTCTGGTGCAGAACGATATCCGCTTCAAGGATCTGGGGCTGTTCATCGTGGACGAAGAGCAGCGCTTCGGCGTCCAGCAGAAGGAGAAGATCAAAAGGCTGAAAGCCCTGACGGATGTCCTGACACTGACCGCCACACCGATCCCGCGCACGCTCTACATGGCGCTGGCCGGGGTCAAGGCCATGAGCTGCATCGAGACACCGCCGCAGGAGCGTCTGCCGGTCAAGACCACGGTCTGCCAGTATGACGAACGGGTCATCCGCGATGCCATCCAGCGCGAACTCAACCGCCAGGGGCAGGTCTTTTTCCTGCACAACCGGGTGAGCACGATCGAGACCATGGAGCGCAAGCTGCGTGAGCTGGTGCCCCATGCCCGGATCGCCGTAGGCCACGGCCAGATGGAGGCTGAAGAGCTGGAAAAGGTGATGGCCAGCTTCGTCAACGGCGAGGTGGACATCCTCCTTTCCACGACCATCATCGAAAGCGGTCTGGACATCCCCAACGCCAACACCATCATCATAGACCGCGCGGACCGTTTCGGCCTGAGTGAGCTGTACCAGCTGCGCGGACGCGTGGGCCGCTACCGCAATCAGGCTTATGCCTATCTGCTCATCCCTCGTCACGGCGCTCTGCTGGCCGACGCGCGCAAACGCATCTCCGCCATCAAGCAGTATTCACGGCTCGGCTCCGGGTTCAAGATCGCCATGCGTGATCTGGAGATCCGCGGCGCGGGCAATATCCTGGGCGCGGAACAGAGCGGTCATATCTCGGCCATCGGTTTTGACCTTTACTGCCGGCTGCTCCAGACATCCATTGACAAGCTCAAAGGTGTCAAACCTTCCCAGCAAATTGATACCCAGGTGGATCTGGACTTTCTGCTGACCGAAGAAAACGAGGATAAACTGCCCGGCGG
>DBVN01000112.1:28039-28202 GCA_002308515.1 Verrucomicrobia bacterium UBA1263 | reverse complement strand
GCCATCGAATCCCAGCAGAACAAGATCATCATTACCCGCAAAGGTGTCCCCATCATGGTGTACGGACGCTATCCCCAGTTCACCAAAAAGACCACCAAAGGCCGCCTGAAAGAACTGCTCCAGATGGTCCAGAACATGGCGTAAAAAAGACGAGGCTTGCGGA
>DBVN01000112.1:15569-28024 GCA_002308515.1 Verrucomicrobia bacterium UBA1263 | reverse complement strand
ATCCAAGGGAAAAACATTCAACGCGCTGGCGGGATCACACTCGTGGAGGAAGTTGCCCAACTGAGTAATAACTTATTGTCGTTGTATTCGTTCCTCTCATAGTATTTCATCTTACCAATAAATCTATCAAAATCATTTCATTTTTTCTACTCTTGAGCAACTTTCTTCTTTTTAACTCTTTTAATTCTTTAATCTGGTCTTCTAGACCATAGATCTAAGTAATATTTTTCTGGGGTTTTTAATATTTGTGCTCTAAAAGCAAGACCATTTGTAATCCAATTCGCCCACAATGATTCTGTCGCTCCAGTGATATTTGTTTTGAAATAACAACTAAATATCTTTTCATCCAGCTCCAAGTTACTATGTGTTTCCCATTCTTCACCTTTCGCCTCCAATTCTTTCACACGTGATACTAGAGCTTCTTTACTCGCAAATCCCTTGTTATCTTGCAAATATAACTCATCTAAATCAACAGGTAATTTGAATGGTTTTTCATCTGAAATCCAGCTAAGACCATTTCCAATATCTCCTAATTCTAAATAATAGTCTTGATTTTTTAGATTTATACTATGAAGTCTCTTCAAATTTTCAGGTAATATGAATGGTTCTTTTGCAGTATAATACAGATGTTGTCCTAATCGATCATCAAGAGCTCTTATAAGTAAAGCATCCTTTGGGAAAACGATTCCCGATTGGAACCGTAACTTTTTTTCGCATTCTTTAGAAAGATTTTGAGAATTGCGATCAAAAGAAACTAACACCGCTCCACTGATAAAAGTAAAAAGTGGAAACAACATAATTACTATAATTACGACTAATATATTTTTCATTTGCTTTTTGTTCATATTCTATTTTTTATTTATAAAAATATATCTTAAAATTTTGATTTTTTCTTCACTTTATAAAAATATTGTACAGAACCATACATATTGAATTCCCTGGCCAATCCTACTTTATGAAAAAATCCCATTTGTTTATCTTTAATGGGTATTCCCCATATCGTAACTTTTTTCCCATCATCCCAATTGTATCGATCACGAAATTTATATTCAAAACATAGTTCATAATCATTACCACATACTCTTACCGTTCCTTTACCCCAAGATTTATATCCACCTACAGCATAAAACCAATTTTTATTCTCATCTTCCAGAATTCCCGCTTCACTCATTTCTTGAGAAATTATTGAGAATTTGCATTTTGGAGGATTTTTTAAACTTTTCAAAAAATCTTTTGCTTCGTTTAATTCACTTTCATAGACCTTGCGAGCACTATCTACTTTTAACATTTTTTCTAATCTGATAGGGTAATCCGTTCCTGAATTACCAAAATAATGACTGAGATGAGCTGCCGCATCTGGATATCCTAGTCTAAGAAATAATAAAACTCCTCGGACTCCATATATGGGAATATCCAACCCTAAAATTCTATTTAAGGTTGGTGGGTAATATTGCCCCCATTTTTCACTTCCTTTATCAGAGGTATAAACTGGATCTGCATAGCTATCATCAATTTTATAATTAGTCATCCCCCACAGATCCCAATGATTCACTGGATCATTGTTGACGAAACCGTAAAGGTTGAGTCCACCTTGTTCCTCGATGGGATCGCGAGATATCCATCTTCCTAAAGATGGGGAATAATAGCGGTAGCCGTAGTAGTACAAATCTGTCTCGTTGTCCCTGTACTTCGTTGAGAATCGGAACGGATTGGATGAAGCCATTGTACCAGTTGAGACTAATAACTCACCAAAGGGACCGTACTCATAGGAGGCTGAAACCGTACCGTTCGTAGCTTTGACAAGTCCCATGACATTTCCATTGAGATCATACGATACAAAATGAACACCGTTTGTGTTGTCATCAATGAACAGCAATCCTCCCACACCGCCTGCTTCCGTTGTGGAACCAGAAACATCCAGTCCCCATGTATAGGTTCTTACTTTTGCGTTACTGCTGTTGCCATTCAGTTCCGCTATCAGGTTCCAGCCGTCGTAGATATATTTCAGGTAAGTAGCCGGTGTTCCTGTTCCGGTCGTATTGTTCCAAACCTTCTTTTCTATCCTTCTGCCTTGGTAATCGTAAGTAAAAGAAAGCGTCTTTGTCAGATTCGTTGAGACCATCCGCGTCAGCCTGTTCTCTCCATCCCAGGTGTATGTCCATACGCCATCACTGAGCATATTTCCATCTGTGTCATAACTGAAGTAATCATTATCCGTTGATGAACGAGATCTACTTGTATACTGATTCAAGTTATTGCATTCATAATAATTAGCACTTGTGTATTCAAAAGGATAAACGGTTGTTCTATTGCCTATTTGATTCTGGTAGGCTACATACTCTCTTCCTGGAATCAGTGTATCTGCTGATGAGTACTTTTTAGCACTTGCCAACTGTCCCCGAATGTCATACGTGTAATTCCAATAGGAACCATCCTCTAATGTTGTCCGTGTCCGTTGGTTGACTTGATTATAGGCTGCTGTATAACTCCACGGTGTTTGACCAGCTCCCGAAGGTGTTGAGGTGATGTTGGTCATCCGGTTCAGCTGGTCATAGCCCATAGTTGCTGTCAGGCGTGCTGTGCTGCCCTGTTTGTAAGAGACTGTACTGACCAAAGGCGAGTTGGTCATGTAGTTGTAATGAGCCGAATAATTGCCATTGGAAAGAGAGGACACTCTCCCGGCGGTGTCATAGCTATAGGCATTGGTCAGCACACCCGGTACACGCAGCTGGCTCAGTCTCATCAGACTGTCATAGCTGTAATTTACAGAGAACCCATTCAGTGTTCCTCCTGTATAGGTTTCACTGAGCAACTGCCCCGCATTATCATAACTGCGTGTTGTTGTATTCGTTCCGTGTGTGATCCCGGTCAGAAGTCCCAGCCGGTTATAGGTATTTGTGATTCCCGGTGTCGACCACAAAGAATTCCGAACAGATATTAAGTCTCCTGCGGTGTTGTAGCTGTAGGATACCTCCACCCAGTCTCCATAACTGCTTGTGATCTGGCGTCCTATCTTGCTGGCCAGTTTTCCTCCCGCAGTGTAGGTGTATGCTATACGGCTTTGATCCGCGTAAACTTTGTTTGTTAAAAATCCTCTGTTGGAGAACTGCCACTGAGTCACCCGCGCACCGCTGCCGGGATACTCCGTCCAGTTGGTCATGCTGGTTACACGTCCCAGCCGGTCATAACCATATCCCACCGGGAACTGACGCGAGCCATAACTCAGCGCCAGATTTCCCTTCGCGTCATAGACATTGGTCAGGCTGCCCCCGTCCGGATAGTCCACTTTCCAGACCCGGCCCAGAATATCATAGTGATTGGTCGTACTCTGGGAAAGGGGATCCGTCGTTGTCACAACCCGGTCTGCAGCGTCATAAGTGACCGTTGTCGTTCCATTCCTCAGATCCGTTATCGTGTTCTGCCGTCCGTAACTGTCATAGCCATAGCTGGTTTGCGTTACGATACCTCCATTGGCATCCTTTTCGATCATCNNAGGATCCGTCTGGCGGCGCAGCTGGGTTCTACTTTGAGCGGTGTGCTTTATGTGCTGGATGAACCGACGATCGGGCTCCATGCCCGTGACAATGAGCAGCTCATCGATACCTTGAGAAAACTGCGTTCACGGGATAACACTCTGGTCGTGGTGGAACATGATGAGGAAACCATCCGTGCCGCCGATCACATCATTGACATGGGGCCGGGTGCCGGTGTGCATGGCGGTCAGGTCGTATTCCAGGGCAGTTCCGCCCAGCTTCAGAAGTGCGGTAAATCCCTGACTGCACAATGCTTTTTTGAGAAATATCATTATCCGGCCAGGGGAGAACGCCGTCCGGTCGTGCCTGCCGGGAAGTCCATACCTCAGGAATGGTTCACCCTGAAAAATGCCAGTCTTCATAATTTGAAAGAGGTCACCGTCCGTTTCCCGTTGAACCGGTTCATTGTTGTGACCGGTGTCAGCGGTTCGGGCAAGAGTTCTTTGGTGCGGGGCTGTCTTTATCCCACGCTGAAACAATACATCGCGGCGCGTCCGGGCGGAAAGGGGAAAGAAGGCCCGGTTTTGCGTGCCGTGTACGAGGTGGATCAATCGCCCATCGGCAGAACACCCCGCAGTGTTCCGGCTACGTATGTCGGATTTTTCGACACGATCCGCAAGATCTTTGCTCAAACCACGGAGGCGAAACTGAAAGGCTTCCAGGCCAGCCGCTTTTCATTCAACAGTTCCTCCGGCCGTTGCCCGGCCTGTGAAGGCGCGGGGCTGATCAAGTTTTCCATGAGTTTCATGCCACCGGCTTATGTTACCTGCGACACTTGCGGCGGAAGCCGCTTCAACCCGGAAACGCTGGATGTCCACTTTCAGGGCAAAACGATAGATGAAGTCTTGCAAATGTCTGTGGCCGAGGCGATAGACTTTTTCAAAAATCATCCCGCCATCCTTAAACCGCTGCGGGCTTTGGCGGATACCGGGCTGGATTATATGAAACTGGGGCAGGGCAGTCCGACCTTGAGCGGCGGAGAGGCTCAGCGTGTCAAGCTGGTCACCTATTTGCTGGGCGGCTTGAACTCCGCGGAGGATACCCGTTTCCGTTCAGCCCAGAACAATTTCTTTATTCTGGAAGAACCCACTATCGGGCTCCACAGCAGTGATGTGAGACGGCTGGTTTCGGTGATCCAGCGTCTGGTGGATGCCGGGAATACCGTCCTGGTCATCGAGCATAATTATGACCTGATCGCTGAAGCGGATTGGGTCATTGATCTGGGCCCCGAAGGCGGAACTGAGGGCGGGCATGTCGTGGCGGAAGGCACCCCGGAGCANNATCCAGGTGCTTCAGCGCCTGACGGATGCCGGCAACTCCGTGCTGGTAATCGAGCATAACCTGGACGTGATCAAGGTATCGGATCATATTATCGACCTGGGACCGGAGGGAGGCAGCGGCGGCGGTACCGTCGTGGCGGAAGGCACCCCGGAGCAGATCAGTGAAACCCCCACCTGGACGGGAAAATATCTGAAAAAGTATTTTTCGGTCCACAGGGAGAAGTGAGATCAAATTGTCACTAGAGATTTCTATCTCTATTGGCGTTTGGAGATAAACGCTAAAAAGACGAGGTTTACGAACCTCGTCTCTTTGGTGGGATGGCTTAGCTTTTCAATGGATCCAAGGGGAAAACATTCAACGCGCTGCCGGGATCACTCTCGCTGAGAATTGTCCAGCCGAGTTATAAACTGCGTGTTGTTGTGTTCTTCTTTTCACGAAATAAATAAGTTTCTATCGTTGCTGTTTCTGTGATTTAGAAACTGACTCTCTGAATTTTTCAAATGCTTCCTGATATTCTTTGGATTCAAAATCATAAAATGTCACAGGACACCATTCTGTTGCTGGAACTCCCGATTTTAAAAATCTGACTCTCCAATTTTGCTTATCTGATTTTTTGATCTCAGTATATTCATTATCCTCTGGAGACCAAGAATATCTTTTCATAAACGCAATTTCTAGAAAATCATGTAATTTATGATAATACTTTAGTTTTTTTCTACACTCTTCAAAACTTTCAGGATCATCTTCTTTGATTACAAATGTCTTTTCTCCATTATCAATCTCCAGATCGTAAATTTGAAAAAATGGATCGATTCTATATACACATAATTCAAATCCTTCATTATCAGGGGTCTCGTTGATTAAAGAGGCGCTTGTGATAATTGCCTCTTTAAAATCATCTAATTTAAAAGTCTTTAATTTTTCCAATGTATTGCTAAAAGCATTCGCATACATCAGAGAACCAGCATTCTTTTTAACTTCATCTTTCTTTACACGAGTTTTTATAGCATTATAGGCACTTTCAAAGCTGCGTATAGTGTCAAGACGAATTTCTTCAATGTTTTCTTTTTCGTGTGAACAAGAACATTGTAATGTCATGATTGCTAGTAAAGCAAATAAGAATAAATCTTTTATTCTCTTAAAACTAATAATACTTTTTTTCATATTTTATCTATTGTCTTTTATTGTCTTTTATTTAGTAGATTCAGAAACAACATCTGCATGTTTTGTATTTATTGATTGTTTTAATTCCTCCAAAGATTTCTGGTATTCTTTGGATTCAAAATCATAGAATGTTACAGGATGCCATTCTGTTGCCGGAACTCCTGATTTTAAAAATCTCACTCTCCAATTTTTTTTATTCGAGTTTTTAATTTCAGTATATTCTTTATCATTTGGTGTCCAAAACTGCATATTGGGATATGCTATCCTCACAAAGTGATATACTTTATCATAATATTTTAACAGTTGCTTTTCTCGCTCAGGATCGAATAATGGGAATTTCACATTCTCAATCAAAAATGTTTTTTCCTCGTTATTCATTTCTATTTCATAAACTCGAAAGTAAGGATCGATTCTATCCATAGTCAGCACATACATATCTCGATCCAATGACTTATATAAAATAGCGCTTGTGATAATCGCTTCTTTGAAACCACTCAGCTTAAAACCCTTCAGTTTTTCTAAAGTATTACCAAGTCTTTCAGCATTCGCTAAACACATTTCGTCAAGTATATTTGTTTTAGCACGAGAATAGCTATCTTCAAAATTGCGTATATTCTCAAGACGAACAGCCTCAATGTTCTTCTTCTGCTGGGAACAAGAGCATTGCAATATCACTATTGCTAAAAAAATGAATAAGAGTAATATGTTTTTCATTTTTCTAATATTCAGTTTTTCATCTTCTATTCCACTCAAACTAGCGAGGAACCTTAAATACCATCCAACGGGTACTGAAAGAAAAGTAGCATCTTTGTCTCATAAGTACAAGGTATAAATGCAAAATAATATGAAGCTTTGCTCACTATGACAAAACTATATAACTCTTTTATGATCAACAAACTCAAAACCATCCCTCATGCGGTTTGGGGATAAGTCGGTTCTGTAAGGAGATTATCGAATTGGATTGACTTGGGAGGAGTTGTGCCGGATATTGTGAGAGCCGGCAGGTGGTGCCGGCGGTTTTTGTATCATTATGCTGATAGAGAATGTTATTTCGTCCGCGATCGTTCGGAGCTTCAGTAAGAAGCTGGAACAGGCACTTTTATTGGATGTGGCTATAGTGGGAGGCGGTCCTTCATCCCTGACGGCCGCGCGCGATCTGGCCAGGGCCGGTCTGAAAGTGGCAGTCTTTGAACGCAAACTGGCTCCCGGCGGAGGTACCTGGGGAGGCGGAATGCTTTTCAATGAAGTAGTTGTGCAGGACAGCGCTCTGCATATCCTGGATTCATTCGGCATCCGGCATCAGCCGATCGAGTCTGCCGGCGGCTATCATACTTTGGATTCAGTGGAAATGGCCAGCGCGCTGATCTATGGCGCGGTTTCCAGTGGAGCTAAGATATTTAACGCGGTCAGCGTGGAGGATATCGTCTTCAAGGAAGGCAAAGTCGGCGGTCTGGTGATCAACTGGACTCCGGTGGAACGTCTGGGAATGCATGTGGATCCCTTGACCGTGATATCCAGAGCGGTTCTGGACGGAACGGGACATCCCTCCGAAATCATGAAACTGGCCTCGGAGAAGGCACAGATCCGTTTGAATACAGAAACCGGTAAGATATTGGGCGAGAAACCGATGTGGGTGGACAGCGGTGAGGCTTCCACCGTGGAGAATACTCAGGAATACTATCCCGGATTGTTTGCCTGCGGCATGAGCGCGAACAATGTGGCCGGAGGGTATCGAATGGGGCCGATTTTCGGGGGAATGCTGCTTTCCGGCGAGAAGGTGGCCAAGCTGATCATACAAAAACTGAAAGCCTGACTTTAAAAGGTTGAGTGACAAGAAAAAGGCAGGCTTTATTTTAACCTGTCTTTTTTTTATTTTTGCGTTAGTCTTTGGGAGGGTATGAGTGATAAGACTCAAGATTACTTAGCTCTGGGCAAACAGGTGTTTGAGACAGAGATCGAGTCGCTCCGGCAGTTGAGCGGTGAACTGGATGAACATTTTGTGACGGCTGTGGATTGGTGCGTGAACGCGCTGACACAACGGAACAAGCTGGTTTTGACTGGGATAGGTAAGTCCGGCAATGTTTGTCATAAGATAGCCGCGACACTGACCAGCACCGGTTCGGTCGCGGTGGTGATGAACAGTGTGGACGCGCTGCATGGGGATCTGGGGCTTATCAATGATGGAGACATCGTTTTTATTTTCAGCTATTCGGGCGAGTCGAATGAACTGATGGGGCTGCTGCCGGCACTGAAGCGCTTCTCGGTGAAGATCATCGCGGTGACCGGAAATGACCAGTCCTCGCTGGCGCGGCATAGTGACCTGGTCTTGTCCGTAAAGATCCCTCGCGAAGCCTGTCCGTTCAACCTGGCTCCGACCTCCAGCTCGACCGCGATGATGGTGACGGGGGACGCGCTGGCGATGACGATCCTTCAGGTAAGAGGCTTTACCCGTGAGGATTTTGCCAAATTCCATCCCTCCGGCGCGATCGGCAGGGCATTGCTGCTGAGAGTCAGGGAGATCATGAGAACAGGCGACCGCCATCCCGTGGTGAACGAAAACTGCACGGTGAAAGAAGGAATTTTGAAAATGACCGAAGCCAAGGCCGGTTCGCTGACGATCGTTGGAAGCGACGGCAAACTGCGGGGCATTTTTGTGGATGGAGACCTGCGCCGCTATATGACCCGGGACGATCAGATCCTGAACCGTACACTGGGCAGCGTGATGACACGCGATCCCATTACGATCCGCGAGGACGCTCTGGCGGCGGAAGCGCTGCGCATTTTCAATGAGCGCAATATAGATGATTTGGTGGTGGTAAACGCTCAGAATGAGCCCACAGGCTTAGTTGACAGCCAAGATTTACCGAAAATGAAGTTGATGTAATGAGTCCTTACAAAAAATTTTGGGGGTTAGATCCGGAGATCACCTTTTTGAATCATGGCTCCTTTGGAGCGTGTCCGACCGCTGTTTTAGAGCGTCAGGATGAATTGCGCCGTGAACTGGAACGCAATCCGATGGATTTCCTTCACCGCACTTTGGAACCGCGTTATGACTATGCCCGTCAGCGCCTGGCGGATTTTGTGGGGTGCAAGTTTGAGAGCCTGACCTTTGTGCCGAACGCGACGACAGGGGTGAACTCTGTTCTGCAGTCGCTCAGTTTCAAAGAAGGGGACGAGATCATCGTGACCAACCATGAATATAACGCGAGCCGCAACGCTCTCAATTATGTCGCGTTTCTCAACAGAGTCCGTGTCCGGCAGGTGGATATCCCTTATCCCATTCAGAAAAGAGAAGAAGTGGTGCTCCCGGTATTGAAAGCGATCACCCCCCGGACGCGTCTGGTTCTGCTGGATCATATCACCAGCGCGACAGGGTTCATCATGCCGATAGAGGAGATCATTCAGGAATGCAACAGACGCAATATAGAAACGCTGATCGACGGCGCTCACGGACCGGGAATGGTTCCCTTGAATCTGGACCAGCTGGGGGCGACCTATTATACCGGCAACTGCCATAAATGGATGTGTACGCCCAAGGGTTCCGCTCTGTTGTATGTGCGGCCGGATCGCATCAGCATCATGCATCCTTCGGTGATCAGCCACGGATTCAACACCATACGCACAGACCGCTCCAAGTATTCGATCCAGTTTGGATGGACGGGAACGATTTGTCCCACTCCGTATCTGTGCGTTCCCGATACGATCGATTTTCTGGAGAAAACAGTTCCCGGCGGCTGGACCGCGATCCGGGAATATAATCATCAGCTGGTTCTGCAGGGACGGGATCTGCTCTGCAAAGCGCTGAATGTGCCTGTGCCGTGTCCGGATGAATTCCAGGGGAGCATGGTCACGATACCGATCCCGCCGGATCCCCGCAAACGTCCGCCGACCCTGCCGCGGTTTGAGGCGATCCTTCAGAACGATCTCTGGGAGAGACACAAGATCGAAGTGCCGATCTTCTTCTGGCCGGATCTGGTGACCCGCCATGTCAGGATAAGCGCGCAGCTCTACAACTCCATAGAGGATTATCAGACGCTGGCCGACGCGCTTCTGGAAGAGCTGGATCGGGAGAAAAAGAACTGATTAGCCTTTAGTTCTGCGGCTTGGGGAAAGTGCGCCAGCGAATGAGTCTTCCCCTTGAAAAAATGAGTTCCGCTTTCAGGAAACTCTCCGGGTTGTATTCGCTTTCCAGATGGCGGACAAGATATTCCTCGCCGTCACCACGGCTGACACCGCGGTAGTTCCAGTAACGGTATTCTTTCATATACCGTCCGTAGTAGAGCCAGGTCTCAAATTTGCCGTGATCGTCTTCGGCATAAGTGATCTCATCCGGTTTGCCCCACGCGATATAAACAGCGTCTTTGGGCATACCGGTCTTGATTTCTCCCGCGTCCGCAAGCTGCTGAAATTCCGGTGGAAGTGCCTCGTATGCGGTGATACGTTCCGCGCGTCTTTTCTCAATGGTGCTGGTCGCGCATCCGCAGAGGAGTGCCCCACAGCAAAGCAGGAGTGTTAGAGATTTAAGATTCATAAAAAAGAAGGCGCGCGTCAAATGAGCGCGCCTCGTTCAAATGTTATTCTTTACTTATTTTTCTACAGTGAACTGATAGATGGTCACTTCATTGTAGGTCTCTCCCGGTCTGAGGATCACAGAGGGGAAGTGAGCCTGATTGGGGCTGTCCGGATAATGCTGTGTTTCCAAGCAGAAACCGGCATATTGATTGTAGGGACCTTCTCTGCCGACAAAAGCACCGTTCAGGAAGTTGCCCGTATAGAACTGGACACCCGGCTGAGTGGTGAACACATTCATGACACGGCCGGTCTTCTTTTCCAGCACGGTGGCCACAGGGTGCATCTTTTCCTTGGCGCTGCGCAGAACGATGTTGTGGTCAATGCCCTTGGGATTGTTGTTCAGCTTGTCGAAACCGAAACCGATGCGGTTGGGCTGGGTGAAGTCGAACGGAGTTCCTTTGACAGAGAGGATCTCACCGGTCGGGATCAGCCCCTCATCCACAGGGGTATAGAAGTCAGCGTTCAGGGTCACGATGTGATCCAGGATGGTGCCTTCACCGGCCAGATTGAAATAAGCGTGGTTGGTCAGATTGACAACCGTGGCTTTGTCTGTTTTGGCAAAATAATCCAGCTTGAGATTGTTGTCTCCGTCCAGCGTATAGGTGACCTTCAGGGTCATATTGCCGGGATAACCTTCTTCCATATCCGCGCTGGTCGCGGTGAAAACGACACCGACATAATCTTTGCCCTTGATCTTCTTGGCTTTCCAAATCTTGGAATTGAAGCCCTGGAGACCGCCGTGCAGATGATTTTCACCATTGTTGGTGGCCAGTGTGTATTCTGTGCCGTCCAGGGTAAACTTACCCTTGGCGATGCGGTTGGCGTAACGTCCTACCACAGAGCCCAGATAATCGCCCATATAGGGTTTGACTTTGTCGGCACCCAGAACCACGTTGCCGATGTTGCCGTCACGATCCGGCGCTTTGACTTGCACAATAGTGGCCCCCCAGGTGATGAGCTTGACAGTCACACCGTTGCCATTGTCTAAAGTATAAGCGTCAATTACTTCTCCGGAGGGAGTCGTATCAAAATATGATTTTTCTACATTCATTGTTTTAGCTTTGGCATTCGCGTCGGTATATCCTAAATGGAAAACCGCCGCTGCCAAGATGATCGAGGTTAATATCTTTACACTTCGCATAAGTGGGTTGATTTTATTAAAAAGAAATCGGATTGTCCACTTTGAAGATGATGAAAGCGGGTAAAAGTTTAATGATCCCGGTTGAGGAGTTTTTCCGCCAGCGCTTCCAGAATGACTGCTTTTCCATTGAAAATATGCAGAGAATCAAAGGCTTCCTTAGTTAATTCGGCTGCCAGCTGCTTGGATTTTTCCAGACCGACCAGCGCGGGATAGGTGGCTTTTTGCTCTTGGACATCCTTGCCGGCTGTTTTCCCCAGTTTTTCAGTGCTTTGTGTCACATCCAGAATATCATCAATGATTTGGAAGGCGAGCCCCACTTTATAGCCAAAATCCGTTAAAGCCTTCAGCTGCTCTTCGGTACAGTCAGCGGCCATGCCGCCCAGACGGGTCGAAAGACAAAGCAGCGCGGAGGTCTTGCGCTCATGGATATATTTCAGCTCTTCACGAGTGATGACCTTACCTTCACTTTCCAGGTCAATAGCTTGGCCTCCAACCATTTGAAGACTCCCGGCCTGATAAGCGAGTTCCGCCATGACATCTTTGTGATCATAACGGGTGACAGCTTTCCAATGAGCCGCCAGCGCGAAGGCTTCGGTCAGGAGACCATCGCCGGCCAAAATAGCCAAACCTTCTCCAAAAACTTTATGGTTGGTGGGACGGCCCCGGCGGAAATCATCATTGTCCATTGCCGGAAGATCATCATGGATAAGGGAATACGTGTGGATGTATTCCAGGGAAAGAGCGTACGGAAGAGCTTCGTTTAT
>DBVN01000112.1:0-15558 GCA_002308515.1 Verrucomicrobia bacterium UBA1263 | reverse complement strand
AGAAGCCAGCAGGATAGCCGGGCGAACCCGTTTGCCGCCGGCAAATACAGAGTAACGCATGGCTTTGTGAAGGGTGGTGGGCTTCACATCTTCAAAGGGAAGAAGCTGATCCAAAGAGTGGTTGACTGTTTCCGTGGTTTTCTTTAGCCACGCCGTTAAATCGAATTCATTGCTCATACAATCACTGACGATTTTTATAGCGGAAAGGAGGGGGTTTGGCCAGATATTTCAGAGAAAAATAAAAAAAAGGTGTACTGCAAACAAACAAACCAGTACACCCAGAATACACTAACAAAAAATACTTTCTGCCCTTGAAACCACTATGAGACTACACTCAGCAGGAAAACTATTCAGAAATCATCCCTACAGAACTCGTTACAGCTTTCTTTGCTGGAGCTTTGCCAATAACCAGTTCCGTATTCTTCTTCTGAGCCGTTTGGATACCTTGAGGATGTCCAACCGGCATGATATAGATCTTCCAGAAAAAGAGAGTAAAAAGTATTACAGCGGAGAATGCTATTGTCGGCAGAAATTGACGACGAAAAATCGACCACCGGCGCCTTATCGGCATCGGGATCTTCTTGTCACTTCTGTGTTGCACATTCGCACTCACCACGCCCTTTTTATAGCAAACATCATGCCAAATTAGAAGGAAAAATAAATTTTTTACTCAAAAGCACCATCAGAAATTTCATCTCTATTGACGATTTTGGATTAAAGTGGGAGATAACGTCGGATCCAGTTTTTAGTCTGTATCCAAATCTTTGCCCAGAATATATTGGAACCACGGAGTCGTGCCTCCAGCAATTCCTTATTATTTCTTGCTAACTCATCTCCGTTTGCCGCAGCCATTTCATAATAATGTAAGGCCTGCGGATAATCTACTTCACAACCCAAACCATTCTCATAGGCCCAGCCAAGATTGCATTGCGCGTTCGCGTGTCCATGTTCTGCCGCCAGTTGATACCACTTAAAAGCTTTTTTCTCATCTTGGGTACAACCACCTCTTCCTCTGGAATAAAAGAGCCCTACATTGTACTCCGATGGCGCCCATCCTTGTTCTGCCGCCTGCAAAAAATATTGAAAGGCTTTTTCATCATTTTGTTCCACACCATTCGCGAAAGCGTACCGCATCCCCATGGAATTTTGTGCTGGCGCATATCCTTGTCTTGCGGCAGATTCACACCATTGGAGGGCGAGTGGATCATTTCGGCTGATGCCTTCTCCGGTTTCATACTTTTCAGATAAATAGAACATCGCAACAGTATCTCCTTGTTCTGCTGCTTTTTGATAGTATTCCACAGCTTTATGAATATCCCTCTTGGTGCCTAATCCTTGTTCATACATCCACCCTAAGTGACGTTGTGCCCCGGCAAGACCTTGTTCGCTTGCTTTGCTGAATAAATCAAAGGCTTCTTTTTCATTGTAGAGTTCCTCTTCATTCATGTACAAGCAACCCAAATTAAGCTGTGCAAGCGCATATCCTTGTCCCGTGGCGGAACGCAGCCATTTTTCTCCTTCTGAAATATTCTTCTCTACTCCCCAGCCGTTTAAAAAGGAACCTCCCAATTGATACTGTGCCGGAGCATATCCCAGATTCGCGGCCTGCTGGAAATATTCCGTTCCCTTTTTCTCATCTGCCTCAATCCCTAAGCCTTCACGATATATCTGTCCCAAATAATAATATCCTTCAGGACCGATTTCTTTTGAATGATCGAGGAAATAGGCTAAACATTCTTTATATTGTTTTGTCTCAAACAGTTCTTTCCCTTTTTGAATATCCATACTATAAGCTAAATTTAGGATCACCAGCATCCCATAAAGATGGGAAAAACAACAAAACCACACGAATCCTTATACAATTTTTAAGCGACTCGCACAATACATTTGTCACAAAATGCCATTAGAAAATTTTAACCTTAATGGCGTGTTTTGTGTTAAAAAGAACCTCTGGTCAGCTGGAAAGACCGGGAACGGAGATGATCCCATATCTGAGAACCACTTATTTCATTTTTTATCAGCCGCTTATACAGAGAAAGAATAAAAATAATATCCTCCGGTGATTCCTGAACAAATTCGATCCTGAACCGCCGAAGTCCTATCGAACGCAGTTCTTCATAATATTCGCAGACAGTCTGGATCCTTCCGTTGAAGATCGTATTGCGGCAGCCCGCGTCTGTCAGTATAGGATGTTCGATCCCGGTGCGGTCTTTGATTTTGAGAATGTTACGCTCGCAGGGCATTCCGCATCCAGGGAATCCCGGTTCTTTGGTCAAATAGGCGCAGAAGAGACAGAACGCTGTGTGGAACATGGGGATATGCTGATGAAGGATCAATTCAAAACATTTCGGATCAGCGTATTGAAACATAGAGGTGATTTGTTTCATCCCCAAGTCGTTGGAAAGTGTCAATGTCCGCAGACCGCAGTCGCGAAGATAATGGTTTGCGGAAACAGGATTGGTGATATTAAAAGTGGAATCACCCCGGCAGAGCTTTCCTTTGAAAAAGGCCAGATGATCATAGTTGCGGATCAGAAAACCATCGGCTCCGGAGCAGAGTATCCGTTCCAGCAGATCATGTTCGCCGGGTCTGCAAACGCGAGGCGGCGCAGCAAAAAGAGTGGGTGAAGTCGTGTTTTCGCTTTTGAATGAGTGAGCCTTTTCGACCGCTTTTTTGTAAAGAGCCGGATCGTCAAAATCGCAATAAATTTCCCGGATACCGCTTTGAAGCACGGCATTCAGTTGATCTTCCTTTCTAATAAGAACAGACAGAACGGGTTCTTCTGTGGAGGAACGCGTTTTCCGGGGAATGAGGATCGTTTTGCAAATATCTTTCCCGGTCGCGATTTTCCAGGCAATGGGTTTTCTGCGCAGTTGAATGAGCTTATCGCATAGTTCACGACGCAGTCTGTTCAATTCACTGACCGCGATCATACAGTTGCCGTTGACTTTGAAAGTAAGCTGTTCCAGACGGAAGGGAGTATCCCCCAGACGGTTGAGTTGCTCTCTCAGTTTTTCCGCGGAAAGAGGTTGGGAATGAGCTTCCTGCAGTGGCATGGAGGAAACCGCTTCGGCGCAGTGTCCCTGTTCATCCCAAAAGGTGATCTTGAGCATGGTTCCTATGGAACCTTC
The DNA here is from genome assembly GCA_002308515.1 of Verrucomicrobia bacterium UBA1263. Lineage (GTDB taxonomy): Bacteria > Verrucomicrobiota > Verrucomicrobiia > Limisphaerales > UBA1412 > UBA1412. Next base: position 12,427 of record DBVN01000112.1, on the reverse strand, counting down.
CGCTATAGCTTGGATCGGTCTGCGATAGAGAGGCTTTGAGGTGGTATAGCTTTGCTGAAGCTGACGATCCAGAGCCGGATCATTGGTTTTATAAACAATATCACCCACGCGGACTTTTTGGGGATCGAAGGTTTGTCTGCTGAATTCTAATAAAACGGTGTCTCCCTTCTGATCCATCAGATAAACACGTCCGCCCTGAACGGTTTCTTCTGTTTCGGGATTGGCAAACGCGATGCCGTCTCCGGGATGGACAGGTTCCTGAGTACGGACATATACGCTCCCGCGCTGGATTTTGGTGACCTTGCCAATGCGAAAACCCTTGTTCCCGGAATAACGCGCATGGCAAAGTTTTTGCTGATCGATCCCTTTCATCCAGCCTGTTCCCAGACCGCGGGAGAAGGTCATTTCCAGCTCATAGCGTTTTTCTCTCAATATCCCGGCAAGAGTTTTCCGGCAGGTCATCGGGTCAAAACTATTGCGCGAGAGGATATCCCAGGCCGCGTCGATCGCCTGACGATAGATACGGCTGACACTGCTGACATATTCGGGACTTTTTAAACGGCCTTCGATTTTGAAAATGGTGACTCCGGCCTGGATCAGGTCCGGGATCATTTCCAGTCCCAGAAGATCTTTGGGACTGAGAAGAAACTTTCTGGCTCCTAAAGGCAACTCTTTGCCGTTGAGCATCAACTGATAGGGAAGACGGCAGGGCTGCGCGCATTCTCCGCGATTCGCGGAACGGCCTCCCAGTGCCTGACTGGCCAGACATTGCCCGGAACAGCTTACGCATAAAGCACCGTGTATAAAGACTTCCAGAGGAAAGATATTTTGTTTTCTGTCAGAGCTTTGGCTGATCCGTTCCTGTTGGATCTTCTGTATCTCCTGAACGGAACATTCACGTCCTAACGCGGTAACATACGCTCCCATTTTTTCCGCGAACAGAATGCCTTCGGCGGAAGTGATGCTCATTTGAGTGGAGGCGTTGATGGGGAAATCGGGAGAGATCTGCCGGATCATCCGCATGATGCCGGCATCCTGAACGATGACAGCGTCCGCGCCGGCGGCGATGATACGCCTCAATGCCTCTTCCGCGCTTTGAAGTTCTTCTGTAAAAACGAGAGTATTGAAAGTGATATAGCCGTGAACACCACGCTCATGGAGCCATGCCATCAGCTCCGGCAGCTCGGCTAAGGTGAAATTCTTTGCCCTCATGCGGGCATTGAAGCGATCCACTCCGAAATAGATAGCGTCCGCGCCGTTTTCAACAGCGGCACGAGCGCACTCCCAGTCTCCGGCGGGAGCCAGCAATTCCGGTTTTGAGGGGGATGGAAAGCTAGACTTCAAAAGGAGCAACTGTCTTGATATAGTCTTCTATGTTATCCGCGAAATCAAACCCGGAGAGGATATTATCGCTGAGAGCCGGTCCGCGTGTATAGTTGCCGCCGATATAGAATCCGGGGCAGTCTTTCTGTAATTGGTACACGATATCTTTAAAGTGACCGTAACCGACATTATATTGAGGGATCGCTCTGGGATAATAGTTTGAAATACAGCAGACGGGTTCACCTCGTATCTTCAGCAGTTTGACAAGGTCATCGTGAACCATCTTGAAAAGTTTGTCCTGGGGAAGTCCCGCCAGTTCCGGCTGACGCATTCCGCCCACATAAGAAGAGAGCGCGACATACCCCTGAGGAGCCCGGTTAGGAAAGAGTGTTGAGCTGAAAAGAGTTCCCAGAATATTGAATTTTTCAATGCCGGGAAGCAGCATCCCGAAGCCATCCAGAGGATGGCCGACATCTTCCCGTTTATATCCCAGCATGACCGAGCTGACTGGGGCATAAGGGATGTTTGAAAATGAATTCAAATTCAAATTGGAGGTGCTTTGCAGTTCGATTTGAGCGGCCGCGTAAGCTGATGTGGATAAAAGTACCGCGGAATGATCTTTTTGTTTCAGATCGTTCCCTTGCCGATAAGTAACGCGCCAGCCATCGGGGATCTGTGTGATGACAGTCACCGGACAATTCGGATGAAAATCGTCTCCCAGTTTTTGGGCCAGGGTATCCGTCATGACTTGCAGACCTTCATCAAAGGAAAGGATCCGGGCTTCCTGCTTAGAGGTTTCACCGCGTTTCTTGCGGGCTTTGGCTCCAAAGAATTGTGCCCGTATCATGGAGCCGTATTCCTGCTCCGCCTTGTAGAGTTTGGGGAATCCATGGATGACCGATAACCGCTCCGGATTTCCGGCAAAAATGCCCGCGACAAGAGCATCAATGGCATAAGTCAGAAATTCTTCACCAAAACGGCGGCGTACAAATTGTGCCACACTCTCCTCATAGGCGTTCTTCCAGCGCGGACGGAAAGGCTCCATCATCAGATCATATTTGGCTTTCCAGCTGAAGAGCGGAGAGAGGAAAAAAGAAAACGCCTTGGACGGCATGGCGATGACTTTTCCGTTGCGAACCAGAAAACGTTTGTCGCCTTTGTGTTCCGCGAATTTTACATGATCTTTCAACCCGGAGATCTTGAACAGATATTCCAGCTTTTTGTTGGTATTCAGCAGGGTATTAGGGCCGAATTCCGCCAGATAACCATCCTGACGTTTGCTTTGAATAACACCGCCGGGTCTCCCGGAGGCTTCATAAAGCTCCACCGGAAGATTTTTATCTTTCAGAAGAAAACTGGTTGTCAGTCCTGTGATTCCTGCGCCGATTACTGCGATTGATTTCATTAGACAGTGCGTGAGTATTTTCTTTGTTTATCTGTTTTTAAATAGACATCAAATTTCATGGCGATATTGCGGATCAGCAGCCGGCCGGTATCGGTGACTTTGAATCCGTTTTTGTCCCGGCAGATCAGCTGATCCGTCTCCATATCCTGAAGACTGGATAATTCCTCCGCGAAATAGCTCGCGAAATCTATGCCGAGTTTCCGGCTCATCTCCGCGTAATCCAGCTCCAGATCGCACATGAGCCGCATAATGGTTTGATGCCGTATTTTATCATCTTCGCTCAGGATATATCCTTTGCGCTGGATGGGGTGATCCGCGTCTAACAGCGAATAATACTGTTTCAGATCTTTTTCATTCTGCCAGTAGGCGGAATCTGTCTGAGATATGGAGGACATGCCGAAAGCATAGATATCCGATCCCGCGTGGGTACTGTAGCCCTGGAAATTTCTTTGCAGTGTTTTGTTTTTCTGGGCTTGAGCCAGTTCATCATTTTCCAGAGCAAAGTGATCCATGCCGATATAAGTGTAGCCGGAAGAGGTCAGCTTTTCGATGGTCATTTTCAGCAGATCCATCTTTCTTTCCGGCGGCAGGGGAGTCAGCGCTGCCTGAGCTTTTTTCAGCCAGGGAACATGCGCGTAGTTGAAAACGGCAAAGCGGTCCGGCCGCATTTTCAGGATCTCATCCAAAGTATGCTCAAAACCGGCTGTGGTTTGATGAGGCAGTCCGTAGATCAAGTCCACATTGACGGATTGGATGCCGTTGGATCGCGCCCAGTCCAGAGTGCGGAGATTCATTTCATGCGGCTGTACCCGGTGGATCGTTTGCTGGACATCCGGATCCAGATCCTGGATGCCGATGCTGATCCGGTTGAAACCAACTGACGCGAAGGCTTTCATCTTTTCTTCGGTCACGGTTCGGGGATCCACTTCCACACCGGCTTCATAAGTCTCCGCGAAAGGGAAATGGTGATGGATCCAGTCGCCCAGTGTCAATATCTCCTCCGCGGATAAAAAAGAGGGGGAACCTCCGCCAAAGTGGAGTTGTACCGCTTTTCGTTTCGGATTCATCAAGGGGGTCACCAGATCGAGTTCCTTGCGCAGATATTTTAGGTAAAGTTTACTGGATCCGGGATCCTGTGTGATGACGTTGGTGCATCCGCAAAACCAGCAAAGACTCCGGCAGAAAGGCAAATGGAAATAGAGGGATAAAGGTTTATCGGAGTCACTGTTATTGGAACGGATCATCGGGACGATTTTATCCCAGTTGATCTCTTCGCTGAAATGTGGAGCAGTCGGGTAGGAGGTATAACGGGGACCCGGTACATCGTATTTTCGGATAAGATCGAGATTAACTTCAAGTTTTGGCATAAGTAAATGAAAATCAATAATCTTTCTGTCTGGCTGCTTGCATGAACGCTTCAATGCACTCCAGTTTGCTGTCAGGCCGGAGTCCATGTCCCAGATTCAAAATAAAGCCCGGATGACCACTCATCGAGCGGAGCAGTCCTGTCACAGCATCACGAACGATCTCAGGTGTTTGTGTCATGAGTTCCGGATTCAGATTGCCTTGTACACAGCGATGCGGTCCCGCGGCCACTGCCACTTCGGGCATGGATTGTGTCCAATCCACAGAAAAGACTTGTGCGGAAGTGGATAGATAGTGCCTCCAGACGCTGCCTTTGGAATAGACGATCATGGGACGTTCCGTCCCCAGAGAGGCAAGGATCCGCGCGATATATTTCCCGGATATGTTCCAATAATCCGCCTCCGGGATGAGCGGCGAAAGGCTGTCAAATATCTGAGCTGAATCAATACCTGTATTCCACTGCATCAGAAGATATTCTGAGACTTTCTCGGCTAATCGGCTCATAAACGCGTCAAAAGTCTGAGGATCCCGGCGATACCAATCCAGAGCTTTGGGAGGTTTATCAGTGGGAACATGGCCGCCTTCCAGCATGAAACAGGCCAGTGTCCAGGGAGAACCGGCAAATCCCAGCAGAGCGGTTGAAGGGTCAAGCTGAGCGCGAACCCGTTGAAGAGCTTCTCTGACGTATGAGAGACGGTCTGTCACACGGGCATCCCACTGGAGCTGTGTTTCAAAGTTGTTGGGATCCAGGCAGAAGTCCATCGAAATGCCTTTCTGGTTCTGAAAACTGTAGTGTTGTCCCAAAGCCTCCGGGATGACCAGAATGTCGCTGAAGATGATAGCCGCGTCGAATCCAAAGCGCCGGACCGGCTGCAGTGTTACTTCCGCGCAGAGCTCCGGGGCACGCGCTATTTCCAGAAAAGAATACTTTTCCCGCAGCGCTCTGTATTCGGGCAATACACGACCGGCCTGCCGCATCATCCAAACAGGAGGGCAGTCATCATTTTCGCAGCGGAGCGCCGCGGTGAACCGATTGGTATTTCCGATCACGGGAATAATTTTGCCCCAAAGTAGAACATTCTGAAAGGAAAAATCAGTGAAGTGACGTTAGGACGCATTTTAGACTTTATATTTTTAGACAGGTTTGATAGAAGTTGGGGGCGATGTTAAAACGCTTGTTGTTTGTAGTCGGAATTTGCGCAGCGCTTTATGCCCCAAATCAACTATTTGGGGATGAATACTTTTGCACAAATGGTGAGATCATAAAAGGGGAGCCTATCACCTTTAAAGAAGATGGTGTCGTTTTCAGGAAAGATTCCGGAGGCTACAGCGACAAGATCCAGTGGCCCAGTTTTACCCAGGACACTCTGAAGGCTCTTGCTAAAAAAAGTCCTCAAGCTCAATACTTTGCGGAACCTTTTATTGAAGTTCCGCTGCAACTGAAAGCCAAAGAAGTAAAACCCCCGCCGAAAATCGTGGTAAGCGATGTGGAGCGTTTGACTTATTACAATCCGGATCCGAGTTTTTTGAGTGCCTGGATCAGCCCTGCCGGATTGCTGTTGCTGTTGGCATTATATGTCGCGAATTTAGTAACGGCTTACACGGTAGCGCGTTTTCGTCGTAAACAGCCGGCTTTGGTATGCGGTGTTTCCGCGGTTTTGCCGGTACTGGGACCAATCATCTTTCTGACTCAGCCCGAAGCGGTTGTTGAAGAAGAGCCGACGGAGGAAATCCCAACTCAGGAGCGTGAGTTTGAAAACGCGACTGGTTCAGCCACAGGCGCGAATATGGCGACACGCATGGTGTCACGCGCGGCTTCCGTGAAAGGGGACAACAGCGGTTTTGAAGCTACTGTTTATAAGAGAGGTGAAATCACTTTCAATCGTAAGTTCTTTGAAACCAAATTCCCGACTTTCTTCCGTCCGGTGTTAGGAGCTAAAGAAAAGGCGGTGAAGTTTGTGATCACAGTCGGGGACAAGCACTTTGAAGGAATGCGTTTCTCTCGTGTATCGACCGATGATATTTATATGGTTCCGCTGGAAGGTGGTTCTGAGATTTCGATAAAGATATCCGAGATCGAATCGGTGGAAGTCAAGCCGCGTTAGTCTGTACGCTGTTTGAGTATGAAAAAGGGAGAGCTTTGACTCTCCCTTTTTTAGTGTCTGTGTAAAAAGATCCTAATGTTTTACCTTGATGATGATGCAGGTGAAATCATCATCCAAAGCAGGAGTTTGTGAGAAATCAGTCCCCGCTTTGTAGAGAGCTTCGATGATTTCTTTGGAAGGACGTTCTCTGTTTTCGTGAATGGTTTTGATGATGCGTTCTGTTCCAAACATTTCGCCATCGGGAGAAAATATCTCCTGCATCCCGTCTGTCAGCAGTACCAATATATCTCCTTCTTCCAAAGCGATATATTCACTTTGGTTATAGATGGTGTCCGCTTTGCGTCCCAGAACGATGCCGGTGCGGGTCAGTTTCTGGCGTACTTGACCATCTAATCCGATGATGAAGCCGGGTGTATGGCCGGCATTGGCGTAAATGAAAGCGGACGGGCGCGATATGAGCCGCAGAAGAGTCAGAGTCACATAGCGATTCGCGTCCATGTCTTCGACCAGAACTTGATTGGTCCTTGTAAGGATCTCGTTCAGATACTCGCGGTTTCGGGATAGTACCCGCAAATAGGCTCGCGTCTCGGCCATCAGGATGGCCGGTCCCAGTCCGTGACCGGAAACGTCTCCGATCACGATATCCAGAGAGTTGCGTCCCNNCGTCCCTGTTCAAAAAAGTCGAAATAATCACCGCCGATCTCTTCGGCCGGGTAGGAGATGCCGGCTATATCGTAACCATGGAAGTCGGGGTAGGTTTCCGGATAAAGTTTTTTATGGATCTGCTGCGCGATCCGGATCTGTTCTTTGTTTTTGATTTGTTCGGCCTGTGTCCGTTTCCATTCTGTAATATCGCGGATAGTCAAAGTTGTTACCGGTTTCCCGTTCAATGTGAATTTATCCACAAAAAATTCAATATCAACGGTATGTCCGTCCTTGTGAAGAGCCTGGGTTTCAAAATGGGGCAGAGAATTGAATTCATCTTTGTCCATTTCGATATAATCGACCAGCAGGGGGATGTCTTTAAACTTGTCAGCCGGCTGGATCGTGGACAGCGGCAGTCCGTTCAGTGCCTCGCTTGGATAGCCGAAAATGGTTTCCACAGCCGGATTGCACACGCTGATGATCTTATTATCGGTGACCAGCATGAGGGCATCTCTGGAGTTTTCCCAGAGACTGCGGTAGCGATCCGCTCTTTCTTTCAATTCCTGCTGGTAGGGCAGATCTTTCTTATAGATGTGAAAGGCTTTGATCTCTTTTTCGATAGTGGCACCCAGTCCCTTCAGATCATCTCTGAAGGCATAGTTGGAGACACCTGCCTTCATTTCATCTATAACATCCCTGGAAGGAACATTGTTTTTTGAAATAACAATAAAAGGCATACCGGGGTTTTCCGCCTTGATGATGCTCAAAAGCCGGAGATTCTTCGAGGTGTCCGACTCGGACAGTACCGCGTCCACATTGCCCTTGAGGTGTTCCCTGAACTCCGTGTAGGTGCTGACATTCTCAATCACTGACTCATAGCCTTGTCCCTCAAGGATGAGCTTGAGATTGGCGTTTTCCTCGGAGGATCCATCTACCAGCAGAAGGTTTAAGGGAACGTTTTTTCTCATGGATATGCCTTTTTCGCGCGGTATAAAAACAGAGAATGGAGTTTTTCACTCCATTCTCAAATTTTTTTAAGATTTACATCAATTCTTTCTTAGTTTCCGCGAAGGCGTTGATAGCCAGATCCAGTTCTTCGCGAGTGTGAGCGGCGGAGATCTGTGTGCGGATGCGGGCTTTACCTTGCGGCACAACAGGATAGAAGAAGCCAACAACATAAACGCCTTTTTCCAGCATACGGGCCGCGAACTTCTGGGCCAGAACCGCGTCGCCCAGCATGATGGGAACGATGGGATGAGTGCTTTCAGGGATATTGAAGCCGAGCTTGGTCATGGAAGAGCGGAAATAGCGTGTGTTTTCTTCCAGACGGTCGCGCAGTTCTGTGGAGCGGTTCAGGATCTCCAGAGCTTTCAAAGTACCGGCGCATATAGAGGGAGCCAATGTGTTGGAGAACAGATACGGACGGGAACGCTGACGGAGAAGGTCGATGATTTCCTTTTTCGCCGCGGTGTAGCCGCCGGACGCNNCCGCCGCTGCCGCCGCCTAACGCTTTGCCAAAGGTACCGGTCAGGATATCTACCCGGCCCATCACATTATGATATTCATGGGTGCCTTTGCCGTGTTTGCCCATGAAACCGACAGAATGGGATTCATCCACCATAACAGTGGCGTTGTATTTATCCGCCAGGTCACATATACCGGGCAGATTCGCGATGAAGCCGTCCATCGAGAAGACTCCGTCGGTGGCGATCATCTTGAAGCGGGCACCCGCGGCATCGGCCGCCTTCAGCTGTTCTTCCAGGTCAGCCATGTTGTTGTTCTTGTAGCGGAAGCGTTTTGCTTTGCAGAGACGCACGCCGTCAATGATGCTGGCATGATTCAGCTCATCGGAAATGATCGCGTCTTCCGCTGTCAGAAGTGTTTCAAAGAGACCGCCATTCGCGTCAAAGCAGGAGGAGTAGAGGATCGTGTCCTCGGTGCCCAGGAATTGACTCAGCTCCTGTTCCAGTTTCTTGTGGAGGGTTTGAGTGCCGCAGATGAAGCGGACACTGGCCATGCCGTATCCCCATTCGTCCAAGCCTTTTTTAGCGGCTTCGCGGATCTCCGGGCTTTGAGCCAGACCGAGATAGTTGTTCGCGCAAAGGTTCAGAACGGGTTTTCCGCCGCGAACTTGGACAAAGCTGTTCTGCGGAGTGGAGATAGGACGTTCATCTTTATAAAGACCAGACTCACGGATTTGTTGGAGAGTCTCCTGAAGGTGTTGTTTAAATTGAGCTTGCATCGTTTTAAAATGATTTTGGCTAGAAAAATTTGCCGAACCTCTTACTGTCCGGCACCTCCTGAATTCTAAGTTTTTATAAGCGTTTTGTCCACAGAAAAGCGGAGCTGGACCGCAGTTTTATCCTCTTTCCAGAGCGGAAGGATAAAACCGGATTTCTTCCAATGACCGTCATTAGAAATTCCTATCCTAATGGTGATTTTGGGTTTATTTTCCTTGCAATGGAGTTGGAAAAAGGCTACGCTTATCCAGTTTGAGCGCCTAGCGTTAAAAATGTTACGGTCTGGATTGAAATCTGTGAGAATTTTTGTACTGATGGTCAAAATCGAAACATTCCGTTAAGATTTGTTTTTGCTAAAATTTTTCTTAATTTTCCATGACTGTTTTATTTGTTTGCTGATAAGGTGTTAGATATGAAAATATCGTTTTGCTTTTTAAGATTTTTTTTGGACACTTAGCCTCTTGGATATGGTGGCAAAAGAGTATACCATCATGATTGAAAATAAACCTAATGCTCCAAAGCAGAGGGATGTTTATTATCCCTGCGGCAGAGGGTATATAGGAAAAATGGAAATATCCTCTTTATTTCGCCGCACTTTTTGAAGAACCTTGTTGTCAATATACATTTTGTTGGAATTTGTATGATAAAGAGAATTTAATGCTTGATCCTGAACATTTCACTCAAATTAACGAAGAACTGAAATCATTATGGTAACAAGATATATAGGATATTTTTTAGCGGCGCTTCTCTGCTGGAGCGGAGCTGTACTGGCGGGTGAATTCAATCCGTTTGAGGAAGAGGTCAAGAAAGGGGAAAAGGAGTTGGATGCGCTGCTGGTGAATCCATTTGATCTGGATGTGGAAAACGATTTCAACGGACGTTATCTGGGCAAAACGGTGGATCTGCGTTTGAAACCGGAAGGGGAGAGTTTTGTGGGGACATTGAAATTTCATGGGGTGACTTATCCGGTGGAAGCCCGGAAAGGTCAGGGAGGACTGATCGGAACGGTGGGATCGGTAGAACAGCATACCACTTTCAACCTCAAGAAACGTGGTAATATCTATCTGATTCAGATTGATGAATTCAAAGATATGCTGATAGAACAGACTTTTCTGGAGTTGGATGAGACCCATAAGGGCGAGAAAGGGACCAAGGTGATCTTCAGTTACCGCAAGAGTGGTGAATATGCCGGAACGGTGGAATATAAGGGGCAGAGTATGCCCTTTACCGGCAAGCTGGCCGGGGGCGCGCTGGAAGGGAAAATGAAGCTGAGTTTAACCAGCACCAATGAGATTCCGTTTACTGTAGAAGCCGAAGATGATACGTTGACCTTCCAAACAGGAGGTTTTGAGGACAAATTAAATATGCCGGTCGTTAGCAAACTCTTGGAATCAGCGCACAACGCGGAATGGAGAGAAGACTGGGAATTAGTCCAGACGGAAGCCGAAAAGATATTGCGAATAGAAAAGGATAATGTAGAGGCTAAACGACTTTTCAATAAGTCCCAAATGGTAAAATTGCTCAGAAAAGCCAGACAGGCAAAAAAAGATAAGAACTGGGATCAACTGGAAGAGTATGCCAACAGCATTTTAGCTATAACCATTACTCCAGAGCAAGTGGAAGCGAAACAGATGCTGGCACTGGTAAAAGAGGAAGTGGGCAAGGCGAAGAATCTCCTTGGAGAAGCAAATGTGGCAAAAGACAATAAAGATTGGGTACAAGTGAAAGAGAAAGCTGAACAAGTTTTAGAGATAATTCCCAATCAGCCAGAAGCACGAGAATTGATAGAATTATCTTTACAAGAGATGGTTGAAAAATATCTGGCAGACGCACAGAATGCAAAGGAGCAAAAAGACTGGGTGACTTTGAAGAGTGATGCAGAAACTATTCTGTCTTTGAAAAAAGATCACAGTGAAGCCATGTCTTTGCGAGATGAAGCGCAAACCGAGATGGATAAACAAGCTAGGCTGGAGAAGATCGAGAAATATCTGAAGGAAGCATGGATCGCGAAAGATGAAAAAGACTGGATAACGCTGAAAAGCAAAGCTGAATTGATCTTGGCATTGGAGGCCGGACATGGTGAAGCGGGTCAATTAAGAGAATTGGCGATAGCAGAGCTGATGCCGAAAGAAGGAGAACCTATTGTCATTCAGCTTGACAAAGGGGTGACGCTGGAGATGGTTTGGATCAAACCGGAAACTTTTACAATGGGTTCACCCAAGAGAGAACGAGGCAGAGAAAAACTTGAAATTCAACATGAAGTGACACTGAATAAAGGCTACTGGATGGGCATATACGAAGTCACACAGGCGCAGTATAAATATGTAATGAATATAAATCCTTCCGGGTTCCAGGGAGCCGATCTGCCGGTAGAATGTGTAAGCTGGAATGAAGCGATGGAATTCTGTCGTAAACTGACAGAGCAGGAACGCGCGGCTGGAAGATTGCCGCTGGGATATACCTATACTTTGCCGACAGAGGCTCAATGGGAATATGCCTGCCGGGCGGAGACGACTACCGCTTTAAACAGTGGTATGAAAATAACAAGTGAAACAGGTGCATGCCGCAATTTAGATAAAGTGGGCTGGTATGATAAAAACAGCGACAGTAAGACTCATCCGGTAGGACAAAAACAGGCAAATAACTGGGGTTTGTATGATATGCATGGGAATGTGTGGGAATGGTGTTTGGACTTGTATGAGGATTATTCGACATCATCCACAGCGGATACAAAGGTTCCTGACGCAGGATCTAATCGTGTGAATCGCGGGGGCAGCTGGAGCAGCTGTGCCAAGTTCTGTCGTTCCGCGAATCGAGGCTACTGCACTCCTGACTTTCGGTGTACCCTCATAGGGTTCCGTGTGGTACTCTCGCCTGCTCAATAGACGTTTTTAAACTGAAAACAAAAAATCCCCGACGTTTATTCCGCCAGGGATTTTTTATTTGTCCAGGGCGGCGAAGAGTTTGTCCAGGGCTTCGTCTGCGTTTTTGCTTTCGCTGAGCAGGGTGACGAACTTGGAGCCGATGATGGCTCCGGCGGCGTTCCGCTGAGCGGCTTCCAGGGTCTGCTTATTGGAGATGCCGAAACCGATCATGCGCGGATTGCGGAGGTTCATGGCGTTGATCCGGCGGAAGTAGGCCTGTTTGGCATCATCAAAGGAACGCTGGGCACCGGTGATGGCGGCAGAGGAGACCATGTAGATGAAGCCGTCGGTGTGTTGGTCGATGAAACGTATGCGTTCGTCGCTCGTCTCGGGAGTAATCATCATCACTACACGTATGTCGTAACGGTCGGCAATGGGCTTCACCTGTGTGAGATAATCGTCGAAGGGCAGGTCGGGGAT
>DBVN01000100.1:18187-21146 GCA_002308515.1 Verrucomicrobia bacterium UBA1263 | reverse complement strand
CCGGTGTAAGTCAGTTTCAATTCCAGGCTGTAGTCAATGGTCGGCTCCGCCGCGTACACCACAGATCCCGTCAACGCCAGGGCCAAAAGGCCGGTCATCAATTTTTTATTCATAATAAAATTAAAATCCATTGTCCATCAATGGTTCACATAAAGGAATATAGCACACATTTTCCAAAGCCGCAAGGCCGAACGTCGGCTTCGCACCGAACGTCGGCCTCGCGATAATAAATGATTCCATAACAAATATCTGTGTGTATCTGTGTCCATCTGTGGTTCATAAAAAAGACGCGGGAATCCCGTGTCTCTACAAAACACATTGTTATTCAATAATTTACTTGTGTTTATCCGTGTCCATCCGAGGTTCTTCCACTTGCCATCTGTGGTTCTTTCAAATTCGTGGTTCAAAAAAACACTTTTTCCGGCAATTCCGGGTTGCCTTATGGGGACAGATCCCGTAAAATGAAAACGACTTTTATGAAAACGGAAGCTACAAAAAGTGTGAGCCGTTCGGGAATGTCCCGCCGGCAATTTCTGGGAACCAGCATGACCGCCGCGGCGGCAGCTGTCGCGTTCCCCTATGTGATGACACGTCCGGCCTTCGGCGCGGAAGGCACGGAAGGGATCCGTCTGGGTGTGATCGGCACGGGCAACCAGGGCCGCAATCACCTGAATCAATCACTTGTTTTCAAGAATGTTGTGGCCATCTGCGATGTGGATGACAAACATCTGGCCGCGGGCAAGGATATCGTTGAGAAGAAAGCCCAGCGTACTCCCGCTACCTACAAGGACTACCGCAAGATGCTGGAAAAAGAGAAGTTGGACGCCGTCCTGATCGCTACGCCGGATCACTGGCACGCCAAGATCGTGGTGGAAGCCTGCGCCGCCGGCAAACACGTCTATGTGGAAAAACCGATGGGTCTGACCATCCACGACACACAGATGATGCTCAAGGCCGCCCGCAAGTTCAACGTCGTGGTGCAGAACGGCAGTATGCAGCGCTCCATGGGCGGATTCCGCGAAGCCTGCGAATATGTCCGCAATGAATACATCGGCGAGGTCAAGACGGTCCGCGTCGGTCTGCCGGGCGTGAACTTCAATGAACCGTTCCGTGCGAACACCAATCCTCCGCCGGAACTGGATTACGATATGTGGCTGGGACCCGCTCCGTGGCGTCCGTACAATCAGAACCACGTCCATTACAATTTCCGCTTCTTCTGGGATTTCGCCGGCGGCCAGATGGCCAACTGGGGTGCCCATCACCTGGATATCGCCCAATGGGGTCTGGGTATGGATGAGACCGGTCCCGTAGAGATCAGCGCCCGCTGCGAATATGACGCGCAGAAACGCTATGAAGTCCCCAGCTGGTTCGAGATCACTTATAAATACGCCAACGGCGCCAGGATCATCTGCGGCCAGAGCCAGCGCGACGGCACGACCTTCGAGGGTCAGGACGGCATGATCTGGGTCAACCGCGGCAAGCTGGAATGCTCCGTTCCGGGCGTGCTCGGCACCAAGCTGAAAGATGACGAGATCCATCTCTACGTGAGCAAGAACCATCATCAGAACTGGTACGACTGCATCCTCGGCGGCAAAGACGCCAACGGTCAGTACAAGCGTCCCATCACAGACGTGGAGATCGGACATCACTCCACCACGCTCTGCAATCTGGGCACCATCGCCTGCCGTACCGGTCACAAGCTGAAATGGGATCCGGCCAAGGAAGAGATCATTGACGACAAGATCGCCACATCCTTTATGGATTACGAGTATCGCGCTCCGTATAAGATGCTGGAATTCTAATCGTTCCTATTGATTTGAACAAATCAGGCCGGGCAGAGGTTCCTCTATTCGGCCTGTTTTTATCTATCCTCTTTATGTATAAGAATCTGCATGATTTTATCCACGATCTTTGGGACAGATTGACCGAAACAGAATTTTCGGTGGAACAGCTTTTGGATCAGCTTCAGCAGGACGGAGGCGAAGAGGCCGCCGCTTTGACAGAATCTCTCATCCACGAACTGCTGGAAGGCCAGGCCGATCTGGACTGGGATACTGCCCTGGATGCCTGCGCCGAAACCACCTTTCACTATCGCTCTCAGGAAATTGAAAACCTCACCCCTCAGCAGATCGTGGCCGCAGTCTTCTCCATCTGCGTGCTCTCCGACTCCAGTCTGATAGATGAATACCTGACCGATACCCTGATTATATGCGGGATGCTGGCAAAATTCGTTGAGCAAGAATGGGATCGGGTATTGGATAAGGAAGAAGTGAAACCGGAAGATCTATTTGAACTCGGCCCCAAAATGGATGAGGATGACCTGCTTTACCTCACCAATTACCTCTTTTCCTCAAACGGCAGACGGACCGCGCCGCCAGATGATGAGATGGATGATAATGTTGAGAATGATATGGATGACTAAGGAACGCGCCCGTGTTACTCCGCGGGCATTTCCTTAAGCTGGATCTGTTCGGCCTTGCCGATCGAAAATCCCAGGAACTGACGGGCTACCCGCGCGAAACGCGAAGCCTCGTCCGTCACGTAGGGGAATATCCTGCCCACAGAGGCTGAGGGCGACAGCAGATCCAGATCCGCCAGCCGCCGCCGTACATGCGCGGCGCAGCTTTCCGCCGAATCCACCAGATTGATGGGACGGTTGGCGATCCCCTTCAGCACCTTCAGGATGGTGCGCTTGAGCAGCGGATAATGCGTACAGCCCAGGATCAGCGTATCTATCTGCTCGACCACCAGCGGCGTGAGATACTCCTCCAGAACTTTGAACGTCACCGGATGCGACAGCCAGCCCTCTTCCACCAGCGGCACCAGCAGCGGACAAGCCTGGGCAAACACCTCCACATTGGAAAGCCTCTCTTTCATGGCCGTGTCATACGCTTTGCTGCGGACGGTGGAGGCTGTGCCGATCACGCCTACTCTTTTATTGCGGCTGACGATCAGAGCC
>DBVN01000100.1:17509-18170 GCA_002308515.1 Verrucomicrobia bacterium UBA1263 | reverse complement strand
CCGCAGATGGGCAGATGGAAATAGCGGTTCAGCGCCGGCAGTGACCAGGCCGAGGCCGTATTGCACGCCACCACGATGGCTTTTACCCCCTGCTCCACCAGGAACCGCGCGTCCTCGCAGGCAAAACGGATCACCGTCTCCTGCGATTTGGTGCCGTAAGGAACACGCGCTGTATCTCCCAAATAGACTATATCTTCGTTCGGCATCAGACTGCGGATCTGCCGCACAACGGTCAGTCCGCCGATGCCGGAATCAAAAACTCCTATCGGACGGCTCTTTATATCTTCTTTCCGGGGTTCCATAGTATAAGAGCGGCCTCGCTGCTTCCGCAACGCCGCCGCTCATCAAAACAGATACACCTCACTCTTTCAGCGAGGCTCGAAAGGCTCTAAGCCTGTTCCCATTGTTCACGGAGCAGCTTGCAGGCGTTCTCCAGAAGCGTCTTGCGATCGCCTCCGCAGCCGCACTCAAAGCTCACATAGTGCTGATANNCCAATGGCCTTCAGACCTCTGAAACCATCCACGTAATTATCAGCGTCACCGTCTTCTCCGGGGATGCGGCGGCGTTTGCGGCTGGCCATGTGCACGTGCCACAGCCATTTGGCTCCGGCTACGAACGCGGCGAAATCGGAAGTCTCTTCCCAGGTCATGTGCCAGAAGT
>DBVN01000100.1:12858-17468 GCA_002308515.1 Verrucomicrobia bacterium UBA1263 | reverse complement strand
GCCTCACCGCGGTTCAGCGGTTCCAGGATGACGTGAGTTCCGCATTTGACAGCGTGTTCACCCAGCTCCGGCAGAACTTCTTCCACCATGATCTTGCGGCCTTCCTGGTTGCCCAGTTTGGTCTTGCCGTTGAAGGCAGGCACCATAATGACACCGGTGGAGCCCAGCTCGCCCGCGGCGGTCACGATCTCTTTGATGCTGTCAATAGCCTCACGACGGACTTTCGGGTCGTCGGACATCGGCACTCCGCTGAAACCGGCGCAGATGGCGCTGATCTTCACTTTGCGGCCTGACAGGGCTTTCTTGAACTCGTCCACACGGTTGGCTAATCCGCCGCCGCCTGGTTCAAAACCGACTACGCCATTGGCTTCGCAGAAGTCCAGTTTCTCATTCAGACTGTTGCCGAAAGCCACACCTTCCTGGAAGGAGATATTCAGGACCGCCTTTTTCGCGGGATCAGGGATCTGAAACGCGTTGGCCGCGGGCGCTAACACTGTGGCCAGACCGGCCATAGCTGACAACTTGAAAAATTCACGACGTTGCATATTATTCTTTCAATTATTTTCTATGATTCTTTTTTGATGCCCTCTTTCCGTGTCCGGCTTACAAGGTAAGCAAGTGACGAGAGCCATCTGACGGAAAAAGGTTACCTTTTTTGCTCCGGTTTGAAAACCTTTTTTCTGCAAAATCAGCGCTTTTCTTATTCTTTGCTCTTCGGGGTGACCGGTTCCGTCTCCACATTGAACAGGAACGCGTGATGCGCTTCCTTGTTTTTCAGCTCGATATACGGGACCACGTTGGAAGCAGGCGTTTCCAGATACCATACTTTTGATCCGCCGATATAGCTTTTCAGCTTCAGATCCTGGATATCGCCAGAGTCCTTGTTCATCAGGACGTAAGGCCCATAGCGCAGAACAGCTTTCTCAAACTTCTGAGGCTCAGCGCTTAACTTCAGATGATCCGGGTTCGTTCTGGACAGGATACGCGGCTCCAGATAGCACGGCATGGAGAACGCGGCCGTGTACCGCGCATCCGCGTTATCCGGCACCTTCGTCATACTGATCTCCAGGTACTTGCCTCTCTCATCCAGACGGTCATTGATCCTCTCGGTACTTTCTATGTTCTTCCTCGTCTGAGGGTTGCCCAGCACTTCACAGCCAGCCCGCAGACACGATCCGGCCCATTCGGGTTTGCGCAGGATCACCTTGGGCGGCAGTCCCTTATCCTTATCCGTGCTGGTGACTTCCACCTCGATCGCCCAGGAATCAAAGGAATCCGTCATCTCCTGATCGCCGTAGTTGACCTTCTGTTTAGTTTTGACATTCCAGACCTTGCCGTTCACCTTCACAGTCGTCTCGAAAGCGATCGGGAAATTGATATAGATCCCCTCCGGCGTACTCACCGCCAGATACGAGCGCAGTTTGTGCAAAGCCAGCGCGCCGTGATACGTACAGCACCAGTAGGACTCCGCCACCGGCTGATTATAGGCATAAGCGCCGATGTCATCCGATTTCAGCATCCGATGCCCGAAACCGCCGGTCGGCCACTGATTGGCCATCATCTCGTTCCACAAAAGCCGCTCCGCCATATCCAGATAACGAGCCTTGCCCGTATTGGCCCACAGCAGCAGGTTCAGCCTCAGCCAGTCCGCTTCCGAGCAGCCTTCATCCGTACTGGTGAGCGCCTTGGCAAAATGCTCGAACACTCCGCCGCAGGGACTGACATATCCCCCGTAAGCCGCTTCTTCCCAGCGGTCTTCCGCGCGTTTCAGGAAACGCTCCAGCCCCGTATCCTCATAGATCATCACCAGCGCGCCGGTCTGGCTCAGCGAACCGTGCGAGTGACCCGTCGGCAGTGTGTCGAACTGCGCGTGGAAATCCGCCATCTTCACTGCCGTATCCAGATAACGCTTTTCTCCGGTCAGACGGTACAGCTGCACCAGTCCTTCCATTCCTTCATAAACACAAGTGACATAAGCGCTGGCATACTGTGCCTTGGTCTCATACTCACTCATCCGCTTGGGATCGCAGAAACGCGGATAGACCGTGTTGACATAAAAATCGCCCAGTTTCTGTGCCGCTTCGCGCACCGGAGCCAAATCGAACTTCCTCGCGGCCTCTGTCAGCCCTAGCAGCAGACGGCCGTTGCCCCACAGATTCGGCATCATCGTCACCTGGTCGCTGTGTTCATCGAAATCCACCGAGCCGTTCCAGTCTATATCCTTGCCGAAATGCCCGTCCGCCTTCTGGTAACGGGTGATCTCCCTCAGCACCGGCATCAGTGTTTCCGGCCAGGGCTGATCCGCGCTCGAAACAGCCGAAGTCAGCTCAATGAACCGTCCCGAAATATCACCGCTGAAATTCGTGAACCGCCGCGGCTGGTTGAAATTGACATCCGCCAGGATAAAATCCTTGGTCAAAAGCTCCTGCGTCATCCGGTCCAGAGCGTCCCGATAGGACTTGGCCAAAACCGGATCCGTATAGACCGCTGAGGGATCCTGCTCGATCGCCGGGCGTTTCCAATCCGCCGCCTGACACTGCCAGACGCATCCCGCGGCCAGTGCTAAACACAATAACCTGTTCATCTTCATACGCCGCGAATCCTATCATATCCGCTCCGCCCCGGCAACATATTTCAGTCATATATAAAAGAACCACGGATGGATATTGATAACGAGGAACAAATGATATAAAATCAATCCGTTGCGGGTGAAAACTCGGTGCTGGAGTCTTTTATTGCCATCACACTTCCTTGCCTGTGAATTTTGTTTATAACCTTTCACAAAATGATTGGAAAGAATGAAATAACGTCGGAAGGAGGTGACAAAAAAAGATGATTATAGAAGACATTACTAGCATCATTATAATCATCTTGTTTATCAGTATCATACTGATAAATAGGCGGATTAAATAATCCGCAACAGCGTGCGAGGTGTTACCAGCACCTTGCACGCTTTTAATTTACCTCATACCCATCCCTTTTGCAAATAAAATATTTACGAGACTAATGTTCGCTCCGCCCTGGCAACATATTTCAGTCATACACGAAAAGAACCACGGATGGACACGGATAGACACAGATATTTTGAATAATAGAAAAGATCCCCGGCAGACTCAAAACCATCGGGGATCTTTGTTTTCAGGATAAACAGCCTCTATTTGACCGGTGTCAGGGCGAGGCGGAAGCCCACATTGAGGGACCGGGCGTCGGGCACATACCAACCGCGGTGCGCTGATCGGCAATCACGCGGACTGTAGCCCCAGCCGCCGCCACGAGCCACGCGATATTTACCCGTAGTCCCTTTAGGATCTGTCACAGATGAAGTTTGATAATCTCCAACCCAGTCCAAACACCATTCGCAAACATTCCCGTGCATATCATAAAGTCCCCAGTTGTTTGGTTTCTTTTGTCCTCCCGGATGTGTACAAATCGCTGGATCATTCCCTCCATTCCAATTCTTCATACCTCCGTTCATCCAATACCATCCTACTTCATCTAAATTATCACAAACACCCTTCTCACTCACTTCCGCTGATGACACATTCTTTCCGTTGTTCAAGGAGCTTGTTGTCCTGGCACGGCAGGCATATTCCCATTGCGCCTCGGTNNTATTCATACCCCTCCGGCAGACGGCCCGCAGCCTTCTCGATCTCCGTCAGCTTCTTGCAAAACTCCATCGCGTCATTCCAACTGACCTTCTCCACCGGCAAATCGGTTCCTTTCCAGTTGGAAGGATTCGTTCCTGTCACAGCTTCATACTGTGCCTGTGTGATCTCATACTTGCCCAGCCAGTAGCCCAGTGTCAGTGTCACCTGATGCTGGATTTCATCATTATATCTGCCCAGTTCATCTTCCGGACTGCCCATCGTAAAGGTACCGGGTTTGATCCAGACCATGTCCAGTTTTACCTCTTGAGGCAAGGATATCACACAGTTTTCGCCCTCTTTGACAGATTCTGCTTGCGTGATAACTGTACTGGCCATCAGAGAAAGTGCTGTCACAAGTACTCCTGTTGATATGCCTTGCGTCCACTTGATTATACTTTTTTTCATCATAATAACTTTTTATTTTTTAGTTTTTTGCAAAAGCTGGAACAGAAAAGATTTGAAGAAATCATTCTTTAGATTTCTACGGGAAAAAGAAAGGGTGAGTCTTCACCTGTGCCACAATAGAAAATTGTTTCTATGATACGTGGTCACCATTCTGTTTCCCAATCAAAGGCTCGGCAAAGCCTGTACTAATAGAAACAAGAAGATACACCCTGGATTCCAGGGCGCTTCAACAGTTTGGCTATTAGTACAAAAAAATTGCCGAATTTTTGATTAGACCGTAACTGTTTTGACGCTAAAGCGTAAAACTATTTATTGTTTAATAATTTATCTTTTTCCATTCCTCAGCGACACATACCGCCGAGAAACGACAAGGACAAAGTACCAGATATTTTGCAAGTGTGCAAGGGGTATATTCATTTCTGTCACCGGTTCCCGGTGAGGTGTTTGTGGGATGTCATTACCGGGGGGTGCGCAAGCGCACCAGCCCGGCTACCATCGAATCACCCCGTCGGGGTTTCAGTCAGAATCCCTGCGGGATTTTACGATTGCAGAGCCATG
>DBVN01000100.1:8982-12794 GCA_002308515.1 Verrucomicrobia bacterium UBA1263 | reverse complement strand
TGTATTCACCGGGAACCGGTGACAGAACCAAACGTCAGCCTCGCAACAATAAATGATTCAATAACAAATATCTGTGTTTATCCGTGCCCATCCGTGGTTCTTGTTTAGCCGTGGTTCTCTTCATGTCCATTTGACAAGCCGGGGGCCGCGTCCTAAGATAATTCCCGTATGAGTGAAGCATCTCTCAAGTTTCTGGAAACTTTAGTCAATACCCCGACCCCGTCCGGGTTCGAGGCAAAAGGTCAGCGTCTGTGGATGGATTATGCCGGGCAGTTCGCTGATGAAGTCCATGCCGACGCTTACGGCAACGCGACAGCTATTTTCAACAAAGGCGGCTCCCCCCGTCTGATGGTCATTGGCCACGGCGATGAGATCGGCCTGATGATCAGCTATATCTCGCCGGAAGGCTATCTCTATTTCCGCAGTATCGGCGGTGTCTTTCCGGGGATCCTGCGCGCCCAGCGTGTGACTATCCACACCGCAAACGGCCCTCTAGCCGGTGTGATCGGCTCCGTGCCGCCGCACCTGATGGACAAGACCAGCAATGAACCTGAAAAACTCAAGATCAATGATCTCTTTATTGATATCGGAGCCAAAGACCGTGAGGACGCGCTGAAATATGTGCGCATCGGCGACCCCGTGACCCTGGACGGATATTTCTCCCGTCTGGCCAACGGCAACCTGGTGGCCCGCGCCTTTGACAACCGGGTCGGCAGCTGGATCGCGGCCGAGACCATCCGTCTGCTGAAGGAATCCGGCAAGCCGTGCAACGCGGAAGTGATTGCCACATCCAGTGTTATGGAAGAGATCGGCTGCCGCGGCGCGATGCAGATCGCCTATTCGGTCAAGCCCGATGTCGCCCTGGTGGTGGACGTGACCCACGCGACCGATTATCCCGGCGTGAGCCATACCCAGCACGGCGAGACCAAGATGGCCAAAGGCCCCACTCTGACCCGCGGAGCCTGCAACCATCCCAAAGTCTTTGAACGTCTGGACAAAGTAGCCAAAGAAGCCGGCATCCCCGTGCAGTATGAAGCCACCTCGCGCACCAGCGGAACGGATACGGACGTGGTCTTTGTGACCCGCGGCGGCATCCCCAGCGGACTGGTCAGTCTGCCCAACCGCTACATGCACTCGCCGGTGGAAATGATCAACATTTCCGATCTGGAAGCGATCCCGCGCATCTTTGCCGCCTTCGCGCTGAGCCTGGGCAAAGGCGAATCCTTTAAAGCGATCGAATAAGCATGAACGAAAAGCTGAACTTCATCCACGGCCGCCGGAGCATCCGTCAATACACCCCGGAAACGGTGGACGAACAGACGATCCGCTCCCTGCTGGAGGCCGGGATGTCCGCGCCTTCGGCCAGAGCCTGTGACCCCTGGCGGATACTGGTGGCCACGGACCGCGCCAAACTGGACAAGCTGGCCGGGATCCTGCCTTACGGTAAAATGCTCCGCGCGGCACCGCTGGCCTTTGTCGTCTGCGGCGACCTGAACCAGGCCAACAGCCAATCCCTCAGCTATCTGCTGCAGGACTGCTCCGCGGCCATCGAGAACATCCTGCTGGCGGCTCATGCCCTGGGGCTGGGTGCCGTCTGGCTGGGGATCCATCCGCGTGAAGACCGCATCACCGGGGTGAAACAGCTTTTCGGAATGCCCGAAGAGATCATCCCTGTGGGCGCGATCTCGCTGGGTCATCCCGCGGAAACCAGGGAAGCCCGCACCCGGTTCAAGCCGGAGTACGTTCACTACGATCAATGGTGATTTTTCGCCGATGATCTCACTGCCGCTCTGCTGAAAATTTACCCTGAAAAACAGAGCGGCATTTTTATTTTTTCACTGTCCGAACGGAAAGAGTGAAAAAATTTTCAATTATTTTATTTTTTTACTGGATTCCACTTGACCAAATGAGGGTTTTTTAATAAGAAAAAGTACGGGGTTTTGAAAGAGGAACAAAAAGGATGTTCAGCGATTTTCCAGTATTAGCCGCGGCGACACAGGTCGAACCGGATCTTCTTTATATATGGTCACAAGCCACGAATGAGACAAAAGCCATTCTCATCTTTCTGGGAGTGATGTCTATCATCGCGTGGTCCGTGATGGTTTACAAAGTCACCCAGATGTATCGGGCCCGCAAACTCAACCGGGGTTTTCAGGAAGAATTCAAAAGACAAAGTGACGTTCTGGACATTTTCAATCGCCACATCGAAGTGGAAGGCTGCCCCCTCTTCAACATTTACCGCGATGCCTGCGCTGAGGCCAACCGCTATGCCCGTGTGATCACACCGGCTCAGCCCGCGATGACGGATCCCATGGCCGTGCCGCCTCCTCCGCCTCCGGTCACACCGGATGTCACCCTGCAGGGGACCTTCCCTCAAGGCACCGTCCAGACCATGCCCCAGACAGCGCAGCAGCCGGGACTCTATACGCAGCCCGTTATCCCCGGCCAGCCGGTCGCGCCGGTACAACCCGTTTTACAACCCGTTTCCCAAGTCCCTGTTCAGCCGCCCACACGCCGCCTGAGCATCAAAACCATCGAGCATATCAAAGGCAACATGGAACGCACCGTGGCCGAAGAATCCCTGAAACTGGAATCCGGCCTGATCTGGTTAGCCATTGCCGTCAGCGGTTCTCCGTTCATCGGTCTGCTCGGTACCGTGTGGGGCGTGATGAGCGCGTTCAGCTATGTAGGCGCCAAGGGCAGCGCCGATCTGGCGACCATGGCTCCCGGTGTGGCCGGTGCCTTGATCGCGACCGTCGGCGGTCTGGCTGTCGCCATTCCTTCCATGTTTTTCTACAACTGGCTGGTACATAATCTGAGGGCTTTCACGGTGGAAATGGACAACTTCGCCCTGGAACTGTCCTCCAAGATCGAAACCGAATTTCTCTCTGACGACTGATCATGCGGCGCTTTTCCCAGAAAAATTCACTTGTGACCCTCAGCGAGATCAACATCGTTCCGCTGATGGACCTGACCTTCGTGCTGCTGATCATCTTTGTGATCACGACTCCCCTGCTGGAGCAGAGCATGAAACTGGATCTGCCCAGCGGCGGTGAAGTCGATCCCGAACCACTGCGCCCGGAGGATGTGGCCACCATCGAAATCGATCCCGCGGGCAATATGCGGCTGGACAAAAAGCCTTTGGATCTGAGCCAGATCGTACAGGCACTCAACAATATGCACGCCCAGAAAAAGGATCTGGTCATCCACATCCGCGGTGACGAGAATACACCCTATAAACACATTGCCGCCGTGATGGATGCCTGTCAGAAAAACGGCATGACATCTCTTGCATTCCAAACCGAATTTGAGCCCAAAAAATGAAAGCGGATAAAAAAGCCTTCCTGATATCTCTTGCACTGCACGGTTCCCTGCTGGGAGCCTTCCTGGGATGGTCGGCTTTTATCCACCCAACGCCCAAACCGGAACCGGTCGTGAATCTGCCGCTCATCCACCTGACCCAGGTTCCGTCCATTCTGACCGATGAAGCCATTTTCAATCCGGGCGGCGCTCCCGAAATAGGAGAACCCGCGCCGGAACCTCCTGCCGCTCAACCGGCTCCTCCGGCACCCGCGCCGGAGCCTGCTAAAGTGGAACAACCTAAGAAGCAGGAAACAAAGCCTGTAAAAGAACCTGTAAAAGAAGTCAAAAAACCGGAGAAAAAAGCGGAGCCTAAGAAAACCGAAACCAAACAAGATCCTCCGAAAAAGAAAACTCCGGAAAAAGTCGATCTCAGCAAACTGGTTGTCAAACCCGATAAAGCCAAAGCCGAACGCGAAGCCAGAGAACGCGCGGAAGCGGAAGCCGCTGAA
>DBVN01000100.1:5687-8870 GCA_002308515.1 Verrucomicrobia bacterium UBA1263 | reverse complement strand
CTCCCGGTAATGGAGACGGCACCGGCATCGGGCCTTCCGTCGCCAATTATAATCAATACGTTATTTCCCTTTACAATCGCTCCTGGAACTGTCCCACAGATCTGACGGATGCCGGAGCTACTACAACTGTTGAGGTCAAGATCAACAAAGACGGCAGCATCCGCTCCTCCCGGATCACCAAGCGATCCGGCAACAAGTCACTGGACGACAGCGTCCAAAGAACACTGGACATCGTCGCTGCCTCCGGAGTTCCGCCGCTGCCCAAAGGCGCATCCGAACCCCGGACGCTCACTATCAATTTTAACTTAAAGAACAAATTTTAAATTAAAAATCGTTTGAAATAAACAAGTTAATATCCAATGAATATCAGCAGATTGATACCAACTCTTTTCGCGGCACTCGTACTCGCGGTGACACCGTTCCTTTCACTCGATGCCCAGGCGCAAAGCTCAAGCGGTGCTTATGATATTGACCGCAGCATATCCGGCACCACCAAGCCCTATCCGGTCAATATCAGCGGACTCTCCGGCGAGGCGCTGAAGATCCTCCAGTTCGATCTGGAAGTCGGCGGCTGTGACATCGTGTCCAAGGACAATGCCGATTACCTGGTGACCGCCTCCAACAAGGAAAACATCATTGGAAAACTGACCGACAAAACCAGCTCCATCCGCTTTTTCAACCGTTCCTATAAGAACGGAACGACCCGCACTCAGGCTCACGCGCTGGCCGCCGATATTATTAAGGCTCTGACTGGCGCGGACTCTATCTTCGGAAATAAGATCGCCTACTGCGTCAATACCGCCACGGATAAAAACGAGATCTATATTGCTGATTTCGATGGCTCTAATCCCCATAAACTGACCAATGACGGCAGCATGATCCGCGGTCTGACCTGGGGGCCGGACAATGAATCCCTCTTCTTCTGCTCCTATCGCGCGGGCAATCCCGACATCTACCGCCAGGATCTCCGCACCGGCAAGCGTACCCGCATCGCGGCCTATCTGGGACTCAATACCAGTCCCTCTGTTTCGCCGGACGGCAAGAAAATCGCCATGATCCTCAGCAAAAACGGCAGTCCCGACCTGTATGTGGCCAACATTGACGGCACTAATCTGAAACAGCTCACCAACACCAAAGGGGATGAATCCTCACCCTGCTGGTCTCCGGACGGAACTAAGATCTGCTTCAGCAGCCGCCAGAGCGGTGCCTCCCGTCTCTATATCATCCCGGCCGGCGGCGGCCAAATGAAACAAATCAAGACCTCCGGTGTCGGTTCGGCCACAGAACCCGACTGGTCTCCGGATGGAAAATCGATCGCTTTTACCACAACAACAAGACGTTCTTTCCAGATCTGCGTTGTCCCTTCTCAGGGCGGCGTGGTCGAAGTGCTGGCCGAAGGAGCCTCACCCAACTGGGCCTCCAACTCCCGCACTTTGATCTTCAGCAGAAAATCTGGTAAAAAAAGTTCACTTGTTATGCTTGACGTTCCAACGAAAAAGTCCAAAATAATTGGGAGCGTCACTGGCAGTGCTACGCAACCCTGCTGGACTCGGTAAAAAGTCAAAAACAACTATACTAGCAAAACGATGAAGAATCTCTTTAAACCTCTTTCTGTTCTAGGACTTATCCTAGCTGTCTCCCTGATGACATCAGGCTGTAAAAATCCCAAGCCGGGCTTAACAGATATCCCCACTACCAGCCCTAGAATAAAACAGGCAGGTCCAACGGGTCCCAACCAGATTACAAATAATGGCATCAGAACCCCCGGTAGTGGTAGCGATTCTGGTATCGCTTATGGTAACGATGGCGGCCCAGGAAGTGGTTCCAATATCGGCAGCGGCATAGATGATCTGACTGATGAGCAGTTCGCCAACATGTCTCCTGACGCGCAAAGAGAATACTTTGAAGGCCGTCCGATGGATCGCGAAATCTTCAAAGCCTACACCGTTCACTTTGAATTTGACAGCTCATCGGTTCGCCCGGCAGACATGGTCAATGTCCAGTATGTCGCTGATTATCTGAGTTCTCATGCTGATTGCGCGCTCCTGATCGAAGGTCACTGCGACGAACGCGGCACCGATGAATACAATCAGGCTCTGGGTGAACGCCGTGCGCAGTCCGTCAAGGAAGCGATCGTCAGCGCCGGCATCGCCAGCCACCGTGTCCGCACCTTGAGCTATGGCGAATCCAAACCGGCTGTAGATGGCACCACCGCTGAGGCTTATGCCCAGAATCGCCGTGGTGAATTTGTCCTGCTCCTGCCCAAGACCGAAGGCAGTGACACGACAAATGTTTCCGATATTGCTGGAGACGCTGAATAATTTCCAATTATTTATCTCAACTCAATGATGACCAGAAAGGCTCTCCCCGGAGAGCCTTTCTTCTTTTGGATAGTTATTGCATTCTTTTCAAAATCTGTCATACTTGACACCGTTCGCGTCATTATGACGCGTATTTTAGGAATAGAAATATGCCATTAACTACAACCAAAGATTTGTTTGCCAAAGCGTTAAAAGGTAAATACGCTCTTGGGGCATTCAACGTGAATAACATGGAGCTCGTGCAGGCCATCGTTGCCGCGTGCGAAGAAGAAAAAGCTCCCCTCATCCTTCAGATCTCCCGCGGTGCCCGCAGCTATGCCAACCCGGTCTATCTGAAGAAGCTCATCGAGGCCGCTGTCAGCCTTTCCAATATTCCTATCGCTGTCCATCTGGATCATGGCGATACCTTTGAACTCTGCAAAGAATGTATCGATGAAGGTTTTACCAGCGTTATGATCGACGGCAGCCATCTGCCCTTTGAAGAAAACATCGCTATCACCAAGAAAGTGGTGGAATACGCCCATGCCCATAATGCCGTAGTTGAAGGCGAACTGGGCAAACTCGTTGGTTCTCAGCATGATGATGGTGAAGGTACCGGTGAATTCAATAAATCCGGTGTCTATACCCGTCCTTCCGAAGCCGTTGAATTCGTGAAAGCGACCGGCGCGGACTCTCTGGCCGTCGCGATCGGCAACTCCCACGGTGCCTATAAGTTCACGGGTGAACAACACCTGGATCTCGAACGTCTGAAAGCCATCAAAGCCGCTCTCATGGAAGCCAATCTGGGTGATTATCCTCTGGTTCTCCACGGTGCTTCTTCCGTTCCTCAGTATCTCGTAGCCGAGATCAACAAGTACGGCGG
>DBVN01000100.1:5395-5597 GCA_002308515.1 Verrucomicrobia bacterium UBA1263 | reverse complement strand
GATCCCCGCAAGTACCTCGGTCCCGCAAGAGAAGAAGTCAAGAAGCTCGTCCGCCACAAAGTACGCGACGTACTCTGCTGCGCCGGTCACGCTTTTGACTAAACCGAATATGAATGCCGCCGCCTGAAAATGGCGAGGCGTCCTTTCTGAAAGTCCTGTTTTCCCCTGTGAAAGCAGGACTTTCTGTTTTCAGAATTGCTCT
>DBVN01000100.1:4410-5343 GCA_002308515.1 Verrucomicrobia bacterium UBA1263 | reverse complement strand
GGGAAAACAGAAGGACCTTACCCCATGGAAGTCATTCAGGAGAAGATCCTGAAGGGTGAATTGACTTCCAAAGACTGGGTTTGGTGGCACGGACAAAAAAACTGGGTACACATCACAGAACTGCCCGGCATCCGTTTTGAGGAAACTCCCAAAACACAAACCCCTGAACCCGCCAAGGTAAAAACTGGATCCTCCAAACATCAGGAAAACAAAGAAGATTCGTCCCATGCTGATGACGATCCCGCGGAAATAAAGGACGGCTTCACCATTCCGGATTTTCAAGTCGAATTCCCTCTGTGGATAGGTGCCGGATGGTACTGGTTTCGCGGACTCCTTTCATCGGAACGGCTCAAAGTCAATCTCACCGCGATCATGCCGATCCTGCTTCTTTTCATGGCGGCACATTCCCGGCGGCAGCTGGTCACTGTTCTTTNNCGGCTGTCTCCTGCCGATACTCCTGGGCGGATGGAACTGGATCATCATGGAACAGTTTCGCAGACATCCTGTGGATACCCGCGATCTTTTCCAGGCTTACGGACGGGCTCCCCTCCAGCTGTTCTGCTTAGGATTGATCAACCAGATCCCTGTATTCTGCATGGGATTGTTTGGATCTGAGAGGGACGCGGAGGCTTTCATGCTGCTGACTTCCATGATTTTCTCCTTTTTCTTTTTCTATGCGGTCAATCTCCTTGTGGATAAAAGGATATCTCTTCTCAACGCCATCGTGATCAGTGTCCAAGCCGTCAGCACACGCTTTTTTCCCACTCTGCTCTACTTCTTTCTGATCGGCGCGATCGCCGCTGCCGGGGTTCTTTTTTTCTTAGTAGGAGTGATCTTTACTTTCCCGATCGCCTATGCCTCCACGGTTTTTGCCTACCTGTGGGTCTTCAGCCGGGATACGATCAGCCAGGAAGAAAATTGAGCTTATCGGGA
>DBVN01000100.1:0-4366 GCA_002308515.1 Verrucomicrobia bacterium UBA1263 | reverse complement strand
CGGATCAGTTTGCCGCTGGCTGTGTGAGGCAGACTGGGCACAAACTCGATCTCTCTGGGCCATCTGTAGGTAGCCGAGATCCCCTGGCAGAATCTTTGGATCTCTTTTGCCAGAGCGGGATTGGGATCATAGCCTTCTTTCAGCACCACGAACGCTTTCACCAGCTGTCCGCGCACTTTATCCGGTTTGCCGACCACCGCCGACTCGCAGACAGCCGGATGCTTTTGCAGGGTGGCTTCCACTTCCGCGGGACCGATCCTGAAATCGGAACTCTTGATCACGTCATCCGCGCGGCCCTTGAACCAGAAATAACCGTCCGGATCGCGCACGGCGCGGTCTCCCGTCAGGTACCAGCCGTTCTGGAACGCGTTGCGGGTCTTCTCCGGATCGCCCCAGTACTCGGTAAACAGGCCGATGGGCCGCTCCGGCGCGACACGGATCGCGATCTCTCCCTCTGTGCCGTCATCCACTTCCTGCTGTGACTCATCCAGCAGATGGATATCATAGCCCGGCATGACCTGGCCGATGGAACCCGGCTTCAGCGGCAGATGGCGTGTCCGCACGTTGGCGATCTGGATGATCGTTTCTGTCTGTCCGTATCCTTCGTAAATATCCTGACCAGTGCCTTCTTTCCAGAGGACAGAGACTTCTTTGTTGAGAGGTTCGCCGGCGCTGACGCAATGGCGCAGGACCGGGAATTTATGACGTTTGATATTCTCTCTGACCAGCAGACGCAGGACTGTCGGAGGTGAACAAAAGGTCGTGATGGAATACTTTTCAAATGCGCTCAGCAAATGAGTCAAAGGCAATTTGCGGAAGTGCATCACGAACACCGCCGCTCCCATAGACCAGGGGCCATACAAACTGGACCAGGCCGCCTTGCCCCAGCCCAGATCCGAAATATTCCAATGCAGATCGCCGGGACGCAGATCCAGCCAAAGGCCGCCCGTTATATGGTGCGCCCAGGAATAACTGGTGTGGGAATGCACGACCATCTTGGGATGTCCGCTGGTCGCGCTGGTAAAGTAAAGCACCGCCGGATCATCCGCCAGCGTCGGCACATAAGTGTATTGATCGCTGGCTTTGCGGACTTCCGTATCATAATCTATCCAGCCCGGCTGTTTTCCGTGAATAGCGATTTTGACTCCGTCAAAGAAATCCACCTGCGCCGTGTTTTCCGCGTCGGTGATGATCGCTTTGGGACGGCAGGACTTGACCCGGAACTGCAAGTCGCTTTCCGTCAGCAGCAAAGAAGCCGGAGCCGGGATCGCTCCGATCAGATCCAGCGCCAGCATGATCACCCACCACTCGTGTACGCGCGGCAGCATGATCACGACACGATCTCCCTTCTCGATCATCTTGCTTATCAGAAAATTCGCCGTCTGTGAGATTTTTCTGTAAAGCTCCGCGAAGGTCAGCCGGACTTCCGTCCCCGCTTCCAAGTCAACGCAAAGAAGGGCAAGAGCCCCCGGACGAACCTTCACCCATCTTCTCAGAGTGTCGTAAGTAAAATTATAATACTTTTGAGGTCTATTCACTTCATTGACAGGATATTCAAACCCTGTTTGCTGAAAGAAGGAGTGAACTTACACCTTCATGATCTCTTTTTCTTTTTCAGCGGCCTTTTCATCCGCTTTGACAATGAAATCATCTGTCAGCTTCTGGATATTCTTTTCGGCTTTGGCCTGATCATCCTCAGTGATCTTGGAATCTTTCTTCAGAGCTTTCAGGCTTTCCAAAGCTTCGCGGCGGATCTGGCGGATAGAAACACGGCATTCTTCCGTGTACTTATTGACCAGCTTCACCAGCTCCTGACGACGTTCTTGCGAAAGCTCCGGCATGACCAGACGGATCATTTTGCCGTTGATGACCGGGGTGATCCCGATATTGCTTTTCAGGATACCTTTCTCGATGGCTTTGACAACGCCCGCGTCCCAGGGCTGGATCATCAGCACACGCGGCTCCGGAGTTGTAATGGTCGCAACTTCCTTGAGTTTCATCACATTACCGTAGGCTTCCACTTCTACATTTTCAACCAACGCGGGTGACGCTTTGGTCGTGCGGACACCCACGAACTGACGTTCCGCGTTTGCCACGCTCTTGGTCATCTTATCCGATGCCGTTGAAATAACTTGATCAATCGTCATAATATCTCTCTTTACGATCTTAAACTCCATACTGGCCATAACCAGCAACTCCTTTAGTCTCGCAGAAATACTTGTTAGTGACAAGTTTTTTATGAAGGTATAAAGGGAATATCGAAATTTCTTCTTCTCTGTTCATTTCTCTCAGGTCTTTCCTTTCCAATCAGGTGCCAGATTTTTTTTGGAAAAAATAAATTTTTTTGAAAAAAGTGAAAAAAATAAAGATGAAATGACTCTTACAGTGCAGAGGTCTTTCTCACAAAACCAGGAAAGATATTATTTGCGGATCAAAGAAAAGAGAAAAAAGAAGGGGGCATCCTTCTAAGAGTAAACAAACAGCAGTAAGTTCCGCCTTAAGTTTGATTTACAGTTCTCTAAACCGAGGTTCTGCAAAACCTGTACTAATAAGAACTGAAGGACACCCCGCAAAGTGTTCGATAATAAGTTCGGACGTCAGTACTAAAATCTTGCAGATTTCGGCTTAATCCGTAACCATCATATACAAAAGCAATAAAGAGCTTTTCATCATCATTTCAGCCACATTTTTACGTGTGTCAGAAGCGACAACACGGAAACTGTACCACAAAAATCTTTTTGTTCAACTTTTATTTTTAAGATACGAATCAAAATTTTTCTGTTTCTCCCTTTCAACGACTCTCCCACGCTTAGGACTGGACAATCGGCGGATTTTGTATAACACTTTCTCTCGGCTTTGGTTTCGTGCCAAAACCTTTGCACTTTCATGAAACCTGCGGATTTAAGAGGTATTCTCAAATATGTTCCCCAATATCGGAACAAAACTTTCGTGATCGCCCTGGACGGGGTCATCACCGAAAGTGAGAACTTTTCCAATATCCTGTTGGATGTAGCGGTGTTATGCTCGCTCAATATCCGTGTGGTACTGGTTCACGGCATCAGCTCTCAGGTCAAAAAGATCACAGACACCATGGAAGGATTTACCCCTTCCGATCTGGACGGCACCGGCATCACCGATGATCAGACCCTGAAAGTCGCCCTCATCGCCGCCAACCGCTGCACTCATGAGATCCTGGAAGGTCTGACCACCGCCGATCTCCGCGCCGTCACCTGCAACGGCATCACGGCGCATCCTATGGGGATCATCCACGGTGTCGATCATCAGTTCACCGGCAAGGTCGAACGCGTGGATGTGGAAATGTTTCAAACTCTTCTGAAGGATGGTATTATCCCTGTTGCTCCGCCGCTGGGATTTGACGGCGAAGGCAACACCTACCGCGTCAATTCCGACAATATCGCCGCCACTCTGGGTATCCAGCTCCAGGCGCAGAAGGTCATTTTCGTTACCTCTGAGGATGGTCTCTTCTGCAATGGCCGCGTCATCGGCAATATCCAGTCCGAGGATCTGCGTCAAAAGCTGAA
This sequence comes from Verrucomicrobia bacterium UBA1263, assembly GCA_002308515.1. Classification (GTDB taxonomy): domain Bacteria; phylum Verrucomicrobiota; class Verrucomicrobiia; order Limisphaerales; family UBA1412; genus UBA1412. The sequence goes on along the minus strand of DBVN01000100.1, from coordinate 824 downwards.
CGATCCCGCCAACAGCTGGAAACCGGAACAGATTTCCAAAGCCCAGTATGCCATCCAGTCCTGCCGCCAAGGTGTGCCGCGTGTCCATCTGATCAATGGTTTAGTCAATGAATCTCTTCTGAAAGAAGTGTTTAGCAATGAAGGTGTCGGCACGCTCATCTATGCCAATGAATATCAGCAGATCCGCCGCGCCAGCCGCAAAGATATCCGCACGATCATGGTCCTGATCAAACAGGCAATGGAGACCGAGGAACTCAGTCTCCGCACTTATCAGGATATCGAAAACCACATCCAGGACTATTACCTCTTTGAAATAGACTCTCACGCGGTAGCTTGTGTCGCCTTGCATCCCTTCAGCGGCAAAGAAGCCGGGGAACTGGCCTGTCTGTTTGTCAATCCCAATCACGAAAACAAGGGCATCGGCTCCAAACTGGTTCACTTTATTGAGGATAAAGCTCGCGCGCTCCACTTCAAAAAACTGGTCGTCCTCTCCACTCAGACCTATACCTTTTTCAAATCCAAAGCCGGATTCACGGACGGGAGCGAAAGCGATCTGCCGCCGGAACGGCTGCAAAAATATCACGAGAGCCAAAGACGCTCCAAGATCCTTATCAAATCACTGATTTAAAAAAATAAATATCGAATGAAAACCGCGATTCTTTTTTCCGGACAGGGAGCCCAGACCGTTGGTATGGGGTGCGATCTTATAGAGAAATATCCAACCGCCGATCGTCTTTTCCAAAAGGCGGACGAAGTGCTGGGATGCGGTCTCCGGAAAATCATCCTGGAAGGCCCGATGGAAGAACTGACCCGCTCGGAATATG
>DBVN01000024.1:7329-7515 GCA_002308515.1 Verrucomicrobia bacterium UBA1263 | reverse complement strand
GTACCGCGTGTTTCGCGGCGGCAGCTGGATCAGCCACGCGTACTACTGCCGTTCAGCGCGCCGGGACTACTACTACCCGGGCAGCAGGGCCGGCAACTTCGGGTTCCGTGTTGCCCTCGCCCCAGTTCAATAGATCCGAATCCTGAGTCTTTTTGAGCTAAAAAAAAGAAAAAGCGAAGCCCTCCG
>DBVN01000024.1:0-7315 GCA_002308515.1 Verrucomicrobia bacterium UBA1263 | reverse complement strand
CCAAAAACAAAACCCCCGACGGTCCACCCGCCGGGGATTTTTTTATTGCAAAACGGGGAAAAAACGCTTTTAATCGTGTTCGTTATAAACGAGAGATTGTTTTGTTTTTGTCTTTCTATAAGAGATTCGGCGGACGATGAGTCAGACAACAGAGACAACACCGGCAGGGCAGAATCCCCTGCGTGATTTCGGGTTATGGGCGGCGGTCAGCGCGGTCCTGACGCTGTTTTACTTAGGGATGATCGTCCATCCGGAATCGTTCTATCAGGTCATTCGTCCCGATGCCAGCGCGGCTTACTTTGCTATCCATCCGGAGCAGAATTCCGTCTGGGATCATATCCAGTATGTGAGCCGCTATGTTATCAGTCTGGGAGTCAGTCCGTTTTCCGCTGTTTTGCTGTATGGGCTTCTGGCCTGGTGCCCATTCGCGCTGCTGTGGGGGATCGCGCGTCCCCGGCGGCTGTGGGCGAAAGTCCTTTGTCTGGCACCGCTCTGTCTGGTGCTGAGCGCCGTGCAGGCGTGCTGGATGCCTGTGATCCTCTGGACTCTGGGGACGATCCTTGTTTTGGCCGTTTTATGCCTGGTGCGGAAGCTGTTTTGGGGAAAGCCCTCTCCATCCGGCGCGGTCGGGGAGATCCGTTTCATCTGGACGGTCCCGGCGGTGATCCTGGCCGGTGTGATGGTTTATACCTTTCTGGCCGGCAAGGCGAACCGCGAAGAAGCCTGTATCCTGAGTCTGGCCAGCCGGGGGAATTATGTGAAAGCCCTGGTGCGCGCCTCCTCACTGAACGGGATGAGCCCGACACTGGCTTACACTGTCCGCTACAGCCTTTATCAGCAGGGACAACTGCTGGAAAACCTGTTCATGTTCCCGCTGGATAAGCAGACGGCGGTGCTGCCGACCGTTCCATTCGTGGCGCCGGAACCGTATTACAAGACCATGCTGGCGATGGGGTTTGTCAATTCCGGGGAACATTTCGCGATGGAAACGCTGGAAAGGATCGGAGACGCGCCGGAAGTCTATTACGATCTGGGCATCATCTATACCCTGAAAGAACAGCCGGAGATCGCCCGTGTCTATTGGAACTATCTGGCAAGAAATCCCTTGTGGAAGAAGCGCGCCGAAGAACTGCTGGCCGCCAGCCGGGAGGATCCCTCGATGAAAGAGCATCCGGCAGTGAAACCGTATTACGCGCACCGCTTTACAGAAAATTATTTCGCGTCGGCCGATCCGGCGGAATTTCAGATGCGGCAGAGCCTGAAAAACGATCCCCGGCATCAGATGGCGCTGGAATTCCTAGCCGCGGAGTACCTGGGCTATAAGAACCACGCCGGGATCATCAGTCTGCTGCCGGTGTTCCGCGCCCAGAACTATACCCGGCTGCCCCGGCATATCGAAGAAGCGCTTTGCAGCGCGCGGCTGGAGGATCCCGCCCTTTCGCTGTGCGGCTATACGATCTCGCCCAGTACGGAGGCGCGTTTCCAGCATTTCAGAGAATTCTACAGCCGGAACGCGAAAGCCAGCTCGGAGAAGATCTTTGAGGCGCTGGCCCCGGTCTATGGAGATACTTACTGGTTCTATCATCTGTTTTCCATGACGGGCAGCCTGAAGGTGAAACAGGAGGAGGAAGAAGAATGAGGATCCTGTATTTTTTGATTTTGCTGAGCCTGACATTCGGATCCGTTCAAATGTCCGCGGCGGAACAGGCGGATATCTTTCCTGATTACAGCGGAGTGACCCTGCCGCCCAATATCGCGCCGATGGATTTCTACATCCGGGATCCGGCCAAAGCCTATCAGGTAAAGTTCCGCGCGGCTCAGGGTGAAACGCTGGAGATCAGCGGTCCCAAACCGGAAATCATCATCCCGGAGACGAAATGGAAAAAACTGCTGGAACAGAACGCCGGACAGGAGCTTTACTGGGATATCGCCCTGAAAGATGAGTCGGGCAGCTGGCGGAACTGCGAAACGATCACCAACCGGATCGCCAAAGAACCGCTGGACAGCTGGCTGGCATACCGCCTGATGCGCTCCATCTTCAATACCTACAACGATATGGGGATCTATCAGCGGAATCTGGAGACCTTTGAGGAAAAGGAGATCTTGCATAACAGCCGCATCGAAGGCGCTTGTCTGAACTGCCATCAGTTCCAGAAAAACTCCCCGGAACAGATGACCTTCCATGTGCGCCTGCCCAAGATCCAGCATCCCATCGTCTGGGTGAGAGAAAACGCGCCGGTCGAAGTCCTGCGCAAGACCTTTACCTACTACAGCTGGAACCCGGAAACGAACGTCATCGCCTACACAGCCAACGGTCCGTCCATCTTCTTCCACACCTGGGGCGAAGGGCGCGAGGTCTATGACAAGGCCGGTGAAGTCGGCATCCTGAATCTGGATACCTATAAGACGACCTCACAGCCGGCGCTGGCCACGGAACATTACTACGAATCCTGGCCCAGCTGGGATAACAAAGGGGAATATCTCTACTTCTGCCGGGCACCGGATCTGCCTCAGTCCAAGTTCAATGATATCCGTTTCGACCTGCTGAGAGCGCGCTGGGATCCGGCTACATCTCATTTCTCTGAGGCGGAAATGCTTTTCAGCGGATGGACCAACCGTGTCAGCACGGCTCAGCCCAGAGTTTCGCCGGACGGCAGGTTCCTGGCCTATACCGTGTTCGAGAGAGGGAATTTCCCCGTTTATCAGCCCAGCGCGGATATCTGGCTGATGGATCTGGAGTCGCGCGCGATCCGTCCCATGGAACACAACAGCGACAAAGCCGACACCTGGCACTGCTGGTCCAGCAATGGCCGCTGGATGGTGTTCAGCAGCAAGCGCATAGATGGTGTTCTGGCAAGGCCGCACTTCGCGTATATGGATGCCGGCGGACACGCTTCCAAGCCGTTCGTCCTGCCTCAGAAGGATCCCCATTTTTACGAGTATTTTATCAAAACTTATAATATCCCGGAACTGATCACGGGTGCCGTGAAGAGCGATCCGAAAGAATTGGGTCGGGCCGTGATGAGCCGGGAGCGTGTGGTGAAGGTAGGAACCACTGACGGCGGAAAGAATGTTGAGAAAGAACAGCCGCCGGAGGAAGGGTATTCCTCTTTTAAAGAACAGAATAAATAATTTATATGGATAAAGTCGTATATCATCAGCAATCTTTGCGGATACATCAGAAGAAACACGGTCCGCGCCTTTTTATCGTGGGTTATTTTGAATCTCTGCCTGACGATTTCCAGGGGAGTCTTCGTTTTCTGGAAGAACAGCTTCTTGCCCGGCTGAATCAGGAAAAAGCGGTCGTCATCCATGAGCGCTGGTTTGGATCAGAAGAGTATTTGAGCCTGGTGAAAACCGCCTGGGCAAAAGCGGATCAGCCGACACAGCTCCATGCCTGTGTGACCGCGATCGACGGAAAACCGTGCTACAGCGGGAACGGGAAAAGCTGTAATGGCTTTTCGGGGATACAGATCGAAGCGGTCATCCCCGGAGAGAAAGCCAGCCACCCGGAACCGATCACAGACAAAGAGGGGATCATCCGCGGCCATCAGTGGAAGGAGAACGGCGCGCGGTTCCTGATGATACAGGATATGCAGGATCTGGGCTTGTCCGAATCCCGTCCGCGGCAGACCACCGAAGCCCTGCGCCGCGCGGAAGCCCTGCTTCAGGGGCAGGGATTGGATTATCGTTCCGTGGCAAGGACTTGGATCTATCTGGATAAGATCCTGGAATGGTACACGCCCTTCAATGAAGCCCGCAGCGCGTTCTATCGCCGGGTGGGGATCATGCCGGACATCGAAAAAAGCGAAGTGACCCCGGCAAGGGAATGCTATCTGCCGGCGAGCACAGGGATCCGCGGAAGGAATTTGAGCGGAGCGGCTTGCACGATAGACTTGATCGCGGCGGAGATACCGGAGGATTCCGGCTTCACGGTGAGGCGTTTGACCAACCGCAAACAGAAAGACGCGTTCCGCTATGGAGCGGCCTTTGCCAGAGCGTCAGTCACCGAAAACAGCGACTACGCGGAAGTGCAGATTTCCGGAACGGCATCCATTGATGAAACAGGCTCAAGTGTTTGCCTGGGCAATACCGAGGCGCAGATACGCCGCACGATGGACACGATCGAGGCGCTGATCAGCGAGGCCGGATTCAAACTGACGGATATATGTTCCGCCACAGCCTTCATCAAACACGAGAAAGATCTGCCTCTGTTCCTGAGAATTATGGAGGAAAAGGGATTATCTGATCTGCCCATGGTGATCTGCAAAGCGGATGTCTGCCGGGATGAGCTTCTTTTCGAGATGGACGGCATCGCGGGAAGGGAAAAGAAGCGGGCTTAAACGCGAGAAATTGAAAAGTTTTTTGAGAAAGTGATCAAAAAAGAAAAAACACACTTTACAGAAGGCCGTTTTATTGGTTTAATAAGTCCGGTTTTTATGATGCGTGCTGCAAAGACGTTACCTTTAGTTGTCGCGCTGGCGGGAGTTGTGTTCCTGGCCGGTTGTGAAGGTCCTGCTACGAAGATGGGCCGTGGAATTTCCAACACGGGTGAGTTACTCCGTTGGGGCGAACTGCGTTATGAGATGGAGCAGGGAGCGGTTTGGGATGGTCGCAGTGGTGTGACCAAAGGTTTCCTGAAAGGCTTCTGCCGTTCTCTGGCCCGCACCGGTGTCGGTGTGGCGGAAATCGTGAGCAGTCCTTTTGGACCTTATGACAAGGGATTTATTTATCCGGCATATCCTCGTTATCCGGATAATTACACGCCGAGCCCGATGGCCGATACCATGTGGGATCCTTCCTCTAAGATCGGTTTCGGTCCTCGTGGAGATATCGCTCCGTTTATTCCGGGCAGCAGATTCACTGTCTTTGAATAAAAAGAATTTCCTTTTTTAAAAGGCCGCCTGACTTCAGAGATGATCTGAAGAAGGCGGTTTGTCGTTTTATATGTCAGCCTATTTATCTCCCTGCAAGGTCAATCTCATGCTGAACATCCTGGGACGCAGGCCGGATGGTTTCCACGATCTGGAGACACTGTTTCTGCCGGTGCCGGTCTATGACCGGATCGAGATCAGCAAGGAAGAGAGTCCTTTCCAATTTACTTGCAGCACGGACAGGGTCCCCACAGGGCCGGAAAATCTGGTCTATCGGGCAGCGATGGGATTTTTTGCCAAGGCACAGGTTGAGCCTCGCGGCAAGATTCACCTGGTCAAGAACTTGCCGTCTGAAGCGGGACTGGGCGGCGGCAGCGCCAACGCGGCTGTCACACTCAAAGCTCTGAATCAGGAGTTTGAAAAGCCGCTGAATGCTAATGAATTGCATGAGCTGGCGACTCCGCTGGGCTCGGATGTCCCGTTTTTCCTGCTGGACGCGCCGGCGATCGGCCGCGGCAGGGGAGAAAAGCTGATAGAACTTCCTCGTTTCAAGGCGTTAGAGGATGTTTGGATCCTTCTGATGAAGCCCGATTTCGGAGTCTCGACGGGCTGGGCTTATAAAGCGCTGGCCAACTATCCCGTTCACCAGAAAGGATGTCCGGGACGAGTGGAGGAATTTGTGGAAGCCCTGCGCTCCTCCACGCTGAAAGAGGCGGCTCCGCTCTTTTATAATTCTTTGGAAGCGCCTGTGTTAGCGGAGTATCCGATCCTGGCGGAGTATCAGAAGTTCTTGAGAGAGAATGGCGCGGATGTTACCCTTATGTCGGGCAGCGGGTCCACGACCTTCGCTTTGATATCCGATCCTGTCCAGGCAAAGCGGATGCCGGATCTGCTGAAAGAGCGGTTCGGCGGCAATATGTGGATCGCTTCCGCGAAACTTTGATTTTTAAGATATTTTATGACAAGTGGTTATCAGATTGTCGTATGCGGCGGACTGTTGCCGGATCCTCTCCAGACGTTGGAGCCGGTCTCGACACCGAATGGTCCCGCGTTGAAAAATGAGATGATGTTGCCTGTGGCTTTGGATCCCTGGGCTGGGCACGCTCTTTATGAAGCGGCTCACTTAGCCAAACAGATCCCCGGTTCTAAGGTCTGGCTGGTCAGTTTGGGCGCGAAGCCGAAACTGCAGCAGCTGATGATGAGCGTGGCTCAGAAGGCTGCCTTTGAATTTGTTCCCGTGGAAGGGAATGCCGGCGGATTTATGAGCGCTTATGACTGCGCGGCCGCGCTGACCGCCGCCATCAAGGGGATCGCCGGATTGGACATGAATCGCCTGTTATTGTTCGGCGGCTGGGAATCCGCTTCGCGCGGAGCCGGTTCCACCTTGCAGCTGATCGGCGAGAGTCTGGGCATCATGGATCAATTTATGTGTGTGGACGAGATCAAGCCTCAGGCGGATGGTTCCTTTACGGTGCTGGAGCGTGTGGAAGGCGCTCGTCATCAGGAAAGTTTGTGTCAGGGAGCCCCGGCTGTGCTGGGATGGGCGACCGGCAGTCTGCCGGAGCCGATGAACAATCCCCAGGTCGGCATGATGAATATGCGTTCCATCATGCCCGCTCTGCAAAGAGCGCCCAAGGCCAATGTCGCTTTGGACGGGATCGAATATGCCTCTGTGGAATTGCCTAAACAGCAGCGTGATACTCGTATCGTTAAGGATCTCTCCGTGGAGCAGATCGCTCAGGAGATCGTAGATTGGATCAAACAATAACAGGGAAGGAACACGATAATGGAAAAGATTTTATTACTCGGTTTTGCGGACGCGGGTCAGGCCGCCGATAAACAGCTGCTGGAAGCGGCANNTTTTCCAAGCTGGCCGCCGATTTGAATACGGCCTGGGATATCGCTCTGGTCGGTAAGGAGATCCAGACAGCGGCCAATTCCCTGGCTAACAGCGGAGCGGCTCATTTCTATGGAGTGGAAGGAGACGATTTCGAGACGGCCCGTTACGCCAGCGATCTTCTGGCGGCAGAGGCGCTTGCCAAAAAATGTGAGGCGACTCTGGTGATCGTGCCCGGCACCTCCCGCGCGAATCGTGTGGTTTCGGCACTGTCAGCACGCCTGAATGGCCGGGCGGATACGCATTTGACCGGCATCACAGTCCGTGACGGCAAGATCACCGTCAGCCGCTGGTACTACCGTCAGCGTATGGAAGGCGCTTTCACGCGTCCTCAGCGTCCCTGGATCCTGGCTTTGGAACCGGGCAGCGTCGCTCCGGCGGCTCTCAGCGCGGGAACGGCCGCTGTGGAAAAAATCACGGTGGATCTGCCTGAAAACGCCAGGAGAACTAAAGTACTGGGAATGAAGACCCCGGCTGGTACGGCACAGACGATCCGTCCCGATGCCAAACTGCTTTTTGTGGCGGGCGCGGGCTGGACCAAGAA
>DBVN01000040.1:22349-22477 GCA_002308515.1 Verrucomicrobia bacterium UBA1263 | reverse complement strand
ATGGTGGTGTTGTCCTTGTCGATGACAACGGATTTGGCGCGGCCGAGGTCGGTCAGCTCGATGTTTTCGAGTTTCAGACCCAGGTCTTCAGTGATGCACTTGCCGCCCGTGAGGATAGCGATATCTTC
>DBVN01000040.1:19609-22290 GCA_002308515.1 Verrucomicrobia bacterium UBA1263 | reverse complement strand
CCGCGGAGCTTGTTCACCACGAGGGTTGCCAGGGCTTCGCCTTCGATGTCTTCAGCGATGAGCAGGATCTGTTTGCCCACTTTGGCGACTTTTTCAAGAACCGGCAGGATGTCCTTCAGGCTGCTGATCTTCTTTTCATAGATCAGGATGTAAGGATCGGTCATCTTGACTTCCATCGTGTCGGAATCGGTCACGAAGTAAGGAGAGAGGTAACCTTTGTCGAACTGCATACCTTCGACCACGTCGAGGCTGGTTTCGATGCTCTTGGCCTCTTCAACGGTGATGGTGCCGTCCTTGCCGACTTTGTCCATAGCGTCAGCGATGATCTCGCCGATGGTGCTGTCCCAGTTGGCGGAAACGGTGGCGACCTGCTTGATCTCTTCCTTGTCCTTGACTTTCTTGGCGATCTTGGTCAGCTGGGCGGCCGCTGTTTCCACAGCCTTTTGGATACCGCGCTGGATGCTGATCGGATTGGCACCGCTGGTCACGTGCTTCATACCGGCACGGAACACGGCTTCGGCCAGAACGGTGGCGGTAGTGGTACCATCACCGGCGGCGTCGCTGGTCTTGCTGGCGACTTCACGCACCATGGCTGCGCCCATATTCTCATAAGGGCACTTCAGTTCGACTTCCTTGGCGACGGTCACACCATCTTTGGTGACGGTCGGAGAGCCGAATTTCTTGTCAATGACCACATTGCGGCCTTTGGGACCGAGGGTGGCGCTGACGGCGCGGCTGAGTGTCTGCACACCGCGCAGAAGGGCTTGACGTGCTTTTTCTTCAAATAATAATTGTTTTGCTGCCATATTCTTAATCCTTTTTCTTTATTCTTTGTTTAAAATTAACCAACAATGGCCAGAATATCGTCAGAATTCAGGACTTTGTATTCTTTGCCATCTACTTTGATTTCCGTTCCGCCGTATTTGCTGATCAGAACGCGATCACCAACCTTGACTTCAAAGGCGATCTTGGCGCCTTTGTCATCAGTTTTACCGGTACCGAGGGCAACCACAACGGCTTCCATCGGCTTTTCCTTAGCGGTATCAGGGATGATGATTCCACCTTTTTTCACTTCTTTTTCTTCGGCTTGCTCCACCAGGACGCGATCACCGAGAGGTTTGATTTTAGTTGCCATAATTATAATTACTTACTATTTCTCTTGTTGGTTCCTGCTCTATTGCCAGCAGGAAATTCGTTTATTGTTAAAACATCGGACAAACAGGGGGAAGCCGCACTCGCGGCCTCTCCATGTCCGAACTTTTAAATTATTTCTTGTCGTCATCCACGATCTCGGCGTCGATCACGCCGTCATCTTTGGATGTGTTTGCGCCCGTGTTGGCGGACTGCTGCTGATCTTGCGCTCCGGCCTGCTGACCCGCGGCCTGTTGCTGCTGCTGAGCGGCTTTGTAGAGCTGTTCAGAAACCTTGTTCCAGGCGGCTGTCAGTTTCTCATTGGCGGCCTTGATCGCGGCGGTGTCATTGGTCTTCAGGGCTTCCTTCACACCGTTGACCGCGGCCTCGATGTCCGCTTTATCGGTCGGCGGCAGTTTGTCGCCGTTTTCCTTCAGCATCTTCTCTGTGCGATAGACGGCGCTGTCGGCTTCGTTGCGGGCTTCCACTTCCTCACGCTGTTTCTTGTCGTTTTCAGCGTTGGCTTCAGCCTCGCGGCGCATCCGCTCGATCTCGTCCTTGCTCAGACCGCTGCTGGCGGTGATGGTGATCTTCTGCTCACGGCCGGTACCCAGATCCTTTGCCGCGACATGCAGGATGCCGTTAGCGTCGATGTCGAATGTGACTTCGATCTGAGGCACTCCGCGCGGAGCCGGCGGGATCTCGGTCAGCTGGAAGCGGCCAATGGTCTTGTTGTCGCGTGCCATCTGACGTTCTCCCTGCAGGACGTGGACTTCCACACCCGGCTGATTATCGCTGGCCGTGGAGAAGATCTCCGACTTGCGGGTCGGGATGGTCGTGTTACGATCGATCAGGCGGGTGAAAATACCGCCCATGGTCTCGATACCGAGGGAAAGCGGAGTCACATCCAGCAGGAGGACATCCTTGACTTCACCTTTCAGCACACCGCCCTGAATAGCCGCGCCCACGGCGACCACCTCATCCGGGTTCACACCCTGATGCGGCTGTTTGCCGACGATGTTCTTGGCGGCCTCGATCACGCTGGGCATACGGGTCATACCGCCGACCAGCACCAGTTCATCCACCTGTTTGGCGCTGAGTTCAGCGTCGCGCAGACAGTTGTTGACTGGAGTCAGTGTCCTCTGGATCAGAGGATCGCAGATCTGTTCCATCTTGGAACGGGAAAGTGTCATCTGTATGTGTTTGGGGCCGGTGGCATCGGCCGTAATGAACGGCAGATTGATGTCAAAGGTTTGAGCGCTGGAGAGGGCGATCTTGGCCTTCTCGGCTTCCTCTTTGATACGCTGCAGCGCGTCGGGCTGATTGCGCAGATCCATTCCGTTCTGAGCTTTGAACTCGTCCAGGATGTAATCCATCAGCGTGTTGTCCCAGTCATCACCGCCCAGGTGAGTGTCACCGTTGGTGGCTTTGACCTCAAAAACGCCGTCGCCGATCTCCAGCACGGAGATATCGAACGTACCGCCGCCCAGATCGTACACAGCGATTTTTTCATCTTTCTTCTTGTCCAGACCGTAGGCCAGGGAAGCCGC
>DBVN01000040.1:0-19561 GCA_002308515.1 Verrucomicrobia bacterium UBA1263 | reverse complement strand
TCGTTAAAGTATGCGGGAACTGTGATCACGGCCTGAGTGATTGTCTCGCCCAGACGCATTTCGGCATCCGCTTTCAGCTTTGACAAGATCATGGCCGAAATCTCAGGCGGGCTGAAACGTTTCTTTTCGCCCTGCACTTCCACTTCGATCGCGACATCACCATTATTGGCGCGGACCACGTTATAGGGCACACGCTTGAGTTCCTCCTGGATCTCATCGTATTTGCGTCCCATAAAACGCTTTACAGAATAAATGGTATTGCGGGGATTAGTCACTGCCTGACGCTTTGCCGCTTCACCCACTAAGCGTTCCCCGTTTTTGCTGAAGGCCACCACCGACGGTGTGGTGCGCTTGCCCTCAGAGTTCTCCAGTACGGACGGTTCTCCGCCTTCCATCACCGCANNACGCAGGAGTTTGTGGTTCCAAGGTCTATACCTAAAATCTTTGCCATAATAATATATGCCTTTCTGGCGCGATGACTCTGCACGCTGGCAGTTTGTCATTGCCCGCCCTTATAAAGCAAGGAGCGTGCCAGTGACTCTTTTTTAGAATCCATGATGTCTTTAATATTTATTAAAACTAATTCAAAATCAATATGTTTTGTAGAGACACGAGATCTCGCGTCTCCGAGACGAGCGGATCGCTCGTCTCTACGGTAAGTCATTATTGTTAAGGATATTATTTGTTATTTTAAGCGACTTTTGAATTTCTAATGATGACTTCGATATAATATAACTTCTTGATAAAAAGGGAAATAAGTAATCAGTTCTGAATATCCCGCCTCAATGGAAAGTGTGACAAAAAAGAATGAATACTGCGCAATTCTGTCACACTTGTCACACTTTGTGTCACAGTGAAACAGAACCGTCTTTTATTTTTTCATATTTTGTTAAATTTTTTTATTGACGATAGTGGTTGTTTTTTGTATTACCTATCAAGTTGTTATGGTGGAATTGGGTAAATGGTGAGACAATAGAAACGTGTTTAAATGCCTTTGCTGAAAAAGCTAGTGAAAAAGGATTTGACGGATTAGATTCGTATGCTATATCCGGTTGTTATGATTTGAAAATTACAGATAATTATATATTTCAATAAATTAAATTATGGGTATTTTATATGCGTCCACCAACTGCGTGGTAAATTTCATAGCGATGTTTACAATGGCAACTCAGGTAAATTTAGTATCTGAACGATTGGGTTTGCCAATGGAAGAGCCGTTTTCTGTCGAAAATTCAGAACAAATTTTAATAAGTTTTCACTATGGTTCAGCGACAACTAAAGGAAAACCTGATTATCTTTTAAATGGATCGATTTTAAACGACCAATATAAATTCTTTTTTAATGAAGGACAACTGTCTCGCATGATAACACTAAACGTATCCCCACCACGTTCGGATGATGTAATCAGAGGGCGGTCGGATGAACTTATGGAGCAGACAGCCTCCATTAGCGCGACAAACGCGTATCATTTGGCAACAAATTGGCTGGATAAAGTAAATGTGGATGTGGAGAAACTCTGTTCTGAATATCAACTGAAGATCACTCAATGGAAGTCAACGGTAAGATCTGTCGCGCCGGGAGTTCTTGAGGAACTTGATGAGCCTGTTATGTTGCCTGTTTTTGAAGTGAATTGGGAAAAGGAAACCATCGTAGGAAGAGAGAAAGCGATTCGTCCTTTTGTTACAGTTCTTATAGACGGCAGAACGGGAGAATGGGTGGAGTTGACTGCCAGAGATGATATTCGTACTCCAAACGATACTATTTTTTTAGTTCATCCGATCCGGCTTGTTCATGTTGACGAGCTTCTGTCTATTTCGGAAACAGAGTTCCTAAAAATGGATGACACGCAAAAGAGCAATCTGGTCAAAAGGTTTGTAGCGCCGGAGTCCATGCAGAGGATATCTTCCACAAAGAAAGACGCGCCCGCGGAGAAAAAGAAAACCAAAGAAGAAAAAAAGACAGAATAGTCCTTTCCATTTGTAACTATTGTAAACGGTAAGATCCTCTAGTTCCTCATGTACTGGAGGATCTGTTCTTGTGTGATGGGCTTGGTGAGGATGCCGTCGAAGTAGCTCATATCAAAGTTCTCTCGGCTTTCCACGTCGGCGGTCACCGCCAGGATCTGGACATCCTGGTAGCCGGGCAGGTCACGGATGGCTTTGGCCAGTTCCGCGCCGTTCATTTCCGGCATCCACAAGTCTGTCATGATCAGGCCGAACGGTTTTTGCCGCAGCAAGCGGAGAGCTTCCTTGCCGCTGGAGGCCGTGGTGGGTTCCAGACCCATCTTTTTCACGATAACAGTCAGGATCGTCAGATTCATGGGAATGTCATCCACCAGCAGTATCGAACGGATCCTGTGATTGATATTCTTGGGGGCGATCCCTCTGGGCAGATCCTGCGGGGTCTGTTTGGAGAATTGGATCTTGGGCAGGGTAACGGTGAAAGTACTTCCTTTGCCCAGTTCACTTTCCACTTCCAGGGTGCCGCCTCTTTTCTCGATCAGCCTGTGGATGATCGGAAGACTCAAACCCGTGCCGGAATTGTCGGCTCTGGTTCCGCGCTGATGGGACATTTTGCCAAACGGCTCGAAGATCTTCTTCTGATCATCAGGTGAGATCCCCATGCCCGTATCACTTACCTTGATGATGAGCGTGCCCTCTGAATCAGTCACTTTCTGGAATCGGACAGAAACGGAGATTGTTCCTTTCTGAGTGTATTGCCGGGCATTGCCGAGCAGGACATAGAAGACCTGTCTCATTCGTGCCGCATCCAAACTGATCATCGGCATAGACTGCTGGATATCCAGCTGATATTGAAGACCTTTTTCTTTAATGCCGTGGGCGAATACACCGCAGTTCTCTTTGCAGAAGCGGTTGAAATCGATCAGTTCCGAATAGAAAGGCATTTCTCCGGATTCCAGTTTGGACAAATCCAGGATGTCATTGATCAGATGGAGGAGCGCGTCGCCCGCGGTGTTGATATTGTCCAGATATTCCAGCTGGGTATCATGATCCAATTCGCCGCTGTTCCGAAGCATATTGGTGAAGCCGAGCAGGGAATTCAGCGGAGTGCGCAGCTCATGGCTGACCGAAGCCAGGAAGAAGCTCTTGGCTTTGCTGGCTTCTTCGGCTTGCTCGATCAGTTTTATTTCACGAGTGATATCAGTATTGAAGCCGACCAGCAGCTGCTTATTGTCCATGTCCTTGAAGGAGGAGACGAAAGACTTGGTTTGTATGACGGAATCCCCCACGGTGATAGGACGAGTGAAGACGGAAATTTTTTCGGTATTGACCTCTTTCATGTTCTCCTCCATGAACATATCTGCCATTTCTTTGGAAAGGAGGTCATAGTCTGTCTTGCCGATGATCTCTTCTATGGTCATGTCCAGCTGTTTGGCAAATTCCTTGTTGACCAGAGTATAGCGGAAATCGTCGTCTTTGTTTTTGACAAAGAAGGGCATGGGGAAGAGATCCACGATGTATTGCCACTGCTGGGCGACCTTCTCCAAGCGGGTCAGGTTTTTTTGGTTTTCAAAAAAGAGCTGGCGGGAACGCTCACGGATCTTTTGCAGTTCCGAGTTATCCAAAGTGACCCAAATCACTTTTTTAAGAGAAGACCCTCCATACTGAGTGGGGGTCATTGTTACCAGACTGCGATTGTCGCCCTCTCTGTATTCAAAGGTCTCTGTGCGTTCATTGAGGATCGTTTCCTGTACCTTCTTGGAGACAAGGGGATAGTCGATATCCGGAAGATCCTTCAGGTAAAGATCCCTGCCGACCTGTTTGGTGGTCTTGTAAGACTGGGACAGAAACAGTATCTTTTCATTTTCGTCGCAGATGCCGACGCGGGCCGGCAGAGAGCGATAGAGTTGAAGATGTTTGCGGGTCGATTGGTTATGAATAATGAAAACCAGTAAGCACAGCAGGAATACAATTCCTATGATGGAAATCGCGTAGATGACAAAAGTGATCCAGCTGTTTTCGGATGGCTCCTGGAAATTCAACAGAACCGAGTTGGGCGGAAGCGCCTTGGGGTTCAGTTTATATTGGATGATCTTCTGATGATCAAAGACCGGAGCAAAAGAACATTCCCGGAAAGGAGACCATTGAGCGGAACCATAAGTCAGTACTTGTTCGATCATGTTCATCGTTTCCTGCGCGGTATCTTCAGGGCGAACGACATAACCCCCCAGCGCGCCGTGTTCCAGAAAATCCAGAGAAGCAGTCAGAAATGGGCGGGATGCTCCTTGGGAAAGGGCTTTTTCCAGAGCTTCGTATGAGAGATAAGGAGTTTTGGACAGGGATATCCAGGGAGGAATAAAAAGCACAGTTTGATTGGTTTTGGATTGGATCTCCCTGATGGACTGCTCCAGGGGTGTCGTTCCGGCCTGATTGAGATAATTGATATGGATCCCGTGCTGGTGATTGGTCAGTGTCAGTCTCATCGAGGCGGAAACATTCGGATCCTGAAAGACGAGGATCTCTTTGGTGTCGGGCCACAACAGGGGAACCAGGCGGAAGTTATATTGCAGATCATAATGATTGTGGATGCCCGCCATATTGGGATGTTTCTGATAGAAGGGCAGGATATCCCCGGAATACTTTATCGCGAGGACCGGAAGTGATTCCGGGATCATATCGGAATGTTCCCCAACCAGTTTTTCCAAAGCGGCGTCATTCAGTGTAACGATCAGATCATATTGACCATCCTGTATGTATTTTAACTCATCCAGGATCGTTTTTTCCATGATGGTCTGGTCGGTCAGGTGGTTGACATTCAGGAAGATGATGTTCCAGTTGATATCAACGGGGAAGTTCTTTGTTTTGCTTTGCAGCCACGAGATATAATCCCATGTCCGCTGATGAGTCAAAGAATACGATGACAACAGGAGTGCTTGTTTGCTCTTTCGCAGGGAGGAGATATCCACCTTTTCCGGACGCGGAGCCAGTTTTTCCAGATCGCTTTCCGGAACAGCACAGCTGAGGGCGACGCGGAAACCTTGACGGAAAGAGCCGCTTTTGGCGAACAGGGGATATGTGAATTCGATCCGGGAGGATTGGCTGGAATCATTCCAGGCCAGTCCGCACACTGTCCGGTAAAGATCGTCCCCGCTGGCGGCACCGATGGGATCTACCGCGGCTTCATTGATTTGCGACCAGGGGTCATAGCACCATTCACCCACATTGCCCTGCATATCATAAATGCCCCAGTCATTAGGTTGTTTCTGGCCGACCGGATGAGTCGTACAGCCGCTGTTCAGTTCATACCAGGCGATCTCTTCCAGAGGAGAAACAGGTTCAGAAATATTCTTCTTGTTTCCGACATGAGCGGTGGAACCGGCATAGAGAGCATATCGCCACTGTGCTTTTGTGGGCAGGATAAAACGATAACCCGGAGGAAGATCACCCGTTTTTTGTTCTGCCAGTGTCAGTTTGCGGCAGAACTCCATAGCATCTTCCCAGCTTACGTAGTAAACCGGATAATCCGGGCCGACCCCAAAGAAGGTGCCGTCTGCCGGATTCTCGCCCATAACAGCCTCATATTGAGCTTGAGTGACTTCATATTTGCCGATCCAGAAGCCCCGAGTCAGACTCACCCGATGAGGTATTTCTTCATACTGGGATCTGTCCGGTTCATTTTCGACCGTGCCCATTGTACAGGTGCCCGGCTCGATATAAACCATTTCCAGAGATGTATCTTCGGAGAGAGAAAAGGCTCGGTCCCTGGCATCTTTGGGATCTAGCTCTGAATCCCGCGCGGCGGGGGCAACAGGCGAGGAAAACAGCATTAACAATACTGTTGCTAAAAGTAGAAATACTTTTCTCTTATGATAGGACGGCATCGATTACACAGTTACGTAAACAACATGGCGATGCTAGCAATTTATGGCATAAGATACAATAATTTTTACAAAATAAATCGTCTGATCAGTTTTTTGGGGGGATATTAAAACTGGATCCATAATATTCCTGGATCCAGTTACTAATAAAAAATTATCCGGATTATTGACTGCTGAGGATCATTTCTGCTCGTAAGGGTCTTTGCCCGTCCAGCAGTGGGTGCAGATATTCTCCGCGGGCAGGTCGATCGCCTTCAGCAGACCTTCCAGAGTCTGAAATTCCAGGGTCGTGGCTCCGATAATCTGACGAATGGCTTCCACCATTTTCTTATATTTCTCGCCATTAGGATCTTGATAACTTTCGATATCAGGATTCAGATTATCCGGTTCCAGCTCACGGATGACACGGCGGGTGATGAGGTCGAAATCGGACTTGGCACGGCTGAAGTTCAGATATGGACAGCCGTAGAGCAGAGGAGGACAGGCAACACGCATGTGGACTTCCTTGGCTCCGATGCTCATCAAACGATAGATGATATCGCGCAGCTGGGTACCGCGGACGATGGAATCATCACAGAAAAGGAGTTTATGACTTTTGATAAGTTCTTCCACTGGTATGAGCTTCATCTTTGCAACCAAGTCGCGGAGGAACTGTTCCGGCGGCATAAAACTGCGGGACCAGGTGGGAGTGTATTTGACCAGTGCCCGGCCGTAAGGTTCTTTGGACGCGTTGGAATAACCGATCGCGTGGCCTACACCGGAGTCGGGAACACCGCAGACATAGTCCACCGGTGTTTTCTGGCCTTGCTCATACATGATCTCACCATTCTTGCAGCGAACGACTTCCGTGTTGCGTCCTTCGTAAGTGGAAGAGGGGTAGCCGTAATAGACCCAGAAGAAAGCGCATATCTGCATTTCCTTGTGAGCAGGAGAGACTTCCATGATGCTGTTCGGGGTCAGCTTGACGATTTGTCCCGATCCCAGCTCCATGCCCATTTTCAACCCCAGATTGAGGAAAGCCGCGTCCTCCATGGTGACAGCGGTACAGCCTTCCCCTTGTCCGACAAACACAGGTGTTCTGCCGTAACGGTCGCGCGCGGCGTAGAGGGTGCCGTTGCACATAATGAGCAGAGAACAGGAGCCTTTTATCTTTGAAAGAGCATAATTAATTCCCTCAACGAAAGAGGGTTTTTGATTGATAAGAGTGGCGATCACTTCGGTAGGATTGATGATACCGCCGCTCATTTCCAGAAAATGACCGGAATGATGATTATTGAAAGCGTTTTCGATCAGTTCGTCCAGATTGTTGATCTTTCCGACTGTAACGATGGAATAAGTCCCGTGCCGGGAATGGATAGTAAGAGGTTGATCATCATAGTCACTGATGATGCCGATGCCGCAGTTGCCTTTCAGTTTGGGCAGATCGCCTTCAAACTTAGCGCGAAACTGCGTTGTCGTGATGTCGTGAATTCTGGAGTTGATCCGACCGTTCTCATCTATAACGGCGAGACCGCCGCGCTTGGAGCCCAAATGAGAATGATAATCTGTGCCGTAATAAAGGATCCTGCTGGATTCTCTATTGGAAACTATACCAAAGAAACCGCCCATAATGCTTCTATATTTTTTTATTAAGTAGTAGATTATTTATCTGCTGAGAAATAAATCTAATGAGACGCTCCAGACAAAGACGAGACTCCGAGGGGGGAAGCTCAGAAATTGCCTGAGAAGCTTCACTTAGAATGTTTTCCTCAATAGATATACAACTACTTAAAATGGAATACCTTTTCAGGAAAGGTATAAGTTCGGAGGTGCGTTCGGGTGTCCAGTTTTCCAGGATGGAGAGGACTTGTTTTTGATCCGAGGCATCCGTTTTTTCTAATAGAAGCAGGATAGGTAATGTTTGTTTGCCGATAGAGAGGTCGATCCCCTGAGATTTGCCGGAAACCATTTCCGATGAGAAAATATCCACACAGTCGTCATAGAGCTGGTAGGCTGTCCCCAAGGCCATTCCGTATTGGCGCGTTTGGCCGCAAAGATCGGGAGAAGCACCTGCCATCAAGGCGCCTAGCTCGGAAGCCAAGGCAAAGAGTTCACCAGTCTTGAGGCTGATGACTTTGAAGTACTGCTCGCGGGTGCGAATCTCCCGCGTGTGCAGGGATTGAAGTGTTTCGCCAATACAAATGCTTCGAGCGCTGGATAATATCTTTTGAGTGACCTGTTCGTTGCCAAGACTGCTGGCCAGGTATGCCGCTTGAGAGAGGATGCAGTCGCCCAGCAGGATCGCGGCTTTATTGCCGCAGAGATGGGCGAGTGTGGGTTGTTTGCGGCGGGTATCCGCTCCGTCAATGACATCATCATGGATCAGACTGGCCAGATGGATCATTTCGATGACAGCGGCGACAGTAACGCATTTTTTATCCAGTTTTCCAATGGAGGACGCTGTCAGCGCGAAAACGGTTGGACGAAGGAGTTTGCCCTGACAAGACAGAACTTGAGAACAAGTTTCGGCGAGTTCCGGTACAAATGCCTTGGACTGTGAGAGAAGCTCAGATTTGACCGACTCCAGAAAAGTACCGACACAAGCCGCAATGTCTTTCCATTGGATTGCACCTTGTATCGTGTCAGAGAAAGGCCCGTCTTCGAGGTTTTGATATGTCACAGCCAATGACATCGCCGCCGAGTGTATCTCTGACAAGGCCCTCAAGTCAATCTGATTCCCCATTTATAAGGGGAATTTTGATTTTCTCACGGAGAAATCCCGCTTTTAATAGCCGAAGTATTTCTTAGCGAATTCCAAGGCCGCGCGGTTGAATTCGTCGCGGCACTCCGGGTCTTCGTAAAGGCCGTGATTGGAGTGCGGATATTCAATATACTGATGAGGAACGCCTTCTTTTTCCAGAGCTTCCTTCAGCAGTTTGGCGTGAGCCGGTTTGACAAGGTCATCCTTGGCTCCGTATGCGAAGAGAGTAGGAACTGTCCTGGAAGTAACAAAGGAAACGGGGGAAACCGAGTTGATCACTTTTTCAGATTCACCGTTTTCAATCATTTCTTCTTTAAATTCTTTCCCAGCAAGGGCAAAAGCAAGTAGCGGATCTTTCTTCGGATTATTGCTTCCCCATGTCTTGCCATGAAAATCAACAGGGCCGACTTTCTCGAAAACGAACGCGATAGGCAAGGGTGAACGATCAGCGCGGCTGTAGGCGTACAGCAGAGCCAGATGACCGCCGGCGGAGTAGCCGCTCAGAGCGATCTTATCCACATCATAACCCAGTTCTGCTGTTTTCTTTTGGATGGCTTTGATGCAGGCTTCGATCTCATCCAACATCATGAAAACGTTGACTTCAGGATGTTTCTTGCTGCCCAAAGAGTATTCAATAGTTGCGGTAATATAACCCGCTTTAGCATAGCGCTTACAGGCATAATCCATGTCAGAGCGTTTGCCGGAATTCCAGGAACCGCCGTGAATAAAAAGAATGACTCCTTGTTTGATCTGAGGATCCGCGGACGAGGGAATATAAAGGTCAAAAAGGTTGTTTTTCTTATCTCCATACGAGATATCTTTGTAAATTTTGCCGTTGGAGCTTTGCCATTCCTCGGAAAAGCCTCCGCCTTCAATAACTTTTCCGAAAAGAAGCGCGCAGCCAGTGCAGGAAGAGATGCCGATAATGACCGCAAACAGAGCAACTGTTCCAGAGAGGAACCAGAATAATTTCTTATAAGTTTTCATCTATTTCTTTATTTGTTCAGACAGCATACGCTGTCTTTTGCATATAAAGAACCGCTGAAAACCTATTTTGTGTATAATTTAATAGCCGAAGTATTTCCTGGCGAATTCCAATACAGCCTGATGATATGCCTGGCGGCAGTCGGGATCCTTTTGCAGCAGGTGGTCAGAATTTTTAAAATCAATGAATTGGTATGGGATCTTATTCTCTTCCAGCGCGGCGATCAAGCGCTTGCGGTGGATCGGTTTGACCAGCCAGTCTTTACCGCCGTAGGAACACAGGACCGGAATGTTTTGAGAGCGGATATACGGAACAGGAGAAAGAGAGCTGAGGGTTTTCTCCGCCTGTCCATTGGTGATTTGTTCAGCTGAGATTTCTGTACCGCTCAGCGCGCTGGCCAGTTGCGCTACTTTTTTGGGGTCATTCTCGAAACTGCCCAGATGGAAGTCTATAGGCCCCACTTGTTCAAACACGAACCGGATGGGCAAGGGTGAGCTTTCATACCGGCTGAAGGCATAGAGCAGAGCCAGATGGCTACCCGCGCTGTAGCCGGAAAGAGCCAGTTGATCTACCTTGTAGCCCATTTCCGCCGTGGTGGTTTTGATTTGTTTGATGCATGTTTCTATCTCATCCAGCATGGTGGTGACGTTGACTCCCGGTGTGGGACGGGTCAAGTGCTTCAGCAGGGTATAGGACATGGTGGCGGTGATATAGCCTTCTTTGGCGTAGCGCTTGCACACGTAATCCATATCTGTACGCTGACCGACGATCCAGGCTCCTCCGTGGATGAAAAGCATGACCGCGTGCGTTTTATTGGTGTCAAGAGTAGCGGGCAGGTACAGGTCGAAGCGTTCCTTCTTTTGAGTGCCGTAAGGAATCGATTTACAAATCGTCCCGTCCGTCTTTTCCCAGGCGGTATAGCCGCTGCTCTGGATGCGGTTGCCGATATTGCATCCGCATGTGAACAAGGCTGTTATAGAGAATACGATGAGAAAGACGACAGTGCTGGCGGCTCCTGTCAGTATTCTTCGGATAAGTTTTTTAAGACAAAGGAGGTGTAAAACGGATATAAAGGATACGAGGAGGAGAATGGAGCCTCCGGCGGTTCCCAGAAGTATTTTCTTGATCGGGTTCATAGGACAAAAGAAGCGCAGAATAAATATAAAAAGTATCAGAAGCAAAAAGGCACTAGCGCCGATCCTCAGGGATTTTTTCTGAACAGGGTTCATTACGCGTGTGTAAAAAAAGAAGGCAGGGCCGAAACCCTGCCTTTCTTCATAAGAACATTAGGCGTTCTTGATCCAGTCACAATACGGAGCGCGTTGTTTGCGATCCAGAAGCTTGTTGGCTTCTTCGTTATTGGTGATGACCTCGCGTTTGGGATCCCAGTGGATCTCTTTGTTGGTCCAGTAGGCGATGTTGCACAGGTGGCACACGGTCACGCTGCGGCAGCCGACTTCCACGTCGCAGATCGGACGGGTGTGGTTGCGGATGCCGTTGAACCAATCCTGATGATGGTCATTGCTCTCGTACAGTTTGACATCGCTGTCAGTGAATTTAACGTCTTCCAGTTCTTCCGGAGCGAAACCGATCTTACCGCGATCCACATAGATACGGCCTTCGGAACCGATGAATTGGATGCCGAAGCCTTCTTTTTTGCCGTCGCGTTCCAGGGTGTTGTCACCGCCGTGCTGCACTTCGACTCCGTTGGCATAGTAGAACTTGATGCCGCTGGTGGCGTTTTCATTTCCGGGAGGAACGAATTTCACCGGACCGCTGTCATCCATGCCTAAAGCCCATTGGACGATGTCATAGTGATGGCAGCCCCAGTCGGTGGTCATACCGCCGGAGTATTCACGATAGTCGCGCCACGGATAGAAATGATGCACTCCGCGGGGACTGAGCTTTTGATTGTAGGCACGATACGGTGCCGGTCCCAGCCACATATCCCAATGGAGACCTTCCGGAGCTTCTTCAGAGGGCAGATCGCACCAACGGGAAGGAGCGCCGATATTGACGATGATCTTCTTGATCTCACCGATCTTGCCATTGCGGACCATACGGGCGGCCTTGCGGAATTCCGCGCTGGAGCGCTGCTGGCTGCCTGTTTGGAAGATGATGTCGTTCTTGCGGACGGCGTTGGCCATCGCGCGGGCCTGACGCACGGTCAAGCTCAGCGGTTTTTCGCAGTAAATGTGTTTGCCGGCATTGGCGGCCATGATGACAGGGATGCTGTGCCAATGGTCAGGAGTAGCGATAAAGACGGCATCCAGATCCTTGCGGGAGAGCATCTCGCGGAAATCATAGTAAGCATCGCACTTCTGGGCATTCTCGCCAAATCTTTCTTTATAGCGATTGTCCACTACGCCTTTGGCATAGTTCAGACGGTCTGTATCCACATCACAAACGGCGATCACACGCGCGTCATCACGATTGGCAACAGAACCCAGATGGCCTCTGTTTTGCATGCCGATACCAATAAAACCGATATTGAGGCGGTTATTGGGTTTTTCCTCCGCTTTGGCGTTCCAAATGCTGGAGGGGAGAATAAAGGGGACAGCAAAGGCCGTAGAAGCGGTCTTTAAGAAGCTGCGCCTTGAAATCAAGCACTTTTTCATACAGGGAAATTTTGACAAATTTATTGAAAAGAGCAAGGGAAAAGGTGTTTTTAAACAGAAAAACTCAAATTTTTATTGTCTGAAGAGTACTTTCTGCGGATACTGAGTGCGGTGTAATTAGAGCGTCAAGCGATATGGAAAAGGTTCGGATCGGTATTGTGGGGCTTGGAAACATGGGACGTTTCCATGCTGATTATTTGTTAAAAGGTGAAGTCGCCCGCGCGGAACTGACGGCGGTGAGCGACGCTTTTGAGAAAGGACTAGAGCCTTATAAAGGCAAGGCGGCGACCTTCTTAAAGTGTGATGAGATGATCCGCTCAGGTAAGATTGACGCGCTGATCATTGCCACGCCTCATTATTTTCACACGCTCCAGGGTATTGATGCTTTGGAGCAGGGACTGCATGTGCTGACAGAAAAGCCGATATCTGTTCACAAGGCTGACTGCGAGAGACTTATCGCAGCCCATAAGAAACCGGGACAGGTCTTTGCCGCTATGTTCCAATTGCGGACAGATCCCAAGTTTGAAAAGATCAAGAAACTGATCTCCACTGGTGAGTTAGGAGAGATCGTGCGAGTGAACTGGATCAACACAGACTGGTTCCGCACAGAGGCTTACTATGCCAGCGGCGGCTGGCGCGCCACTTGGAAAGGCGAAGGCGGCGGAGTCCTGCTGAACCAGTGTCCGCATAATCTGGATCTGTTGCAGTGGTTCTGTGGAATGCCTTCCAAAGTCAGGGGATTTTGCCAGATCGGCAAGTACCATGATATTGAGGTGGAGGATAATGTGACCGCGTACCTGGAGTATCCCAATGGGGCGACAGGTGTATTTGTGACCAGCACGGGAGAGGCTCCCGGAACGAACCGGCTGGAGATCGCCGGTACACGCGGACGGCTGGTCTTTGAGAACGGCAAGATCACTTTCACCCGGAACGAGCAGGATATGAAGAAATTCTGCGAGGAATCCAAGATCGGTTTCGCCAAGCCGGATGTTTGGGAGATCAGCATCCCGTATGAAAATACGGGCGCTCAGCATAAACGGATCACGCAGAACTTTGTGGATGCTATCCTGGACGGGAAGCCGTTGATCGCTCCGGCCGAAGAGGGTATCCATTCCGTGGAGCTGGCGAACAGCATCCTTTACAGCTCGCTGACCAATCAGACCATCGAACTGCCGCTGGACAGCGCCGCGTATGAGGCAAAACTGAAAGATTTGATTGCCCATTCCACGCACGTGAAGAAAGTGCGTGAAGTGGACAGCGGCGATTTTTCTAAGTCATTTTCAAAATAGGATTTACTTATGATTTTAATGGGTATTAGTGACGAGGCCGGCGCACTGATGGAAACGCAGATCCGCGCGACTCGTGAATTGGGTTGGAATCACATCGAAGCCCGCGCGGTGGAAGTGCCGGGTTTCCCCAAAGGAAACATCCATGACATTCCCGAAGAAGCCTTTAAACAGGTCGAGAAACAAATCAAGGATTCCGGGGTGAATGTTTATTGCTTCGGCTCGACTATCGGCAACTGGGCCAAGAAGATCACTCAGCCGTTTGAACCGACACTGGAAGAGGTCAGCCGTGCTATTGACCGCATGACGCGCTTGGGCACGAAGTACATCCGTGTGATGAGCTTTGCCATTGAACCGGGCAATGAGCAGTACGAGGAAGAACGGTTCCGCCGGATGCGCGAGATCACCCGGCGGTTTCTGGATGCCGGGATCACGCCTGTGCATGAGAATTGCATGAACTATGGCGGAATGAGTTATAAGCACGCTCTGCGGCTGCTGGAGAATGTACCCGGTCTGAAGTGGGTTTTTGATACGGGCAATCCGATCTTCAACAATGACCGCAGCAAGGAAGAGCCTTATCCCAAGCAGAATGCCTGGGCTTTCTACTGGCAGATGAAACCCTATATCGAGCATATCCACATCAAAGACGCTTATTGGGATGTTTTGAAGGGAGATGCCGTTTATACTTTCCCCGGTGAAGGGAAGGGATATGTCAAAGAGATTTTATCCGATTTAAAAGCAAACGGTTATAACAAGGGCGTCAGCATCGAGCCGCATATAGCCGTGGTATTCCATGACGAGAACGTAAAGGCTTCCGAGGAAAAACAATATCGTTCTTATGTAGAGTACGGACAGAAACTGAATCAAATCATCAAAGAACTGAAATGATCATCAAATCTATAGCGTATCCGCGTGCCGGTCTGGTGGGCAATCCCTCCGACGGATATCACGGGAAGACGATTTCCTTTTCGTTCAGCAACTACCAAGCCTGTGTCACGCTTTATCAGACACCGGAACTGGAGATCCTTCCGAACACGCGCGATGAATCGAAATTTGACAGTATCAAGGACTTGGCAAACGATGTGCAGCTGAATGGCTACTATGGCGGCATCCGTCTGCTGAAAGCGACGATCAAGCGTTTCCATGATTACTGCGTCATGAATCATATCGAGCTGGATGACCGCAATTTCACTTTGCGCTACAGTACGAACATCCCCAGCCGCGTAGGCATGGCCGGTTCCAGCGCGATCATCACCGCCTGTCTGAGGGCGTTGATGGCGTTTTACGGAACAATCATTCCAAAACCGGTACAGGCCAATCTGATCCTGTCGGTGGAGAATAAGGAGCTGGGCATCCCGGCCGGTCTTCAGGATCGTGTGGCTCAGGTCTATCAAGGGGTCGTCTATATGGATTTCAACAAGGAGTATATGGATGAACATGGTTTTGGACGGTATGAGTATCTGTCACAAAATCAGCTGCCTCCCATCTATGTTGCGTATCGGGATGATATGAGCGAGGGAACAGAGGTCTTCCATAATGACATCCGCGGCCGTTTCAACCGGGGTGAACCGGAGGTCGTGGAGGCCATGCGCTACTGGGCGGATCTGACGGATCGGGTAAAGGATGCTTTGCTCAAACGTCAGGGACATGAAGTCATTGGGCCTCTGCTGGATGCTAATTTTGACAAGCGCAAGGAATTGTACCGCATCAGCAAGGGCAATCTGGAAATGGTGGCGGCGGCTCGCTCGGTGGGAGCCAGCGCGAAGTTCTGCGGTTCCGGCGGAGCGATCGTTGGCACTTATAAGGATGAAGCGATGTATGCCAAACTTGAAAAGACATTGACCGGGTTGGGGATAAGTCTGATCAAACCGGTTTTTGTGCCGCCGTCGCTGGACGCGCCTTTATCACTTTAGCGGCGGGTTCCTAACTAGGACTTGATATTTAGGCTTTTCTTGGCTAGGGTGGAAGAGCCTTCAGGTATGGAAAAAGGTCTGCCTGAGTTTATAAAATGGGCATTTTAGATTTAACTCTCAGCGTGATTGCCGTTTTGCTATGGGCAAACTGGCAAATGGGGTTGTCTGCCGATCAAAAGAAGCGGGTCACCGATTTGGGACACGTGGGGCGCACGATTTCCCATAAAGCGGAACCGGGTTTTTCCTGGAAAACGCTGCTGCCGCTGGTGGCCATTTTATTTCTGAGACCGTTTATCTATTGGCAGATAGGAATGGGGATAGAGTGGAACGCGATGCTGAAGTTTGGCGCGGTCTCCATACCGTTCCGTTCGGATAACCTTCTGCACATGATGGTGTTTTCACTGGCGGGATTTGCTCAGATCCTGCTGATTTTCTATTCCTGGATACTTTTCCTGGGGTTGGTGAACTACGGGGACAATGTCAATGAAAACAATCTGCTGCACAAGGGGATCTATATTTTTACAAAGCCGGTCATCAAGTGGCCGGTGATATTCCGGATCCTTCTGCCGGGAATGATCACAGCTCCCTTGTGGTTCCTGTTTTGTTTGATTCTGGAAAAGATCAATATCTTTCCGGTTCAGACTCTTAAATCTGTTTTTTGTGAAAGCCTGGTCATGGGGCTGTGTGCCTATCTGCCGTGGTGTCATCTGCTGGCGCTGCTGATTTTTATCTACTTCCTGAACAGCTATATTTATCTGGGCGGTTCACCCATTTGGACTTATCTGCACTTTTTCACCCGCAGGATATTGACTCCGCTCTACTTCCTGCCGCTGCAGATCAGCAAGATAGATTTCACTCCCGTGGCGGGGATGGCTATTGTCTTTTTGATTTATGAGAACGCCGTCAAGGGACTAAGCGTTCTCTTCACTTATGCCTTGAGGTAGAGGCTGTTCGTCTTTAACGGAATCGACCGTTTCTCTCAATTTTGCCAGAAATTCAGAAATCCCATCATCAAACGCCGCGCTGAGACGTATGACCGGAGTTTTGCGGATGTGGCGCTTGAATTGTTTCAGAAGTTCTTCCGCGCCGGGTTCATCCATCTTATTAGCAACGACCAGACGGGGACGATCCAATAATCCTTTATCATAGTATTCCAGCTCCTGAAGCAGCTGGCGATAGTCATCCCAGGGCTTACGGCCTTCGCTTCCGGCCATATCCAGCAGCAGAACAATGACTTTACAGCGGCGGATGTGACGCAGGAAAGCATGACCCAGTCCCTTGTTTTCATGCGCGCCGGGGATCAGTCCGGGAACGTCGCAGACGGTCATGCGGTGGTAATCCACGGGATCTTCCACGATGCCGATCTGAGGATGAAGCGTTGTGAAAGGATAGGGAGCGATTTTGGGACGCGCTCTGGAAATAGCTGTCAGCAAAGTGGATTTGCCCGCGTTGGGAAATCCCACCAGCGCGGCGTCCGCCACAATGCGGAGTTCCAGCAGATAATATCCCTCATCGCCTTCTTCTCCCGGCTGGGCGAAGCGGGGTGTCTGCCGTGTCGGTGTGGCAAAATTCCGGTTGCCCAGACCGCCGCGGCCGCCTTTGCACAGAACGAACTGCTGGCCGTGTTCCAGAAGGTCGCACACGAATTCTTTTTCTGCCTCGTTGATATTGGTGCGGACGACCGGGACGTTTTTGGAAAGGTCGAATTCCCAGGCGACTTCATTGCCGGTCTGGCGGAGAGTGGGTTTCAGCGCCGCGATCTCTTCATCATTCATTTCCTGATCCGCGGGATCCGGCGGTGAGGGCAGACGCCAGACCAAAGTGCCGCAGGGGACTTTGACGATGATGTCTTTGCCGGCCAGTCCGTCCATGCCTTTCCCCATGCCGGCCTGACCGTTTTCGGCGATCAGCCGGGGGGTATAGTACTGGTTGACCAGGTTATTGATATCGTGGTCCGCTTCCAGGATAACACTGCCTCCGCGTCCGCCGTTGCCGCCGCTGGGGCCGCCCTTGGGACGATAGGCTTCGCGCTGGAAGGCGACACATCCTTTGCCGCCGTGACCGGCACGCGCGTAAACTTTGACTTGGTCAATAAACATCTGATGAAGAGTGTGTTAAAGTTGAAAAAACGGCGAGGCAGAAAAACCTCGCCGTATGCTTATGAAAACAAACAAATAAATATATCAGGATACCAGGGAAAATCCTTACTTCGCGGCAGCAGCTTCTTCCAGAGGAAGAACACTGACACGACGGTTGAGCTTGTCAAAGCTCACACGGCCTTCGGTGAGAGCGAAGAGCGTCCAGTCACGACCCAGGCCCACATTTTTGCCCGGATGGAATCTGGTACCGACCTGGCGCACGATGATGCTGCCGGCTTTGACTACTTCACCACCAAAACATTTGATACCGCGCATTTGCGGATTACTGTCACGACCGTTACGGCTACTACCTTGACCTTTTTTATGTGCCATGAGAAAATCTCCTTACGCTTTAATTTCTTTAATCTTGAGAACGGTCAGTTCTTGACGATGACCGATCGTTTTGTGGTGACCTTTGCGTTTCTTCATTTTGAAAGAAATAACCTTTTCACCACGAATGTGTTTCACCACATCGGCAACAACACTGGCATTGCTCACAGTGGGCGTGCCTACGGTCACTTGACCATCATTATTCACCAAAAGAACTTTATCCAAGGTAACGGATTTACCCTGCTCAGCGTCTAAACGCTCCACTTGCAATGTGTCACCAGCAGTGACCTTGTATTGCTTCGCACCAGTTTCAACAACAGCGTACATATTCGTATAAATCAAAAAATGACCGATATTTAGAACCCTTCCAAACCGGCCTTGCGTCTTTACGGGATTATATGGGATTGTATAAGATTACGAACGAATCCCGCAGACAGCATCTCATGAGAAGGGCTGATTTGCAAGCTGAATTTTAGAAAATTTTGTTTTTCTTGGTCATGATAAAGATCAATGAATTTGTAATTTATCCATAAATAACTGATGGACTTTATATTACAAAATTTATTGCTCTTTACATCTTTTCTTCAGCTTTCTTGCGTTTTTTCTCTTCTTTTTCAAGGCGGCGTTTTTCCTCCTTGATCCGCTTCTGTTCTTCTTTATAGCGTTTCTTTTCTTCCTTGGTCATCGTCTTCAGATCGGGGACCGCGTTGGTGATGGAGTCGCCCGGTTTCGTGATGATGGAAGGCGGCTGAACAGGAGCCGGAGAAGGGGGATAATCCGCGCTGGTACGGATGCGCACGCCGTTGCGCACGGATACGGAACCATCCGCGTGTTTATAGAGAGCCGGTTTGGAACCGATGTAGTCGTAGAATTCACGTTTCAGCATCACTCCGTCGGTATCCATTACAAAGTAGATGAATCTTTTGGCGTGGATCTGATTCAGAATGTGCAGGTTGCTCTTTGTATCCACGATGGCCTTGGGATCGCTGAAGGCCACGGTGCCGCAGACCGGGATGACTTTGAAATAGGTCTGGCCGCTCTGGTCGGTGATGCGTGTGTACAGGCGCATTTTGTTCAGGTAAGCCACACGGATGATGGCGTAGCGGCGGATCTCCGGCATGAGGGTAGGCGGTTCATCTTCTTTGGGCGGCACTCCGACATCAAAGGTCAGAACTTCCACGCCGTTAAAGACATTGAACGAAACGACCGGACTGGTAAAATCGCTTTCCCATCCGTCTATGTGGATGCTGGCCGTCAGGTTGTAAAGTCCGGACTTCAGGATCTCGAAGTAGGGCAGGATATCAATGCTGCGTTTGGCGCTCATGGAGGCTCCCAGAGTGAACTCTCCGCTCATATCCATCTCGCCCAAGCGGTTGATATAGGGTTTGATCTCGGATTTGGACTCGATATGGAATTCCAGCCAGTTGGGTTGAGTGCCCAGTTTCAGGCTCTGCCCCGTAAGATTGGTGATCTCGACGGTCGCGATGACCGATTCACCGGAAAGATAGATGTCCTGATCCAGTGTTACGTTGACACTGATTTGTCCCATAACGGCTTGTGCCGCGGTCAGGAACAGCGTGAAAAGAAAAACTTTCAGTTTCATTGTATGAACCAATCCCGTTCCATTCTAGTCATTCATAAAACGGATGACAAGTCTTTTCGACAGAAATATCAGATCGAAAATAGGTTTGGGTCTTGACCAGCATCTCTGG
>DBVN01000068.1:396-23114 GCA_002308515.1 Verrucomicrobia bacterium UBA1263 | reverse complement strand
GGACGTCTGGAAGGAATCCAAAAAGGTATCCAAAAAGGAATCCAAAAAGGTATCCAAGAAGGGATCCAAAAAGGACGCTTGGAAGGAATTCAGGAAGGACGCTTGGAAGGAATTCAAGAAGGACGTTTGGAAGGGATCCAAAAAGGGATACAGATAACCATAAAGCTGTATCGCCAGTTAGGATTATCCAAGGAACAGATCATCGAACAGCTTGCGGCCGAGTATGAGATACCTCAGAGCGAGGCGGCGAAGTACGTTTACGCGGAATAGGATCCGCTTTTTTGAATAGATTTTACGGGAGGGACTGAAGAGTCCCTCTTTTTTTTTATCATGGCGGTGCCGATGTTCGGTGCGAGACTGACGTTCGGTTCTGTCACCGGGAACCGGTGACAGAAAGAACCATGGATGGATACGGATTTACACGGATATTTTATAAACAATTTGATAACAATATATTATCTGGGTTTATCGGTGTGAATCTGTGGTTCTTTTAATATCGGCCTTGCGCTATTGAAAAATGTTTGTTACCTTGTTCTGGTCGTTCCTCGTGGCACGGTGCCAATGAGGAACGGAAATAAAGATAAATTATTGAATAATAAATAGTTTTAACGCTTAGCGTCAAAACAGTTGCGGTCTTCACTGAAATCTCCAAATTTTTAGTTATATGGCCAAACTTGTTAGAAGCGCCCCCTCGTGGGGTGTCTCTTCGTGTTTCCATATAACGGGTTTTGGAGAACCTCAGTGAGGGAAACAGAATGGCGACCACGTAGAGCAGGAAAAGTCCTGTTGTGGCACTGATGACACCCTTTCTTTTCCCGCCAGGATTTCAAAACATCCTTTCAGATCAAACTTTTTTAACCGAGCTGAAACTGAAAGGACAACATGACAAACAGATTTTCTCGTCTTACAGCATTGATGGCTTTCAGCCTGGCTGTTCTATTCTTTACTCCTTTCCACTCTCAAGCCTCTGTAGGTGATACTTTCATAATAGGCCAGTTGAAATATACAGTTCTCTCTGAGGATAACACTGCTAAAACCGGAACAGTTTCTGTAGTGGCAGACTCTGAAGTTCAAGCAGCTATAGCCAGAGGTGATATTTTCATAATAGATCAGCTGAAATATAGATATCGCCCTAAGAATACTCCCACTAAAAATAACACCGTTAAAGACGGAAAGATTTCTGAGGAAAATGACATTAAAGATATATCGGGAGATATTACGATTCCCCAAACCGTTGAAAAGGATGGATACACCTATTCTGTCACGGTAATCTCTGATTGGGCATTCGGCGGCTGTATGAAATTAACAAGCATTACGATTCCAAATGGGATCACTTCTATAGGGGGTGCAGCATTTCATTCTTGTTATAAGCTTGAAAAAGTGGTTCTCCCGGAAAGTGTGACATCCATAGAATCATATGCATTCTACAGATGCCTCAGTTTGAAAAATATAAATATTCCAAATGGAATCACCATCATTAACGATGCCGCATTTTGCTGCTGCTGGGATCTGGAAGAAATCACGATCCCGGACAGTGTGACAGAAATTGACGTCGCAGGATTCGCGTTTTGTTATCGCCTGAAAAGTATTGTCATTCCAGAAAGTGTGACTCGATTGGGAGACGCGGCATTTTTGGATTGCAGAAGTTTGACATCCGTACAGTTCAAGGGAAGTCAACCTGAAATGGGAGAAAAGGTATTCATTTACTGCGATTTATTGAATAAGGATTTTTTAGATAACTATGAAAAGAATAAGTAAACTAAATAGAGGATCAGAGCTGATAAAGCATCTGATGGCAACCATGGTCGTTTTGGAATCATTGTTGATCTTGCCAAATATGCAAGCTAAAGTGGGGGATAGTTTTATTCAAGACCAGTTGAAATATACAGTGCTTACTGAAGATAAAGCAACAGAGACAGGAACAGTTTCTGTGGAAGCGGAATCTATAGAAATTTCAGGAAACATTCTAATTCCTGGTTCTGTCGAAAATAATGGGATTACATATACGGTATCATCTATTGGTGGATCAGCATTCAATGCCTGTAGTAAGTTAAGTGGTGTTACAATAGGTGAAGGAGTATCAACTATTGGTATTAGGGCATTTTTTGGATGTGAATCATTAACCCATGTATTTATTCCTAATAGTGTTACTTCTATTGAGAGTTATGCATTTAAAGAGTGTATTAATCTAATAAATGTCAATCTTCCTGAAAATATTACTGTTATTAGTCATTGTGTATTTCAATATTGCAGAAATTTGAAGCATATAGAAGTACCTGTTGCTGTCAATACTATTGAAGGTGCAGCATTTGGTTATTGTAGTAAGTTAGAATCTGTTTTATTCAAAGGAAATGCTCCTGAATTAGGTGGAGATGTATTTTATGATGCTCCGGCAACCATTTATTATTATGAAGGAACTGAAGGATGGTGGGATTCTTGGGGAGATAGACCTACAATAATGATAAGTGCCTCCGAAATTAGCATTATCAAACAACCAGCAAGTTTGTCAGTAGCAAAAGGAAATCCTGCAACATTTACTGTTCTGGCTTATGGAATGGGAGAATTGAGCTATCAGTGGCATAAAGATGGAAAGGTTATTGATGGTGCAATAAATGAGAGTTATACAATTAATAATGTCGGAAATAAGGATGGAGGTAGTTATAGCGTAGTTATTCATAATTCAGAAGGGTATAAAATAAGTGATTCTGCTGATTTAAAGGTTTATGATTTACCCAAAAATGGATTTCTTGTTACTAGTTATCAGTCTAACACCAGTATTGATAATGTGGATGATGCTGAAAGTTGTATAACAGACACTTTACAATGGAGTCGCGATCCAATTTATGAATCACATAGTATGATAAATTTTTATGACTATCTCAGTTTAGATATGTTATCTCGAGTTCATTTTGAAAATCCATCACTGTTTCCTGGACAAACTTCTAAAGGAGAAGATTTGGATAATTTTGTTTTGCTCATAGAAGGAAAAATTTTTATCCCCGAAGCAGGAGTATGGTCATTTGGTGTTTTCAGTGATGATGGTTTTAAATTAAACATAACAGGAGATAATTTTGATTGTTCTAGTATATGGTTAGAACCAAGATCTATGGATGATACGATAGCTTCTTTTAATTTCCCGTCAAAAGGCGTTTATAATGTAAGACTTCTTTATTTTGAACAAGCTATAGATGCTTGTCTGGAATTCTATGCAGCGCAGGGTGAACATAGCTGGTTTAATGATAGCTTCCGCTTGGTGGGAGATATTGCTAATGGAGGATTAGCTGTTGGATATGCAGGAGTTCCAGAAATTGATGTACAACCGGAAAGTTTTGCTTTACTCAAAGGTGATTCTGTTACTTTCTCCGTTGATGCTAAAGGCTCTGATCCTTTGAACTATCAATGGTACAAGGATGAAGTTGCTATTGAAGGTGCGACAGAAGATACATACACCATTGAGAATATAACAGTTGAAGATTTTGGCAATTACAAGGTTGTTGTTAGCAATACGGAAGGGGAAGCGGTGAGTGATGTAGCAGTTTTGAGTTTGCTTCAGCCGCCGACCATTATTGTGAATCCGGTCAGTGTAACGGTGGATAATGGGACGAATGTGGTCTTTACGGTGGAAGCTTTGAATGCGGACCGCTATCAATGGTACAAGGATGGAACGGCTATCAGTGGAGCTACCGAAACAACTTACAGTATAGACTATGTGAAAGGTTCCGATGTGGGGATTTACACAGCAATGGCCATCAACCGTGCTGGAGCACAGAAGAGTTCTCCAGCAGTCTTGAGTCTGACTCAACCATACAGAGCCACAGCGGAATTGAAAATGGTGAATGGTTATGTTGTGGAGGTCATTGTGACTGATTGTGGCTGGGGCTATGATTTTGAGCCAAAAGTCAGAATCAAAGACGAGCAAGGTGAGGGAGCTGAAGCACATTGTATCGTAAAGAATGGGATCGTGACGGCTGTTGTTGTTGATAAGCCGGGACGAGGATATTCTGAGGAAACAACAGTCAAAATCGGCAGTCCGTTTACTTATAATTCTATGGAAATCCAAGTAAGTGAAGTATTGATCACGATGCACTTGACCTTGGGGAGAGAGTATCAGTTGGAATGTACGGAAGACCATATCACTTGGGAGAAAGTGGGTGAACCATTCATTGCGGAGGATGAGACCTTACAAATCCGTGTGGAAGTAACAGACAGAGGTCGTTATTTCCGTGTACATGAAGTGAAATAATTTAACATAAATCACTATCATCCCATAACTCTGAAAAGTGAGAAAACTAACATTGATTTTCAAAGAGTTATGAATCTCAATTTTGAGAGGTGCTATCGATTGATTCATTCAAAAATACTGCACGATCTCTGTTTTCATTCTCCATTGCAAATCAATTGGTTATTCCCTATTCTCCAATACAAAAACGAATACTTTTTTCATTCTCTTATGGGATGCTAGTGAACATAAATAAGTTATGAATAGAATAAACAAAACAAATAATTGTTCAGGTATATTTACTCACCTGATGTTATCCATGGTCATTTTAGCGTCTCTGCTGATCTTACCAAAGGCACAAGCTGCGATAGGCACAACTTTCATCAAAGACCAGTTGAAATATACGGTTTATACGGAAGATAAATCGACTAAGACTGGAACGGTTTCAGTGGAAGCTGTTTCTAAGAGAATATCGGGGGATATTGTAATTCCTGAATCTATTGAAAATGATGAATACACCTATTTGGTAACTATTCTTCCAGATTCAGCATTCCGTGAATGCAACAGACTGGAGAGTATCATAATCCCTAACAGTGTGACTATTATTCAAAATTATGCATTTTCTGGTTGCAGAAGTCTGACGAGTATAATCATTTCAGACAATATAACTTCTATTAATGAGTATACATTTGAAAATTGCAACAGTCTAACCGATATAACAATACCGGATGGTGTAGTTTTAATTGGAAATAGTGCATTCAATTATTGTAGCAGTCTGACTAGTATAACGATGCCGGATAGTGTAACTTCAATTGGTGATAGTGCGTTTATGCTTTGTAAGAGTTTGGCGAGTATAACAATACCAGATAGTGTGAATTATATTGGGCCTGATGCATTTGATGGTTGCAGTAGTTTGATCAGTATAACGATACCGAATAGTGTAAATTTTATTGGCATACAAGCATTTGTAGGATGCTACAGTCTAACCAGTATCACAATGTCGAATAGGATGACAGAGATTGGGTATGGTACGTTCATTGATTGTAGTAGTTTGACCAGTATTGTGATTCCTAAGAGTGTGACTTCTATTGAAGAGAATGCATTTGCTGGTTGTAGTAATCTGAAAGCTGTTTATTTTGAGGGGAATGCACCAGAACTTAGAGAGATGTTTTTTGGTGGTATGCCATTTGTAGCACCTTCGGTGATTTATTATAGACCTGGAACAAAAGGTTGGACTAATCCTTGGTGTGGACGACCTGCGACAGTGTGGATAGAAGCACCAGAAATCGAAATACAGCCTAAGAGTCAAGAGGTGTTAGAAGGAGATACTGTTACTTTCGCTGTCAGCGCGGAAGGGACAGAACCTTTAAACTATCAATGGTACAAAGATGAAATTGCTATTGAAGGTGCGATCAATGAAACATATACCATCGAAAGCATAACAGCTGAAGATTTAGGAAACTACAAAGTATTCGTTAGCAATACCGAAGGGGAAGCGGTGAGTGATGTAGCAGTTTTGAGTTTGCTTCAGCCGCCGACCATTATTGTGAATCCGGTCAGTGTAACGGTGGATAACGGAACGAATGTGGTCTTCACTGTGGAAGCTCTGAACGTTGACAGCTATCAATGGTATAAGGATGGGGTCGCTATCAGCGGAGCTACCGAAACAACATACAGCATAGACTATGTGAAAGGTTCCGATGTGGGAACTTACACGGCAATGGCCATTAACCGTGCCGGAGCGGAAAAGAGTTCCCCGGCGGCACTGAGTTTGACCCAACCCTATAGAGCCACTGCGGAACTTCAAATGGTGAACGGTTTCATCGTGGGTATCACTGTGACGGATTGCGGCTGGGGCTATGAATTCGAGCCGAAAGTCCGCATCAAAGATGAATTTGGTGAAGGTGCCGAAGCTCATTGTATCGTGGAAAACGGCATGGTGACAGCGATCATTCTGGACAATCCCGGCAGCGGGTACTCCGAGGAAACTAAGGTCAAAGTAGGCAGTCCGTTTAAATACAATTCAATGGAGATTGCAGTCAAAGATGTGTTGATCACAATGCACTTGACCTTAGGAGAAGAATATCAACTGGAATGTTCCAGAGATTTGAAAACATGGGAAAAAGTAGGAGAGCCTTTCATAGCAGAGGATGAAACGGTTGAGATTCTAGTAAATGTAATCGAGACTGGTCGCTATTTTCGAGTACATGAAGTGAAATAATTTAATCATAAGTAAGTTATGAATAGGATAAACAAAACAAATAATTGTTCAGGTGTATTTACACGCTTGATGTTATCATTGGTAATTTTAGCATCATTGCTGATCTTGCCAAAAGCACAAGCCGCGATAGGCGAAACCTTCATCAAAGACCAGTTGAAATATACGGTTTATAGTGAAGATAAAGCAGCCAAGACCGGAACTGTTTCGGTAGAACCTGAATCTAGAGAAATATTGGGTGATATAGTGATTCCTGAATCTGTTAGAAATAGTGAGTACATCTATTCAATAACTATTTTTCCAAGTTCTGTTTTTGAGGGATGTAGTCGATTAAAGAGTATAACAATTCCAAGTAGCATTACTTCAATTTCAGACAATGCTTTTAGTGAATGTGGAAATTTGGTCAGTATAACAATTCCTAACAGAGTGGTTTCTATTGGAAATAATGCATTCGGTAGTTGTACAAGACTGACTAATATTACCATTCCGGATAGTGTAACTTCTATTGGTTGGGGCGCATTTTCTGGGTGTAGTAGTTTGACCAGTATAATAGTTCCTGGCAATGTTACCTCTATTAAGGATGGAGTATTTTATGCATGTAGATCTCTAACGAATGTTGTTATCTCTAATAATATAATTTCCATTGGAAATAGAGCATTTCACGAATGCATTAGTTTGAATAGTATCATAATCCCTGAAAGAGTGACTTCTATAGGGGAAAATGCATTTGACAGTTGCCAAAGTCTGACCAATATTACAATTCCCAACAGTGTGACTTTTATTGGAGAATATGCATTCCAATATTGCAGTAGTTTGAATAGTATAACGATTCCTAACAGTGTGACTTCTATTGGAGGATGGACATTTACAGGGTGTGTTAGTCTTGCTAGTGTGACAATCCCGACCAGTGTGACTTATATTGAAGGGGGGGCATTTTCTAATTGCAATAGTCTGACTGCTGTTTATTTTGAGGGTAATGCTCCCAATACAGGTGGTGCCCCCTTTTCTACACCAGCAGTGATTTATTATAGACCTGGAACAAAAGGTTGGACTAATCCTTGGTGTGGACGGCCTGCAACATTGTGGATAGAAGCCCCGCAAATCGAGGAACAGCCTAAGAGTCAAGCAGTGTTGGAAGGAGATTCTGTCACTTTCACTGTCAGTGCAGAAGGAACAGCACCTTTGAACTATCAATGGTATAAAGATGATGTTGCTATTGAAGGAGCAATCAGTGAGACATACGCCATCGAAAGCGTAACAGCTGAAGATTTAGGCAATTATCAGGTAGTTGTTACCAATACCGAAGGGAAAACGGTGAGCAATGTGGCTGTTCTGAGTTTGCTTCAGCCGCCGACCATTATCGTGAACCCTGTCAGTGTGACGGTGGATAACGGGACAAATGTGGTCTTTACCGTGGAAGCTCTGAACGCGGACAGCTATCAATGGTACAAGGATGGAACGGCTATCAGCGGTGCTACCGAAACAACTTACAGCATAGAGTATGTGAAAGGTTCCGATGTGGGAACATATACAGCGATGGCCATCAACCGTGGCGGAGCAGAGAAGAGTTCCCCGGCGGCACTGAGTTTGACTCAACCCTACAGAGCTACTGCGGAACTGCAAATGGTAAACGGTTTCATCGTGGGTATCACCGTGACGGATTGCGGCTGGGGGTATGAGTTTGAACCGAAAGTCCGTATCAAAGATGAATTTGGCGAAGGTGCCGAAGCGCATTGTATCGTAGAGAACGGTATGGTGACAGCAATCATTCTGGACAATCCCGGCAGCGGATATTCCGAGGAAACCACGGTCAAAGTGGGCAGTCCGTTCAAATATGTGGGACTGAAAGCGGAAGTGAAGCAGATCAAGCTGACACTTTATCTGGTTCTGGGAGAAACGTATCAGCTGGAAGCCTGTACGGATTTGAGTACCCATGACTGGAAGAGGATCGGAGAACCTTTCATAGCGGACGAGGAAGAAACGGAAGTCGTTGTGGAAGTACTGGAGACCGGACGTTATTTCCGTGTGCATGAAGTGAAATAACCGTTTCACGGTAAAAACGAAGAATCCCCGATGTGAAACAGCATCGGGGATTTTTTAACAGATGGAGCCTTACTGGTCGCTGCCCAGTTTGCGGCTCCAGATGATCATACGGGTGGTGCCTTGCCCCGGCGATTTGACAAAGACCAGGTTAGGTCCATGACCGGGAGGCAGATTGACGAGCGCGTTCTGGCGGCCGTCCACCAGAGTCAGCCGTCCGTCTCTGGGAGTGGGAATGCGGCAGATCTGGAAGTTTTGGGGCAGCAGTGTCCAGGAACGGGTATCGGCGATATTCACAGAGGCTTGTGCCGCCAGAATGGCCAAGCCGCCCAGGATCTGAGCGGCGTCATTGCCCGTGTTCTTCAATGCCTGATTGGCGGCAATGGAGGCCGCCTGACGGAGTACCACCGTGGCAATGGTACGGGCGACGATGCGGGGCAGTTCCCGCTGGAAATCCGTGCCGAAGATCCGGTTCATATCGGCCAGCATCTGAGTCTGATGTACTTGAGAGCCGGATCGGACCTGGAGTGTGTTGACTCCGTATTGGGGCATAAAGACCGGAAAGGCGACATTGAAAGAATAGATGCCTTTATCTATCGGCAGAGGCAGGTCGATGCGCTCCTGTTCCAGCCAGGGAGCGGAGCCGCTTTCAAAGATGACATAGGTCACATTCGGCAGGACCCCTTCGCCTTTGGTGAAAGATTCGGCCAGAGCCAGATCCTGTTTCACATAAGAATTGCCGGGAGCGAACGCGGCAGCTTGCTGGAGGGATTTCAGGGCAATGTCCAGATCACCGGCATCGGTCGCGTAATAAAGGAAGAAAAGTCCCCGGATGTAAGAGGTAAAGGGATTGACATAATCCGCGATGGGTTCCAGTTTTTTCAGGTCGGTGTAGAGACTGTTCACCTGGTTGTTGACCCGTTGGTCAGAGACGGCCTGTCCGGACTGGCTGCCGCGGCGCAGCTCCTCCTGTTCCTTTTCGATTTGTTTGGCGTTCCTGGTGACAGCATCCCTTTGGCGCTGATAGGCTTTGTTCAAATGCACACGGGCGGCGTCCTCATTGCCCTGAATGATGTTGTGTACCCCCAGATAGGTGCTGACCATGATGCGGTCGGTCATCCAGCCCTCGTAAGTGATATTGGCCGGATTGCTGAAAGCGGAGAGCGTTTCTTGTCCCAGATGGAAACTGGCGGAATTGTCCTCGAAATCCCGGATCATCTGATCCGCGATCTCAAAAGAACGCGTACTGTCCTCCAGACGGTTGTTGACCCTGAGAGCCGAAGCCTCCTCCAGCCGCCAGATCAGAGCGTCCTTGCCTTTGGCCTTTTTATTGGCCTTTCGGCTCAGAGCGGCCTGAGCGGTATCGAAATCGCCGGAATGATAATATTGATGTATCTCTCTGGCCTGGTCCTGGTAACTGACACATCCGGTCAGCGGCAGAATACAGAGGATCACCCCCAAAAAGATCATCTTGGGTGTGTGTATCATTCTGCCGATGCACTTTAAAACGCTGTTCATATTAGATGAAGCAGACATCCGTCCGCTGAAAAGTCTTACTATTCAATGAGGAAGGGTCAAGAAGTTTTTCGCGGAGGCGGTATCGGAGCCGGATCACTGTTTTCCTCTTTAATATCTTGTCCAAAGGAGGGTAATCGCATACAATAGAAGCAGATGGCGGCATCAGGAGAAAAACCGCCGGGAATTTATTAGAATCATGAGTGAGAATAAGGTTGTTTTAGTCACAGGCGTTGCCGGCTTTATCGCGTCCAAAACGGCGGAACTGCTTTTGCGTCAAGGCTGGACGGTGGTCGGTCTGGATAATTTGAACGATTACTATGATGTCCGCTTAAAAGACTACCGGCTCAGCCGGCTGCTGGGGAACGACCGTTTTCTGCAAAGCAAAGATCCGGCTCAAAGCATCTATTGGACAGCCACACCTGAAAGCGGAAAACAAGTCAGCGCGGACGGCAAGTTCATCTTCTATCCGCTGGATATTGAAAAACTGCCTGAGCTGGAAAAACTTTTTGAGGAATATCAATTTGAGGCCGTATTGAATCTGGCGGCCCGCGCCGGTGTGCGCTATTCCATGGAAAATCCGTTCGTGTACATGACGACCAACGCCATGGGCACCCTGAACATCCTGGACTGTATGCGCAAACACGGTGTGAAAAAACACGTGATGGCCTCCACGTCCTCGCTCTATGCCGGGCAGAAAATGCCTTTCACAGAAGATCTTCCGGTCAATACACCGCTGTCGCCTTATGCCGCCTCCAAGAAAGCGGGCGAGCTGATGGCCTATTCCTATCACAAACTTTACGGACTGGATTCGACCATTGTCCGCTACTTTACCGTGTTCGGTCCCGCGGGCCGTCCGGATATGTCTATCTTCCGCTTTATCAAGTGGATCATGGACGGCAAGCCGATCGAATTGTTCGGCGACGGCTCCCAATCCAGAGATTTCACCTATGTGGAAGACATTGCCAGAGGCACTGTCGCCGCGATGAAACCGCTGGGCTATGAGATCATCAATCTGGGCGGCGGAAGAAATCCGATCTCGCTCAACGCAGTGATCGCTTTCATCGAAAAAGCTCTGGGCAAGAAGGCACAAATCAACTACAAACCTTTCCACATCGCGGATATCGCTGAGACCTGGGCCGACATCAGCAAAGCAGATAGACTGCTGGGATGGAAGCCGCAGGTGTCGCCGGAAGAAGGTTTCCAGCGCTCGGTGGACTGGGCTCTGGAACACGCGGAGTGGCTGAAAGACGTTAAACTCTAGGAAATCATTGAGAATTGAAGACGGGGCATTAAAGGTCGAGAGTGCTTTTTCCCTGATAGAAACGCTGATCAGCGTGGTTATTGTGGGATTGAGCGTTCTCGGCATCACAGGCGGGATCAACTTCTGTCTGGCCACGATCCAGTCTAACCGGGAATGGGATCGCTCCGCGGATATTCTGACAGCCGAGGCGGAACGTTTGAGCCTGCTGCGTTGGGATCTGCTTTGCGCCGGGAATTTCCACACGAATTTCATTGATTACCTTTATCCCGTCCAGAGCGGCACCAACGACATAGCCATTACGGTCTCCACCAATGAAGCTGTGGCCTATGCCACAGATCCAGTAAACGGAACGGATATCCCTGTCATCCCGGTGGTGGAGCTGGTCTCCACAAATGAGTTCGGCACACTCCAGACCAACCGCATATCCGATACCAATATCATCTACGCCGGCACGATCGAGATCAAACCTTTCCTGGAAAGCAATGTGCTGGGCTACAACGACACGATGCGCCGCGCGCTGATCTCCGTCCAATGGCTCAGCCGGGGGAAACTCCATACCAACTCGATCGAGATCAATCTCTCTCAAGACAACCTCACATCGTTCCAGGAAGATCCCTATAAAGACACGGGGAGCGTCTCTCAGAAAGATATTCTGGACACAGTCGAAAACTGGAAAGCGTCACGATCGGAGTTATGGTGAATCCCGCGCGGCAAAAATCAAGATATTGGCAGGGCGGCTTTACGCTGGTGGAAATGAGCATCTGCCTGGGGATCATCGTGATTTTTCTAAGTGTCGTTATGACGGTGACTCTGGTGGCCAATCGAAGCTACGGAGTGATCCGCGACAATGACGAACTCCTGAAACAGGAGCGCGCCGCCAAAGCGATTTTGACGGATACACTCCTGTCCGCGGATTTTATTGCCGACGCGCAGCCGGATCCCTTTTTTCTGGCGGTAAAGATCCCGGAATTTGCTGGCACTAACACGCAGAGTGAGCCGGCAGCCGAGACCGTTTCGACAAATGCCGGGATCGTTTCCTTTGTTTATGACACGGAAGACCGGCTGCTTTTGCGGGTGCAGGAAAGCAATGTCACCGTACTCCTGAGAGACTGCGAAGAGATCCACTACCGTCTGCTGCAAAGGGAATACGCTTCCTTGTCCAATCAAATGATCGCGTTGGAACAGCCAGAGATATTCCCGCACACTCTCAGCAGCTGTCAGTCAGTGGAATTGAGCTGGACCTGCCGCCGCTATTGGGATGAAGAACGAACCAAACCCAGCGCGGAGCTGTCCGGCAAAGTCCTCCTGCGCTTGAGAAATTAGCTACCCCAGGAACATCGCCGTGTGAATCGCGGTGATCTTATCCGTGATCCGCCGGGTCGTGTTGTCATTGGAGAGTACGAAAGCGTGGATCAGCGGCTTGTCGAGGAACTCCTCCAATTTCAGCAAATGCCGGGCATCTGTCTTAGAGATGTTCGATGCCATTTTGATCTCAAAGGCAAAATATCCGTTTTCCAGCTCAACCAGCAGATCCACTTCTCTGCCGTCCAAAGTGCGCAGATGATAAAAATCGGCGTTGGACAGGATATTCCTGGCTTGTTTATAAAGCTCAGAAACGACAGCACTCTCAAACTCCGCTCCGGTCAGCCCGCCGTGTTTCCGCAGAACCGCTTGAAGTACTCCCATATCCAGCAGATGGACTTTGGGCGCTTTGGTCAGGCGTTTGTTTTGATTGCGTGACCAGGAGGGCAGAGTCAATGCCTGGTAGCTGATGTTCAGGTACTCCAGATAATGCTGTACTGTTTTGGCGCTGATGCCCAAATCGCGGGACAAAGTGGATGCGTTCAGTGTGTGCGCCGTTTGCAGAGCGAAGGAATGCTGAAGTTTTACAAAAGGCTCCAGATCCCGGAAGGAAGCCAAGTCGCGGATATCCCTCTCCAGATAGGTGCGCACATAGTCGTGCAGCCATTGATAGCGCTCCTGATCAGTCAGCTCCTCGTCCACAAGTGCCGGATACCCGCCAAAGCACAGGAGATAGTCCCAGGCGGCTTTTTTTGCGGCCATACGGGGATCCATGAGGAAGGATGGGAAAAAGTCCGGAGTTTGTTGTTTGAGTAATCTTTGCCAGAGTGATATTTGGATATTATCCGACCAGTTGGAGGTTTGAAGTTCCGGCAGCGTAAGGGGATACATATCAAATATAGTGCAGCGTCCGGCCAGACTCTCCCTGACTTTCTGAAGCAGAAGCAACTGACTGGACCCCAGCAGAACATAGCGAACATCCGGGTATTGATCATAAGCGGCCTTGATGCTCTCTATCAGGACGGGCGCTTTCTGCACCTCATCCAGTGAGGCTTTGGGGTAGAGAGTGTGCCACTGTGAAGAAGTCAGTTGTGTATAACTGCCTCGCACAACAGGGTCTTCAATGGACAGATAGGTATAGTCATCGAGTAAATTTTTCACCAATGTCGTCTTGCCTACTTGTCTAGCCCCGGTGATGACCAGGATACGACCTGTTTTTCGGTTCTTTATCTTTGCTATTGAGGAGGTTATTTGTCTGGCTTTCCCCATATTGTTTCCTTTCATCCACTGCGTTTATTTGCAGTTCGGGAATTATTCTACTAAAATTCGCCTAAAATTAAAACAAAATTTTCTAAAATAATGCTAATTTTAGTACTTCAATTCCTAATTTTGGCGTAATTTTAGGAATTCAATTCCTAATTTTACGCCTATTGACCATTTGAGTATTCTTCTGTTTTCTCTTTAACCACTACGGAGAGAGATTATTATTCTATTTTTCTTGACAATCGGAGGAAAGATTTTCAGCATAGCCGTGTTGTTTTCTGTTCGCAGAGACAACAATACGTCATTTTTGGTATCATTCAATAAACTATGACTGGCAAAATAAGAGATCTGAAATTTTATTTCCAAGGAAAATCATACTCCAAAATTTTGAAATCGCTGATCCCGTCTCTGGCGGTTTGTTTCTCAATCAGTACGCAGGCAAG
The DNA here is from genome assembly GCA_002308515.1 of Verrucomicrobia bacterium UBA1263. Lineage (GTDB taxonomy): Bacteria > Verrucomicrobiota > Verrucomicrobiia > Limisphaerales > UBA1412 > UBA1412. The sequence continues at coordinate 8,850 of DBVN01000068.1, read as the reverse complement.
TGTCGGTGAAATATTTACTTTTGACGCTTTGACTTACCGGGTTCTTACGGAGTCCGGCTCTTCCGGAACGGTTTGTGTGTGTGATTACGCGGATACTCCCGTCGCGCTGGAGATTCCCGCGGTTGTCGCGAATAGCGAGAGAAAGTACTCAGTCACCGGGATCGCCGAAAACGCGCTTTCATATTATCAGACACTGGAGAGCGTAGTGATCGGCGCTAATGTGACAGCGATCGAAGCGAACGCGTTTTTAGGATGTTCCAACTTGCAGACACTCATGATCGGGAAGAATGTGGAGTCGATCGGTGATTCCGCGTTCAGCGGGTGTTCTTCTTTAGAAAGCGTGACGATCCCCGATAAAGTCACAGTTCTGGGGAACAATGTATTTGCCTTCTGCGACAGCCTGAAGACGGTCACTTTGGGCAGAAGTGTCCAGACGATCGGCGAAGGCGCGTTTGCCTGTTCAGGGTTGGAAACTATTACCGCAGATACTAAAAACACGGCCTATTATACCTTGGATGGCGTTTTGCTGAGCAGAGACTGTCAGACTTTGATCCAATATCCCGCGGGCAATACCAGGACTGTCTATACATTGCTGTACACTGTTACGGTGATCGAAAAGGGAGCGTTTGCGGACAGTGCCTGTCTGGAAGAGGTCATTCTTCCGGCTGCCTTGACGACGATCAAAGACAAGGCATTCTATGGATGCGACAATCTGAAGTCCATCACGGTAGATGCCGGAAACAATTATTATCTCAGCAAAGAAGGTGTTTTGTTCGATAAAAAACAGGAGCGCCTGATCCAATACCCGTCAGGGATCGAGAGAAGCAGTTATACCATCCCGGACAGTGTTACCGAGATAGCGCGGGGAGCTTTCAGCAAATGTTTCTATCTGGAGAATATTGTGCTGGGCAGAGGTCTTACTTCTCTGGAATCCGGGATCTTTGACGGATGCAGAAATCTGAAGACTATCACGATCCCGGCCGGTATTCGTGACATTTCCACGGATGCGTTTGAGGGGTGTTCCCGCCTGGAAAATATTGTTGTGGATCCTGCGAACCCGGTTTACAGCAGTGAGGAAGGTGTCCTGTTTGACAAAGGTCAAACCGTTCTGATCCAATATCCCGCTGGGAACAAAAGGAATAGCTATGAGCTTCCTTCTATGGTCCGCTCGATCAGGGGGAATGCCTTTGCCGGGTGTATATGGCTGACGGATATCACGCTGGATGACAGTTTGGAAACTATTGCGGATGATGCTTTTTATGGCTGCGGTGCTTTGGAAGCCTTCCATGTCAGTCCGGCTAATCCCAATTACAGCACTCTGGATGGAGTCTTGCTGGATAAAGCGCGGACAACGCTTTTGCAATATCCGGTTGGAAACACCAGAAGCGGCTATACTCTTCCCGGTAGCGTCATCTCTATTGGCGCCAACGCGTTCAGAGGCTCCTTCGATCTGGAAAATGTCATCTTTGGCCAAAATGTGAAGTCTATTGGCAATGCGGCTTTCCGCGAATGCGTCAATCTGAGGAACATCGTATTCAACAATGGATTAGAGAGCATTGGAGCGGAAGCGTTCCAGTCATGCGAGAACCTGAAAACGATTACGATCCCGGCCAATGTTTCCACGATCGGCAATTACGCTTTCGCGTGGTGCAAGCGCCTGACCGGTGTTTACTACACGGGGAATGTTCCCCAGGCCGATTCCAGTATGTACAGCAATACACCCAGTACGCTGGTCAGCTATTACAGTCCGGCTTATGCCGCTTCCTGGCAGACCGTTATTGACATGTATCATTCATGGCAGGGGAGACTTACGGAATGCGGGGACGCTCCCGCGCGGATCGCGGAATTGTCCTATGTTTACGCGGATGGCATTCTGACTCTGACTTTTACCGGTATTCTTCAGGAGAGTGTGGACGCGCGCAGCTGGACAGACGTTCCCAATGCCAGAAACACTCTGAAGGTAAATGTTTCTAAAGAAGATTTAAGATTTTATCGGGCAGTTAATTAGCCAAAACGGACTGATCCTTCGGTTTTAGCGGCGGGTTTTCAAAGCACGTCCAAACGTGTAAGATTGACTCGCCGCTTTCTATTTGGTAGGATGACTGCCGATGAAGACATTAGTTACGATTTTGTCAGGTGTGTGCGGCGCGGCTTTGATCGCAGCGCTATTCTGTTTCAGTGTGAGAAGTGCTCAGGCGGCGGATGCTCCCCAGGTGGGGACACCGACTCCGGGTAAACAGGTTCCGCAGACCATGACACAGGAAAAGAACGGCAAACAGCTGAATTATATGCTGTTCCTGCCCAAGGATTATTCCGAGACAGTGGATAAGAAATGGCCCGTCATCGTGTTTCTGCACGGTATAGGCGAGCGCGGCAACAGTATTGCGGATATCAACCGCGTGAAGGTTCATGGTCCTGCGATGCTGGCGGACAAGGATCCCGACTTCAAATTCATCGTGGCCACCCCTCAGTGTCCCGGAGACAGCTGGTGGGCTTGGGATATCGATCTGCTGAATGCTTTCCTGGATGATGTGCTGAAAAATGTTAAGAATGCGGATCCCAACCGTGTTTATCTGACGGGGTTGAGCATGGGTGGTTTTGGTACCTTTGCCTGGTCCATTCGGAATCCTGAACGCTTCGCGGCGGTGGCTCCCATTTGCGGAGGCGGTACTTATGTGGATGCTCTGGCGCTGGATCCGGAAAGAAGAGAGAAGCTGAACACCTTGGGATTCTGGATCTTCCACGGAGAAAGCGATACCACAGTGTCGGTGGAATGTTCTCGCGTCATGGAAAAAGGTCTGAAGGCCTATGGTGTCAAAGAAGTCAAGCTGACTACTTATCCGGGCGTGAATCACAATTCCTGGACACAGACCTATAACAATCCGGAGCTTTACGAGTGGTTCCTGAAACATCACCGTTAAAAGACGAACGTATAAGATTCTATTGGGTAGTTCATTAGAATAAATTCCGGATTTTCCGGACAGGATTTTGCGGTGAGTTTTTCAAAGCACGTCCAAACGTGTAAGATTGACTTGCGCTTTCTATTTGGTAGGATGCCTGCCTGTGAAGACATTAGTTATGATTTTGTCAGGTGTGTGCGGCGCGGTTTTGATCGCGGCGCTGTTCTATTTCGGTGTAAGAAACGCTCAGGCGGCGGATGCTCCCCAGGTGGGGATACCGGCTCCGGGTAAACAGGTCCCGCAGACCCTGTCACTGGAAAAGACTGTCAGGCAGCAGCTGGATTATCTGTTGTTCCTGCCCAAAGATTATTCCGCGACAGCGGATAAGAAATGGCCCGTCATCATGTTCCTGCACGGCCTGGGCGAGCGCGGCAATAGCATGGCGGACATAGATCGGGTGAAGGTACATGGGCCTGCCATGCTGGTGGATAAGGATCCGGATTTCAAATTTATCGTAGTCTCTCCTCAATGTCACGGAGACAGTTGGTGGGCATGGGATGTCGATTTACTAAACAGCCTTCTGGATCAAGTGCTGAAAGATGTCAAGAACGCGGATCCTGATCGTGTTTATCTGACGGGGCTGAGCATGGGCGGTTTTGCTTCTTTTGCCTGGTCTATCCGGAATCCTGAGCGTTTCGCGGCGGTGGCACCTATATGCGGCGGCGGTAATTGGCTGTCCGGTCTGGCTTTGGATGGCGCGAAAGCGGAAAAACTGCGTTCTCTGCCTTTCTGGATCTTCCACGGTGAAAGCGACTCAGCGGTGCCGGTGGAGTATTCCCGCGCCATGGAAAGAGGTCTGAAGGCGTTGGGAGTCCAAGAAGTCAAGCTGACCACTTATCCGGGTGTGGATCACAATTCCTGGACTCAGACCTACGACAACCCTGAACTTTACGAGTGGTTCCTGAAACATCACCGTTAAAAGGTTTTTTGTGTGAAGTTTTCGATCATCATTCCCGCTTATAACGAGGAAAAATTATTGAGCGATTCGCTTTCTAAAATAAAGCGGTCGCTCAATGTTTTTTTGGAGCGCGGGCACAGCTTTGAGTTGATCGTCTGCGATAATAATTCCAGCGATCGTACCGCTGAAATTGCCCGTGAAGCTGGAGCGAAGGTCGTTTTTGAGCCGGTCAATCAGATATCCAGAGCCCGCAACACCGGCGCGGCCGCGGCCACAGGGGATTATCTGATTTTCATTGACGCGGATTCCTATCCTCCGCCGGAACTTTTTCGGGAGTTTTTAGAGCGTTTGACGACGGAGAACGCCGTGGGCGGCGGCGCTCTGGTATGGATGGAAACTCTGGATCCCGTGGCGACTTTTACGCTTCATCTCTGGCGCTGCATCAGCCGCTGCCTGAAGTGGGCTCCGGGTTCTTTTATCTTTTGCAAAAGCGATCTCTTCCACCGTCTGGGCGGTTTCAGCACAGAGCTTTACGCTTCGGAGGAGATAGATTTCAGCCGCCGTCTGAAACGAGAGGTGCGCCGCCGAAAAGAAGGCCGGGTCATTATTTTGAAAAATTCGATCCAAACTTCCAACCGCAAGCTCCGCCTTTATGGAACTAAAGAGCATTTGAAGCTGGTACGCGGTTTCCTTTTCCGTGGTAAAAAGATGCTCAAAGATCGTGACGCGTTGAATATTTGGTATGATGGACGAAGATAGGAAAAAGAGTTTTTAAGATGAAAAATGAATTTGTATACCCTTTGTTTTCGGACAGAAAATGTCTTGAATTCCGCTTTGAAAATGATGTGGCCTGCATTTACGGCAATGGTCAGGGATTGAGTTTTTTTAAAGATGTCTGTCTCCGATTTTCCAGAAGTGAGGAGGAAAAATTCTCTTTTTCTAAAAACAATGATTGTCATCTGACAACGGCTTCTATTGAATGCGATCTGGAATTGGAAGAAGATTATGTTCAGCAGGAGAAGAATATGATCTGTTTTTGGCAAAAATTGAGACAGTTCTTACCTGGAAGAAAGAAAGTCTATACCCTCAATTTTCAAGTAAAATCTGGAAAGTTGTACATAAAAGGAAGTTCGGTGGGATTTCTGCAGATGAGTGAAATTTGTGATTCACTTATACAATGGCCGGAGCAGGGACATATCCATGTGGAAAACGGATGCTATTCTTTGGATCCGAAATCACGGCGAGCGGCGATCGCGATATTTTGAAACACTAAAATAAGATAAAAGAAGTTTATTCTGAATAAAATAACGATCTATGCAAAAGAAAAATATGAAAAATATAAAAAGGCTCTCAAATGTTCTGGCTGTTTCAGCGGGTTGTTTAATTTGCTGGAATATCAGTATGGACGCGGCGGAGTGGGTTTCGCTGTTCGATGGACAGAAGCTGGATGGCTGGTCTCAGCATGGCGGCAGCGCTCCCTTTACGGTGGAGGACGGCTGTATCGTCGGCACGACCAAGCATAACGCCGGCGGAAACAGTTTTCTGTGTACTGTGCGTGACTATAGCGATTTCATCTTGGAGTATGAATACAAGGTGGATCCCCGGATGAATTCCGGGGTGCAGATCCGCAGTCATTGTTTTCCGATGCCGCATACCTATACCTGGAACGGAAAGAGCTGGAATGTGCCGGCCGGTCGTGTGCATGGTTATCAGATCGAGATAGATCCTTCGGCTCGTGCCTGGTCCTGCGGTATTTATGACGAGGGAAGACGGGCGTGGCTCTATGATCTGAAGGACAAGCCTGCAGCTCAGGCGGCATTTCGTCAAAACGAATGGAACAAAGTCCGTGTGGAAGCGAAGGGCGATCGTTTAAAGACTTGGCTCAACGATATTCCCGTGGCGGATTTGCAGGACGATTTGGACAGCTGCGGCTTCATCGCCTTGCAGGTGCATGGCATAGGCTCTGAGGCAGAGGCCGGACGGGAGATCCGCTGGCGCAATTTACGGATCCAGGATCTGGAGTCGGCGGCTCAAGCGGCAGGTGTGGAGATCGCTCCTTCCGGAGCCTGGACGTGGTACAATGATCCCCGCGCGATCGTTCGGGACGGTTTTCTTTATGCCGGCTATGTTCGTTCGGACGGAGCTGTCTGCGTGACCTGCTATGATTTGAAGACAAATGAACGGACAGAAAGTATTTTAAGCACCTGGCGTGAACGGGATGATCACGATGTGCCGGGCTTTCTGGAGCTGTCTGACGGCCGTCTGGCGGTGCTGTATTCTACTCATGGATCGAGAGATGTCATGTACATGCGCTACGCCAGGGTCAAAGATCCCCGGACTCAGGAAGATTGGGGGGACGAGATCGCTGTGGACTGGAGCGCGAAGAAGTTCCGCGGCGGTGTCTGCTACAATAATCCCTTCCAGCTTTTGAATGAGCCGAACCGTGTTTATAACTTCATCCGCGGTGAGAACTGGAATCCCACTCTTTTGATCTCAGAGGACAACGGAGCCACCTGGAACGATCCGATCCATCTGATTTATCATAAGGATCGGCCTTACGCGAAGTATGCCTCCAATGGCCGGGACCGCATTGATATCCTTTTCACGGACGGACATCCGCGCATGGTGGATAATTCCGTTTATCATGTGAGCATCCAGGGCGGCGCGGTCATTGGGACCGATGGTCAGCCTCTGGGTATGTTGGAACAGATGGCTCCGCTGCCTACGGAGCGAGGAACGGTGGTCTATCCGTTTGGTTCCGCTTATCCCAAGCCAGAAGGAACGAAGGACGGCCGGGCCTGGATATGGGATATTTCCTACGACGCTCAGGGCAGTCCGATCATCCTTCATACCGTCAAAGCCAAAGAAGGGGACATCCGCTATTTCTACGCCAGCTGGGATCAGTCGGCGAAAAAGTGGGATTCCCATGAGATCGCCCATGCCGGGGCTCAGCTTTACAAAGGCGAGGACGATTATGTGGGCGGCGCGACCTTTGATCCGGAGCATCCGCGGCGTGTCTATATCAGCAGCGAGTTCAGCCCGATCACCGGAGCGCGGACTGTCCATCGTGAACTCTATCAGGGAGAAACGATGGATGGCGGCAAGAGTTGGACTTGGACGGCGGTGACCCGGAATTCTCCGGCGGACAATCTGCGGCCTTATGTTCCCCGTAAACACGGGATGGATAGCTGTCTGCTCTGGTTCACGGGGGATTACCGTGCCTATCAGAACTTTGAAACTTCCATCCGCGGTCTGATTGTGAAGAAGTAAATCCTTCCTATCCAAAGAGAAACGGTCCTATCGCAAAGAGACCGTTTCTTTTTTTTTAAGATAGATTGAAACTTTTTGAAAGATTTGGTTTTTAAATAAATGTGTACGGGTTCCATTGTGGACCTATCTACGAATGAATATATAAACTCCGAATACAGGAAAAGATATGAAGAAAATCTCTCTAATTATCGCAGTTATCACTGCTTGTGGCGCGTTTGCCGTGACCGATCTCCAGGCTCAGCAGGCCAATCGTCAGCAGCGCCGCGCTCCTCAGATGGTCATGCCTTCCGCTATGAGTTCTGAACAGCGTGTAAAGATGCTCACTGATTCTCTGAAACTGACAGAAGAACAGCAGACCAAGCTCAAAGCCGTGTTCGATGAACAGGCCGCCGCGTTGAAGGAATTGAATGGCAAAGATCGTTCCGAACGCCAGGAAGCTATGCAAAAGCTTCGTACCGAACAGGAAGAAAAAATCAAAAAGATCCTGACCGAAGATCAGTACAAAACCTATACCTCCAACATGACCCGCGGCGGCAGAGGTCAGGGTGGTCCCGGACAAGGCGGCCCTCAGGCTCTGACACTCGATCAGCGTGTAGATCGGATCGCCAAAGCGCTGGAACTGGACGATGAGGTGAAAGCCAAGCTGAAAACCTGTCTGGAAGAGAACGAGAAAGCTATGACGGAGCTGCGTCAGAAGAGCCAGAGCATGAGCCGGAACGAACGCGCTGAAGCCATGCAGAAGCTCCGCACGGAACAGGAAACCAAGCTGAAAGAAGTTTTGGGCGAGGATCTGTATAAGAAATATCAGGAACAATCCCGTAACTTTGTCCCCGGTAATAACTTCCAGCAGAGAATGAATCCGGCCCAGCAGGCTGAAGATATAGCCAAGAAACTGGAACTGACGGATGATCAGAAGACCAAGCTGACCGCTTTCTACGAAGAACAGCAGAAGTCTATGCAGGAAATGTTCACCAAGATGCAGGGACTTACGAATGATGAACGTCGTGAGGCCATGCAGAAGAACCGCACCGAGTCCGAAGCCAAGCTGAAAGAGATCCTGGGCGAAGACCTGTACAAGAAGTATCAGGAAGAAATGCGCTCCAGAGGTCCGGGCATGATGAACGGTCCTCGCATGGGTGGTCAGGGTCGTCCCGGACAACGTGGCGGCAATGGTAACCCCGGAAATCGTCCTCAGCGCCGCGGCGGTGGAAATCAATAATCAATTCTGATTAAAGTAGTTTGTTTAACAAGAAGGTCATTCTGAAAAGAATGGCCTTTTTGTTTGGTTTTATCTGGTATAACAAAAATAAAATCAACATATTACAC
>DBVN01000068.1:0-385 GCA_002308515.1 Verrucomicrobia bacterium UBA1263 | reverse complement strand
TTTTTTTTTTTTTTTTTTTTTCACCAGTTTTTTCGCGTGAAAAAAATATTAAAAAATGTCTTGTGTGTTCTGAAAAAATTTGTTCTTCTAGTTGCGGCATCCTTTGTTGGGTGTAACGTATTTTGCGTGTATGCGTGAAATACAAATGGTCTGAACCGGAATCTGCAAAAGTTTTGTGCTAATGTCCATAGCATGACTGCTTAATAAATCAGGCAGTATATTTTGATTTACTTCAAATTTTTCAGATTTCCCGGTTTATAAATGAGTAAATTTCATGTGCCTGAAGATAGAGCTTGATAAGATCGATCCTATAGAAAAGGATGACGTTTTTCTTTTCTTTGATAGGGGGCTTCTATCTTTGACTCAAGACTCAAGACTCAAGACT
>DBVN01000072.1:63709-67955 GCA_002308515.1 Verrucomicrobia bacterium UBA1263 | reverse complement strand
AAGGTCAATCCCGACGTCTGGGACGCCCTCGAAAACGTCATCAAGGCGCATCCCGTCCTGCTCAACCGTGCGCCGACCCTGCACCGCCTGTCCATTCAGGCGTTTGAGCCCGTCCTTGTGGAAGGACGCGCGATCAAGCTGCATCCGCTCGTATGTACACCGTTCAACGCGGACTTCGACGGTGACCAGATGGCTGTGCACGTTCCTCTGTCTGTGGAAGCGCAGTTAGAGGCGCGTCTGCTGATGCTCTCTTCCAATAACATTTTCAGTCCGTCCAGCGGCAAGCCGATCATGATGCCGACTCAGGATATCACCCTGGGCTGCTATTATCTGACAGCGGATCCCCGTACTCCGGAAGACAAGCGGGAGCGTCCGTATATGTTCGGCAACAAATTTGAAGCGATTTTTGCCTACACGGATGGTTCCATTCGTGTGCATGAAAGGATCCTGCTGGCGAATCCGGACTTGGGGAAAGAAACCGTTTTCGGCGATCCCAAGAGCCGTCTGATCGAGACGACTGTGGGCCGCGTCCTGTTCAGTGAAGTCTGGCCTCTGGAGCTGGGATTCTACAACAAGGCCGCTGGCAAGAACCAGATCGCCTCGCTGATCAGTGCCTGCTACAAGAAGTGCGGTCACGCCAAGACGATCGAAACACTGGATCATCTGAAGGAATTCGGTTTCCGCTACGCGACCGTGGCCGGTGTCTCCATCGGTATTGATGACATGATCATCCCGGATGAGAAGAACCAGCAGATCGAAGCGGCTCAGAAACAGGTTGACGAGACCGAGAAACAGTTCAGCCGCGGTATCATCACCAGTGGTGAACGTTACAACAAGATCGTTGATATCTGGACCCATTGCGGTGACGAGATCGCGAAAGTCATGCTGAAGACCCTGAAGGACAACCACGGCAAGGCCGAGTACAATCCTCTGTTCATGATGGTGGATTCCGGCGCTCGTGGCAATAAGCAGCAGGTGCGTCAGTTGGCCGGTGTGCGTGGTCTGATGGCCAAGCCCTCCGGTGAGATCATTGAGAACCCGATCTTGTCCAATTTCCGTGAAGGTCTGACCGTGTTGGAGTACTTCATTTCCACGCACGGTGCCCGTAAAGGTTTGGCCGATACGGCGCTCAAGACAGCGGACTCCGGTTACATGACCCGTAAGCTGGTGGATGTTTCCCAGGATGTGATCATCCGTGAGGAAGACTGCGAAACCACGAACGGTATTTGGGTGCAGGCGATCACTGACGGTGACGAGGAGCGCGTCAAACTGAGCGAGCGTATCATCGGCCGTCACGCGTGCGATGACATTTATGATCCGCACGATCCTAACAAGATTTTAGTCCCCGCTAACGCGGAAATCGATGAAGCCGCGGCGGAACTGCTGGACAATGCCGGTATCGAACGTGTGAAGATCCGTTCCGTGCTGACATGCGAAAGCCGTTTCGGCGTATGCGCGTGCTGCTATGGCCGCAACCTGGCCACCGGCACCAAGGTAAAGATCGGTGAAGCTGTCGGCATCATTGCCGCGCAGTCCATCGGTGAACCGGGAACCCAGCTGACGATGCGTACATTCCACGTCGGCGGTACGGCTTCACAGACATTCAAACAGCCGGAAATCAGGGCTCACCATGACGGTGTCCTGCACTACGCGGATATACGTTCGGTCGAGATCGAAGGCGGTCACATCGTTCTGAACAAGAATGGTTCCATCGCCGTCGCGGATGAAAGCGGAGAATCACTGGAAGAGTACAAGATCGTGATCGGTGCCTGTATCCTCCGTCCAGAAGGTTCCCAAGTCAAGAAGGGTGACCTGCTGGTCCGTTGGGATCCGTACAATGTGCCTGTTATTTCTGAGCATGAAGGTATCGTTCAATTCCAGGATATCATCGAGGGTATCACCGTGGAGCATGAAAACAGCGCCGCGGGTTCCTCCAATCTGGTCGTTCTGGAATACAAGGAAGAACGTCCTCAAATCAATATTTTGGATAAGAAGGGAAAGATAGTGGGAGTTTATCCCATTCCTTCCGGTGCCCACATCGTTGTGGAAGACGGTTCGACCATCTACGCGGGCAGCCAGCTGGCCAAGACACCCCGCCGTCAGGCCAAGACCAAGGATATTACCGGTGGTCTGCCTCGTGTGGCGGAACTCTTTGAAGCGCGCCGTCCGAAAGACGCGGCGGAGATCGCCCGTTTCGATGGTATCGTGGATATGGGACCGACCCAGCGCGGCAAGCGCACCATTATCATCACGGATCCGAAGACCGGTGAATCCGAAGATCACCAGATCCCCATCGGCAAGCACGTCATTGTGTTCAAAGGTGACTATGTGAAGAAAGGTCAGCAGCTGACAGAAGGCTCCGTGGTTCCTCACGAAGTGCTGGATGTCTGCGGACCTCAGGAACTGCAGGAACATCTGCTGAACGAAGTCCAGGAGGTGTACCGCACTCAGGGTGTCTCCATCAATGATAAGCACGTGGAGATCATCATCCGCCAGATGCTTCGCAAAGTCCGCATCACGGAACCGGGCGATTCCCTGTTCCTGTGGGGTGAGCAGGTGGATCGTGTCGCCTTTGAGGAAGAGAACAAGCGCATCGATCAGATGGGCGGCCGCCCGGCGGAAGGTCAGCCGGTGCTTCTGGGTATCACCAAGGCATCCCTGCAGACCGATTCCTTCCTGAGCGCGGCATCCTTCCAGGATACGACGCAGGTGCTGACCGAAGCGGCCACGACAGGTCGTGTGGACGCGCTGCGCGGATTCAAGGAAAACGTGATCATGGGTCACTTGATCCCTGCCGGCACGGGATTCCCGACTTACCGCTCCATCAAGCTCAGACCTCTGGTCAAGCCGGTGGAAGAACCTGCTCCGGAGAAGGAAGTTGAGGATGACAGCAATCCGGATAAGGTATCCGAGCTCAAAGCGAGCCTGGGTATGGATGAAGTCTATGAGGAGGAGACTCCCATAGATGAAAACGATTCCGGAGATGAAGATTTTGATTCCTAAAAAGTGACAGCAAGGAATTGTGACGCTTTTTTGGAAGAATTAAAACAAGTTGACAGGGAGAGGGTTGACCTCTCCCTTGAAAAAAAATTAAGAGAAGTGTTTGCCAAAAGCCGGCAACACTGATAATATAGAGCGCTCTGCCCGCTCTAGGGCAGGATCGCAAAAACGATAGTTAAAGAATGCCAACAATTAACCAACTCGTCCGTAAGGGACGGAATAAGTTGAATGAGAAGTCCAAAGCACCGGCTTTGGATAAATGTCCTTTTCGCCGTGGGGTATGCTTACAAGTTATGACTCGTACCCCCAAGAAACCGAACTCCGCTATGCGTAAAGTGGCGAAGATTCGTCTTTCCAATGGATTTGAAGTGATTGCGTATATTCCTGATGAAGGTCACAACCTGCAGGAACACTCAATCGTTCTGGTACGTGGTGGTCGTGTAAAAGACTTACCTGGTGTGCGTTATCACATTGTCCGCGGTACACTTGATACCGCCGGTGTGGAGAAACGTCGTGTGAGTCGCTCCAAGTACGGAGTGAAGAAACCCAAGGCCGCGGCCAAGAAATAGTTTAAGATATGTCTCGTCGTCGTCGTGCTGTACGTAGAGCAGTTCCGGAAGATGGTAAATACCATAGCGTTCTGGTTGCTCGTTTAATCAATAAAGTGATGAAATGGGGACAGAAGTCCAAAGCCCAGAAGATCGTTCATGGAGCTTTTGACGTTCTGGCAGAGAAGAACCCCGGTGTGGAACCTATGGCGATCGTTCAACGCGCCATTGACAATGTGAAACCCCGCCTGGAGGTCAAAGCCCGCCGCGTAGGTGGTGCGACCTATCAAGTTCCTCTGGAAGTTCCCGTTGACAGACAGATTTCCCTGTCTATCCGCTGGATCGTCTCATTGGCCGCTGCCCGCAAAGGCATTGCCATGAAAGACGCTTTGGCTAATGAAATTTCTGAAGCTGCGCAAGGGCAAGGCAGCGCAATCCGTAAACGTGACGATATGCACAGAATGGCTCAGGCCAACAAGGCATTCGCTCACTTCCGCTGGTAATTTATAAAGCGGTTTCCAATAACGCCCCGATGTTTTTTTTGAGCGGGGCGTTTTTATTCAGTTTTTTTTAGTAGGTGCAAGATACTGATAACATACAAGCAGAGGAGATCAATCCGAATGCTTCAGATCGAGCTTATCCACTCGAACGTACTCGTAATATAGGTATTGCGGCGCATATCGATGCCGGCAAGACCA
>DBVN01000072.1:63491-63637 GCA_002308515.1 Verrucomicrobia bacterium UBA1263 | reverse complement strand
GACTGGATGGAACAGGAGCGTGAGCGTGGTATTACTATTACTTCCGCGGCCATCACCTGTTACTGGACTCAGAAGGAGGAGCCCGGCATGGTGAAGAGTTTCCCCGGAATCGCCCACCGCATCAATATCATTGACACTCCGGGTCA
>DBVN01000072.1:47423-63371 GCA_002308515.1 Verrucomicrobia bacterium UBA1263 | reverse complement strand
TTCATCAACAAGATGGACCGCACGGGAGCCAATTTTGACGCAGTTGTTGCCGAAATGCGCCGCAAACTGGGTGCTTATGCCTACCCGGTGGTGCTGCCGATCGGCAAAGAAGATAAATTCAAAGGTGTCATCGACATCATCAATCAGAAAGCGATCGTCTATGATGAAGCGGATCCGGAAGGTCTCCGCTATAACATCACGGAGATCCCGGCTGAGATGAAGGACAATGCCCGTCTGGCATTGGAAGAGTTGATAGACGCCGTATCCAACAAAGATGACCAGATCGCTGAAATGGTCATCATGGAGAAGAAAATCAGTCCGAATATCCTCAAAACGGCCATTCGCCGTTTGACCATCGCCCTGGAATTCGTTCCTGTTCTTTGCGGAACGGCCTTCCGCAAGAAGGGGGTGCAGCCCCTGGTGGACGCGGTGGTGGACTATTTGCCTTCTCCGCTGGATGTTCCACCCGCAGAAGCTCATGATCCTCTGGATTTTGAGAAGACATTAACGGTCAAGACTTCTGATCACGGCAAGTTTACCGCGCTGGTTTTCAAACTCTGGAGCGATCCTTATGTGGGCAAACTGGTATTCATCCGCGTTTACAGCGGCACTCTCAAGAACGGCGATACCGTTTATAACCCGCGTATCCGCAAGAGAGAACGCATCAACCGTCTGATGATGATCCAGGCTGATGAGCGACTGGAACTGGATAAGGTACACGCGGGCGACATCGCCGCGGTGGTCGGACTGAAAAACGTGACCACCGGTGACACGCTCTGCTTTGAGGACTCAGCCGTGCTGCTGGAGCCTCCGACCTTCCCGGAACCGGTCATCAGTATGGCGGTGGAACCTAAGACAAAGGCTGATCGTGAGAAACTTACGACAGCACTGCAAAGACTTTCAGAAGAAGACCCGACTTTTCGCTGTTTTACCAACGAGGAGACGGGTCAGCTTATTATTGCCGGCATGGGTGAACTCCACTTGGACATCATTCGCGATCGTTTGCTTCGCGAATTTAAGGTGGAAGCTTTTGTCGGCGCGCCTCAAATTGCCTATCGCGAAACGATCACCAAAGCCTCCAAGGGCGAAGGTAAATTTATCCGCCAATCCGGCGGCCGCGGCCAGTACGGCCATGCTATTATCAGCATCGAGCCGAATACCCGCGGAGCTGGTGTGGAGATCGTGAGCAAAGTCGTTGGGGGAACGATACCTAAGGAGTATATCGCCCCGACTATGGCAGGCATCAAAGAGGCCATTGATACCGGTGTTCTGGCCGGCTATCCGATGGTCGATATCAAGGTCTCGATCCTGGAAGGTTCGTACCACGAAGTGGACTCTAGCGAGCTCGCATTTAAAATGGCTGGAATTTTTGCCTTGAAAGATGCGGCGAAAAATGCTAATCCTATCGTCCTCGAGCCTGTAATGAAGGTCGAAGTAAGCACGCCCGATGAATATCAGGGCGATCTTCTGGGTGATTTATCTCGCAGGCGCGGCAAGGTTTCGTCGATTGAAGCGAAAGCCGATATCACGTTGCTGAATGCCGAAGTACCGCTTGCGCAGATGTTTGGGTATGCTACGGCTATACGGTCCCTGTCCAAGGGCCGTGCGTCGTATTCAATGGAGCCGTCGCACTTTGAACCGGTGCCGGCTTCAGTGCTTGAGGTAATACTAGAAAAGTCCGAACCGAAAGTGTCTCGGACAGTTTAGAAACCAGGTGGGGGCAGAAATGCCTGCCATCCGGGAAATTAATTAGAAATATATATGGCTGGACAAAGAATTAGAATCAGGCTGAAAGCTTATGATCACCGGGTCATTGATAAGTCCGCGAGTGAAATCGTGGATACCGTCAAACGTACCGGTGCCCGTGTAGCTGGCCCGATCCCTCTGCCGATGCGCGTAGAACGCTATACCGTGCAGAGGTCTCCTCACGCGGACAAGAAATCACAAGAAACGTTTGAGCAGAGAACGCACAAACGTCTTCTGGACATCCTTGATCCGACTGCAAAAACCGTGGATGAATTGAAAAAACTCAATCTTCCCGCGGGCGTTCATATCACCGTCAAGGTATAAGGAAAGAATATGGTAGGTTTAATTGGTAAAAAACTTGGCCACACTCGTATTTATGATACCGAAGGCAACATTGTCCCCGTGACAGTGGTCCTTGCTGGTCCGAATCGTGTGGTACAATGCAAAACTGTTGAAAAAGACGGTTATAGTGCGGTGCAGCTCGGGTTTGATGATCAAAAAGAAACTCGTATCAATAAGCCGTTGGCTGGACACTTCCAAAAGCACAATGCAGCTCCTGTAAAGAAACTGCGCGAATTCCGCGACTTCTCCCTCAAAGTCAACGAGGGCGATGTGCTGAACGTGGATATCTTCGCACAGGGCGATTATGTGGACTGTATTGGTATCACTAAGGGTCATGGATTCGCTGGCGTAGTCAAGCGCTATGACTTCCACGGAGGTCCCGCTACACACGGTTCTAAAGGTTGGAAACGCAGAACAGGTGCATTGGGCTGCCGTTTGTTCCCCGGTAACATTGCCAAGGGACAAAAGATGCCCGGTCACATGGGACAAGTACGCCGCACGGTGCAGAACCTGCAGGTGGCGGCTATTCTGCCTGAAGATAACGTCATCCTCATCCGCGGCTGTATGCCCGGAGCCGAAGGCGATTATGTCATCATTCGTGAATCGAAGAAAAAACCGAAAGTCGCCAAGAAATAAGGAGTAGGACATGACGATTACAGTTAAAGATTTACAGGGAAAAGAACAAGGACAGATCGAGGTCAGCTCTCAATTAGAGAAGTTTGAAGAACTCGGCAAGAGACTTGTAGGTACCCAGGCCGCTCATGAAGCGGTGACAGCTATCCGCGCAGCGCAGCGCTCCGGAACAGCCTGCACCAAGACCATGGGCGAAGTGGCCGGATCCGGTAAGAAACCGTGGCGTCAGAAGGGCACAGGCCGCGCTCGCGCGGGTTCCTTTGCCTCTCCGCTGTGGCCCGGAGGCGGTGTGGTCTTTGGACCGAAACCGCGCGATTATTCCAAGAAGGTGAACCGCAAGGTCAGCCGCCTGGCTCTTCAGAAGCTGATCAGCACCCGCGCTTGCGCCGGTGACCTGGTGGCTGTGGATGAACTGAAGATGCAGTCTCCCAAGACGGGTCAATTCGTTCAGATCCTCAAAGACATGGGTCTGGACGGAGCCAAGGTTCTCTTCATCGCAGCGATGGATGAAGACATCAATACGAACTTCTGCCTTGCTTCCCGCAACGTGCAGAAAGTTAAAGTTGTGGATAGTGCCACAGTGAATCCTTACGACATTTTGGCATCGACCAAAGTCGTGGTGACCCGGAAAGCCTGGGCCAAAATAGAAGAACGCATCATCACCAAGTAAGAGCATGAATTCTTTTGATATTATTAAAACGGTGCGCATCACCGAAAAGGGGACTGCTCAATCCGAACAGAACAAGTACACCATGATAGCTGACAAGAGGGCTACCAAGATCCAGATCCGTCAGGCTGTCGAAGAACTGTTCAAGGTGAAGGTGGTCAAGGTCAATACCATGAATGTCCGCGGCAAGCAGCGTCGTCAGAGAACGGCCGCAGCCGGATGGACCTCTAATTGGAAAAAGGCCATCGTAACATTAAAACAAGGCGATAAAATCATATTAACCTAAAAACTATGCCTGTTAAATCATTTAGACCCTTAACTCCTTCACTGAGATACCTGACCGTATCCTCTTTCGAGGAGATCACAAAAGATAAACCAGAGAAAAGTCTGGTTCAAATCCGTAAAAAGACCGGCGGCCGCAACAGCCAAGGTCGTGTGACATCCCGCGGTCGCGGCGGTGGACACAAACAGAAGATCCGCTTAGTGGATTTTCGCCGTAATAAATTTGATGTGGAAGCCCGTGTGGTAGCCATTGAGTATGATCCGATGCGCTCAGCTTATCTGGCACTGTTGGAGTATAAAGATGGCGAAAAACGCTACATCCTGGCTCCTGTGGGATTAAAAGTAGGTGCCCGCGTTTCCAGCGGTGCGGCCGCTCCCGCGGAAGTGGGCAACAGCCTGCCTCTGAAGAGTATTCCCATTGGCTCAGTGATCCACAACATTGAATTGATCCCCGGCAAGGGCGGTCAGCTGGTGCGTGCCGCAGGCGGTATGGCCACACTGATGTCCATTGCTGACGGATACGCGCTGGTTCGCTTGCCCTCCGGAGAAATCCGCAAGGTCAAAGAACAGTGCTATGCGACACTGGGACAGGTTGGCAACACCGATCACGAGAACGTTGTGCTGGGCAAAGCCGGCCGTTCCCGTCATCTGGGTATCAGACCTCTTTCCCGCGCTGTTTGTAAGAACCCTGTCGATCACCCTATGGGTGGTGGCGCAGGCAGAACGGCCGGCGGCGGTCATCCGGTGACTCCGTGGGGTGTTATTACCAAGGGTTTCAAGACCCGCAAGAAAGTCAGATATTCAAATCGCTACATCGTGACCCGTCGTGATGGACGTCCGATGAAAATGAAATAAGTGAGTAGTTATGGGACGTTCAATTAAAAAAGGTCCGTTTGTAGACCCCTCCCTGATGGAGAAAGTACAAGCGATGAATAAAGCCTCTTCCAAGAAGCCTATCAAGACTTGGTCCAGGCGTTCGATGGTGACCCCCGAATTTGTGGGATTAACGATTAATGTTCACAACGGCAGAATGTTCCTGCCGGTGTTCGTGACTGAAAACATGGTTGGTCACCGTTTAGGTGAGTTTGCGTTGACCCGTACATTCAAGAAGCACGGTGTCCATACAGCCAAAGCGGAGGCGAAGTAAGAGAAGCTATGAAAGTTTTATCTGTAACAAAAAATATCCGTATGTCTCCTCAGAAAATGCGCGAGGTGACAAGGCAGATCCATGGGATGAAAGCGATCGACGCGCAGGCTGCGCTGGCTTATGTGCCGCGTAAATCCGCCCGCGCCGTGCTCAACACCCTGAAGTCTGCTATTGCAAACGCAGTGAATAATTTCGGTCTGGATGAGGGATCTCTCTGGATTGTCGAGTCCGTGGCAGGTGCCGCCCGCACCTACAAACGTTTTACCCCTAAAGCTCGCGGTTCAGCGGGACATATCCTCAAGCGGGGATGTCACGTCCGTATCGTACTCTCTGACATAAGCACCGAGAATTAATTGACTAGATATGGGACAAAAAACTAATCCAATTGGCCTGAGACTTTCCTTGAATAAGGACTGGCGTTCACGCTGGTACGCTTCCAAGAGCGAGTTTAGCAAACTCCTGGAGGAAGATGATAAGATCAGACGCTTTTTGAAAGAAAAACTGGAATCAGCCTCTGTGCCGCGCATCAATATCGAGCGCGCCGGAGCCCGTTGCCGTGTTTCGATCCTGACGGCTCGTCCGGGTTTAGTCATTGGCCGTAAAGGCCAGGATATCGACAAGCTCAAAGAGGCTCTGTCGAAGATGACTAAGAAGGAAGTGTACGTTGAGATCCAGGAAGTCAAAAAACCTGAAACAAACGCGCAGCTGGTCGCTGAGAATATCGCCCTGCAGCTGGAGCGCCGTGTGTCTTTCCGCCGCGCTATGAAGAAATCCATCCAAACTGTGATGGATGCCGGAGCTCAGGGAGTAAAGATTCGCTGTTCGGGCCGCTTAGGTGGAGCGGAACTCTCTCGTTCTGAGAATTATCACGAGGGTAGAGTTCCTCTGCACACTCTGCGCGCGAACATAGATTATGGTTTCGCGGAAGCGAAAACTTTGTATGGTAAGATCGGTGTGAAATGTTGGGTATGCACCGGTGATATGATGGAGAAAAAGCAGGCTGCCCAACAAGCCGCCCGTTAAGGGTAAGGAAGGACGTATATGCCTTTAATTCCTTCAAGAGTTAAATATCGTAAACAACAACGCGGCAATCGCGCCGGTACGGCCACACGCGGGAATTTCCTGGCGTTTGGGACCTACGGCCTGATGGCATTGGAACGCTGCTGGATGGATACACGCCAGCTGGAAGCCGCCCGTGTAGCCGTTACCCGTGCTATGAAACGTCATGGCAGAGTATGGCTGCGTGTGTTCCCTGATAAACCGTTCACTAAGAAACCCCTGGAAGTACGTCAAGGTACCGGTAAGGGCGCGGTGGAATCCTGGGTGGCAGTGATCCGCCCGGCCAACATCATCCTGGAAGTGGAAGGCGTGACCGAGTCTCAGGCTCGTGAAGCGATGCGCTT
Organism: Verrucomicrobia bacterium UBA1263; assembly: GCA_002308515.1. Taxonomy (GTDB): domain Bacteria; phylum Verrucomicrobiota; class Verrucomicrobiia; order Limisphaerales; family UBA1412; genus UBA1412. The sequence goes on along the minus strand of DBVN01000072.1, from coordinate 57,151 downwards.
GGTAGCTTGCAAGCTGCCGATCCGCACCAAATTCATTGCCCGCCATCACGCAGAAGCATAAAGAGAGTAGGAGATCAAAATGAAAATATCTGAAATCCAAGATTTAACTGTACAGGAACTGTTGGTCAAGGGACGTGATCTGCGCATGGAGCTGTTCAACCTCCGTCTGCAGAAAGCCAGCAGCCAATTGGAGAAATCACACCGCATTCGTGCTATTCGCAGAGATATTGCGCGCATTGAAACGCAGCTCTCCAAACAACGTAAAAAATCAGCCTAATTATTGAGATATGGAAAATACTGAAGTCAAGAAATCAGTTCGCAAGGAAAAAGTAGGCACGGTCATCTCTAACAAGATGAATAAGACCATCGTGGTGGAAGTGGCCCGCCGCCATGCACATCCTCAGTTTAGGAAGATTGTCATCACCAAGAAGAAATTCTACGCTCATGATGAAAAGCAGGAAGCGCAGATTGGTGATACGGTGTGCATTCAGGAAACCAGACCTCTTTCCAAGCTGAAACGCTGGAGTCTGGTGAAAATAGTAAAACACGACGTTATCTAAAGAGAGAGAGGCTATTAGATGTTACAAGTTCGTAGTATTTTAGACGTTGCCGATAATACGGGTGCCCGCAAGGCGGCCGCCATCGGTGTACTGGGGTCCAATCAGGAGTATGCCCGCATTGGTGATGTCATCAAGGCGCATATCAAGGAAGCTACTCCCGATGGCACGGTGAAAAAGGGTGATGTTGTCAACGCCGTAGTCGTTCGCACAAAGAGAGCGATCTACCGCGCGGACGGATCCTGCGTGAGGTTTGATCACAACGCCATCGTGATCGTTGATAAGGACAATAATCCGAAAGGAACACGTATTTTCGGCCCTGTGGCTCGTGAGTTGCGTGAAAAGAAATTTTTGAAAATCATTTCACTGGCTCCGGAGGTTATCTAATTATGGAAAATAAAAAGAGTGCTCTGAAGGCTATCAGAAAAGGTGATGAAGTTGTCGTCATCTCTGGCAGCAGAAAAGAGAAAAACGGAAAACCGGCCCTGCGCGGCAAGCGCGGCAAGGTTCTGATTGTAATGCGTGATAAACAGCGCGCAGTGGTGGAAGGTCTGAACATGATCAAGCGGCACACACGCCGCTCCCAGGCCAATCCCAACGGCGCCATTATCGAACGCGAAGGCTCCATTCATATCTCTAACCTGATGAGGGCAGAGCTCTATGATGCCCGTAAAAAGGCTAAAGCCGCAAAGTAAGGATATAAATGAAAGCGACTAGACTTTATCAAAAGTATGTAGAGACCGTTCGCCCCGCTCTGATCGAGAACTGGAAGTACACCAATGTGCACCAGGTTCCCCAGGTGGAGAAAATCGTCATCCGTATGGGTTGGGATACCTCTACGGAAAAGGGTGCTGTGGATGAGGCCATCAAGGAATTGATGACCATCACCGGGCGCAAGCCGGTACCCGATCGTGCTCGCAAGAGTGTTGCAAATTTCAAACTGCGCAAAGGACAGCAAATCGGTTGCCACGTAACCCTGCGCAGAGAAGTGATGTTTGAATTCCTTGACCGACTGATCTCAACAGCGCTGCCGCGTATTCGCGACTTCCGCGGGATCTCTCCCAGAGGTTTTGACGGCCGCGGCAATTACTCCATCGGTATTGCCAACCAAGTCATCTTCCCGGAAATCGACGCTGACAAGGTCAAAAGGAACCAGGGTATGGATATCACCATCGTTACCTCTGCAAAAACTAACGCAGAGGCCCTTGATCTACTGAAAAAGCTCGGCATGCCTTTTGCCGAGAGACGGTAAATTATTATGGCTAAGAAATCTTGGATCCAACGTGAAAAGAAGAAACGCGAACTGGTGGCGAAATATGCCGCTAAGCGCGCAGAACTGAAGGCCAACCATGATTACGCCGGACTGTCCAAGTTGCCCCGCAACTCCAGCACAGTTCGTCTCGTAAACCGCTGTTCGCTCAGTGGTCGTCGTCATGGATTCCTTCGCAAATTCGGTGTCTCCCGTCTCGCTTTCCGTGAGATGGCAAGGAATGGACTGATTCCCGGAGTAACAAAAGCAAGCTGGTAAACAAATTATATGGATACAATTGCTGATTTTCTGACCGTAGTGCGCAATGCAGGTGCTGCTCAGCACAAGACTGCAACGGTCCCGTACTCCAAAATCAAGGAGTCCATTGCCCGCATCCTGAAGGATGAGGGGTACATACTGGATTATGTGGTGGAAGGGGATAAGATCAAGAATCTGACCCTGACTTTGAAATATCAAAATCGTAAGCATGTCATTCAGGCCTTGCGTCGCATCAGCAAGCCCGGCATCCGCTGCTATGTGCCCGTTAAGAGCATTCCGCGCGTCCTGGGCGGCCTGGGCATCGTCATCCTTTCCACACCCAAGGGTGTGATGACAGGGGTGGAAGCCCGCAAGAATAACTGCGGCGGTGAAGTATTGTGCTATATCTGGTAGAAAGGGAATTAGAAGAATATGTCTAGAATTGGTAAAGTTCCCGTTCAGCTGCCGGCTGGTGTGAAAGCTTCTGTCAAGGGACAGGAAGTTTTTGTGGAAGGCTCCAAAGGCAAGTTGTCCTTTGGCATCCTGCCTCACACCTCTGTGGAAGTGGAAGCTGACAAGGTCGTTGTCAAACGTGATAATGACAGCGCTGTCTCCAAGGCAATGCACGGCACCTGCCGCGCCCGTATTGCCAATATGGTCAAGGGTGTTTCCGAAGGATATGTGAAGAAACTCGAAATCCAGGGTGTCGGTTTCAAGGCCAGCGTTGCTGGTCAGGTGGTCACGATGATTTTGGGTTATGCTCATCCCTGTGTTTACAATCTGCCGGCTGGCGTGAAAGTGACCGTGGATGATTCCAGTACGAAACTCACCGTTGAGGGTATCGATAAGAATGATGTGGGCCGTGTAGCCGCTGAGCTCAGAGCCTTCTATCCGCCTGAACCTTACAAAGGCAAGGGTGTTCGTTATGTGGGCGAGCATGTCGTTCATAAGGAAGGTAAAACTGTTCAATAATTGATTTGAATACAACCCGGATACGGTTCAAGCCGTGTCCAATAAAAGATGAAGAATATTCAGAAAAACAGGTTGTTGAGAATTCGCCGCTGGCGGATTCGCAAGAAGGTAAACGGAACTCAGGAACGCCCCCGTATGAGCGTTAAGTTCACCAATATGCACATCTATGTGCAGTTTATTGATGACGAATCCGGTAAGACACTGGCTTGGGTCTCAACCAATAATAAAGAGGGTAAGAGCGCAAAGCTGTCCGCAAACGTGAAGTCCGCTGTGGAGATTGGCAAGAAAGCCGGCGAAGCAGCCAAGGCCGCGGGTATCACCAAGGTGGTATTTGACAGAAATGGTGCTGTTTATCATGGTAAGGTCAAAGCTCTTGCGGATGCCGCCAGAGAGACCGGTCTAGTATTCTAACTTGTTATAGGAGAATTTACTGTGTCAGAAGCAAAAAATGTGAATCCTCGCAATGGAGGCAGACAGGGACGCTCACAACGCCGTTCCTTTGAGCAGAAGAAGGGTGATTTCCCTCAAGAACAAGGACCGGAGCTGCATGAGAAGGTTGTTTTCATCAACCGTTCCTCTAAAGTAGTCAAAGGTGGCCGCCGTTTCAACTTCAGCGCGCTCGTCATCGTAGGTGACCGCGCCGGCAAGTACGGCCTGGCTTTGGGCAAAGCAAACGAAGTGTCTGATGCGATCCGTCGTGGTACGGAACTGGCTAAGATGCGCATGGACAAGATTTCTTACAAGGGATACACCATTCCGCATGAAGTCAGTGCTACCTATGATGGAGCCAAGATCCTTCTTCGTCCGGCCTCTGAAGGTACGGGCATCATCGCCGGCAAGACTGTGAGAGCAGTCCTGGAAGCGGTGGGGATCAAGGATGTACTCAGCAAGAGCATGGGTTCCAATAACCCGGCCAATGTGGTCAAGGCCACGATCGCCGCTCTGAAGATGCTGCGCACTCGTGATGAAATCCAGCAGGTTCGCGGGCTGAACCGCAAACCGAAAGATGAAACAACAACAGAAGCTTGATTGGTATGCAATTACACACACTTAAACCCCGCGCTGGCGCACGCCATCGGGTGAAACGTCTTGGTAAAGGTGAGTCAAGCGGCTTGGGTAAGACCTCCGGCCGTGGTGGCAAAGGTCAGACCGCCCGTTCAGGTTCATCCATCCGCCCCGGTTTCGAGGGTGGTCAGATGCCCCTCTATCGCCGTATTCCAAAACGTGGATTTAACAACATCCGTTTTGCGACGATCTATTCCGTTGTGAATCTGAGTGATCTGAACCGCTTCGACGAAGGCGCCCGTGTTGACGAGACAGCCTTGCGCGCCTGCGGTCTGGTCCGTGGTCACAATGACGGAGTCAAGATCCTTGCGACTGGTGATTTAACCAAGAAATTGACCATTGTCGCTGATAAATTCAGCGCGGCGGCCAAACAAAAGATCGAAGCCGCCGGCGGTGTCTGTGAAGTCGCTCCGGCAGCGAGGAAAGAATCCAAGGCCAGCGCCTGTTCTTCCTCCGAGAATAAATAACGAACGCTGTTCATGTTAAAAAATATTGTCAATACATTCGCTAACTGCTTCAAGATCCCGGAGCTGCGCTCCCGTATCTTCTTTACCCTGATCGTTCTGGGTATTTGCAGGCTCGCGGCTATCATTCCCTTGCCGGGACTGGATAGCAGCCTCCTGCAGCAGTATTTTGATTCACACGCTGACGTAGGTGGTGGCCTGCTGGGTATGTACAGTATGTTCACGGGTGGCGCGCTTGAGCGCTGTGCCGTGGGTACATTGGGCATCATGCCTTATATCAGTGCCACGATCGTCCTGCAGCTGCTTACCGCTGTTGTGGGCAAGCTGAGCCGTTTGGCCCGTGAAGCCGGCGGACGGATCAAAATCATCCAATATGGACGTGTGTTGACGGTACTGCTCTGTCTGGGACAGGGTTTCGTAATGGCGTTAGCTTTCGAGCATCCGGGTAAATTATTCTCCGGTTTCGAGGGAAATCTAGTATTAGTGGACAATCTGTGGTGGTACCGGATCCAGACAGCGATCCTGCTGACGACCGGTACCGTCATGCTCATGTGGCTGGGTGAACAGATCACCGAACGCGGTATCGGCAATGGTATCTCTTTGATCATCACGATCGGTATCCTTTCGCGTATCCCGCTCGCGGCTCAAGGTGTTAAGGATATGTTCTTCACCAGCGCCGACTCTCAGTTCAACATGGGACACATGGTGCTGATGATCGTCCTGATGGTGGTTGTGGTCGCCTCGGTGATCGCGATTACCCAGGCTCAGCGCAAGATCCCCGTCCAGTACGCGCAGCGCACAGTGGGTCGTAAATCCTATGCGGGAACGACTTCCTTCCTGCCGCTGCGTGTGAACTACGCGGGTGTCATGCCGATCATCTTTGCTCAGGCGTTGCTGATGTTCCCTGCTACGATCTTCACCTATCTGGGAAGCGCTTTCGAGGTGAAACTCTTCAATGAGATCGCCCGTCAGCTGCATTCCGGCCAGCTGCTGTACCTGATCGTATATGCCGCTATGGTTATCTTCTTCACCTATTTCTGGGTGGCGACTCAGTTCAATGAGCTGCAGATCTCGGACGATCTGAAGAAGAACGGCGGTTATATTCCCGGTGTCAGACCCGGCCAGGTGACCTGTGATTTCCTGCACCACGCGATGAGCCGTTTGACTCTGGCGGGTGCGATCTTCCTGACGATCATTGCGATTATTCCGATGACGATGTATGGCTACTTCAAGATCGATTATAATGTGGCCAGCTTCTTTGGAGGAACAAGCATTCTGATTCTTGTCGGTGTAGTATTGGACACTATGCGTCAAATCGAGTCCCACTTGATGATGAGGCACTATGACGGCTTCCTCAAGAAGGGACGCATTCGCGGACGCTTCTAAAGCGTTTTACGAAGTTGAAAATTTTTGTTGAATAACAACGGCCTGTAAGAAGTATCATGAGGATTCCGATCAAAGACGAAAAAGGAATACAAGGGATGCGGGCGGCAGGCAAGGTTTCGGCTCGTGTACTCCGGGATGTTGCCAAAATGGTGCAGCCCGGAGTAACGACCCTGGAGATCGACCAATATGCTAAGGAGCGCATGGACTACTATGGTGGAAAGAGCGCTTTTTATAATTATCACGGATTTCCGGGGCAGATCTGTATCTCGGTGAATGATGTCATCATCCACGGGATCGGCAGCGCCTTTCAAAGACTGGTCCTGGGCGATATCGTCAGCTTGGATGTTGGTGTTTCTTATGAGGGGTACATCGGCGACAACGCGATGACGGTGCCGGCCGGGGGATGTTCTATGGACGCGCAGGAACTGCTGAATGTGACCGAAACCGCTCTGAAAAAGGGAATTCAGCAAGCTAAAAAAGGAAACAGGATTTCGGATATTTCTTTTGCTGTGCAAAAATGGGTTGAAAGTCATGGCTGCAGTGTGGTAAAAGAATTCGTGGGCCACGGAGTGGGGAAGCGTCTCCACGAAGAGCCACAGGTCCCTAATTTTGTGGATGGGTTTAAATCACCCTTGCTGGTGCCCGGAATGACGATCGCGATCGAGCCGATGGTCAATGCCGGGAACGACGCATTAAAGATTTTAAGAGATGGCTGGACAACGGTGACCAAAGATGGTAGCCTTTCAGCCCATTTTGAACATACGGTTCTGATAACAGATGGGGAACCGGAGATACTCACATGTCCAGATTAGGAGCGGTACACATCGCGGCGAAGATCGTTGAGCAAAAACGAGATGCGTTGTGGATCGCTGAACTGATAAATGGGCATCGAGTCATCGCTTTTTTTTGTTCGGAGTTGAAGAAGGACCCGATTGAACTCCGTATTGGTGAGTGGGTCATATTGGAAGTATCGCCTTTTGATCTTTCGGAAGGCAGTATTTTGAGTAAATTAAACTAAGCGATAACATGAAAGTTAGAGCATCGGTAAAAAGAATGTGCGAGCACTGTAAGATAGTGCGCCGCAAAGGCGTGATTCGTGTGATTTGCTCCTCGAATGCACGGCATAAACAGCGTCAAGGCTAAACAATATAAAATATGGCTAGAATTCTAGGTGTAGATATACCCAGTGAAAAGCGCATTGATATCGCGCTGAGGTATGTCTATGGTATCGGCCCTTCCATAGCGAAGGAAATACTTGCAAAGGCTAAAATTGACCCGAGTGTTCGGGCCAAAAACCTGACAGATCAGGATCTGTCTCAGATCGTCAGCATTATTCAAAATGACGGCTATCTGATTGAAGGCGATTTAAGACGCGAAGTCGGAATGAACCTCAAACGGCTCCAGGGCATCAAGTGCTATCGTGGCATCCGCCACCTGCGCGGCCTGCCTGTTCGTGGTCAAAGAACATCAACTAATGCTCGCACCCGCAAAGGTCCGCGTAAGACCGTCGGTGTGCAGCGCAACCCTAACGCCAAAGCTGGTATCCACTAAACGATTATGGCTGACGAGACCAATAAAAATACGGCTCCTGCAGAAGAGGAGATTAAGAAAGCGGCTCCTGCTGCGGAAGAAAAGCAGGAAACAACAACAGAGGCCAAGCCCAAGAAGGCTAAGGCCGCTCCTAAGGCAAAGACCGAAGGAAAGAAGACGGAAGGTAAGGCAAAAGCTGCTGAACCCAAGGCTGATGGCGAACCCGCTAAGGAAGAGGCCAAGGAAGCAGAAAAAGCTCCCGAACAGCCCCAGGTGGGCGTGGTTTCCGCTCCTACAGTGGCGGAACTGCTCGGTGAAGACCTTACAGCCGCGCGCAAGATCATCAAGGTCAAAGGCGCGAAGAATATCGCAAACGGTATCGCACACATTGATGCCAGTTTTAATAATACCATCGTTACCATTACCGATATGCACGGCAACACGATTGCCTGGGCAACGGCCGGCCGCGTAGGTTTCAAAGGCTCCCGCAAGAGCACCGCGTTCGCGGCTCAGCAGGTAGCCCAGGACGCAGCCCGTCAGGCTCTGTCTCATGGTATGCGTGAAGTAGAAGTGCGCGTGAGCGGCCCCGGTGCCGGACGTGAATCCGCCATCCGCGCTCTGCAAGCTATTGGTTTGGATATTAATACAATCAAAGATGTGACTCCGGTTCCGCACAACGGATGTCGTCCACGTAAACGTCGTCGCGTCTAAAACAAATAAATAAATAGGAGATTTAGAAATTATGGCACGTTACAAAGGTCCGAGAGTTCGCATTAGCCGTCGTTTCGGCGTAGCAATTTTTGGTAATTCCAAGTATCTTGAACGCAGACAGTATCCACCCGGAGTCCATGGTCCGAGAGCTCACCGCAAGAACAGTGAGTATGCCATGGGTCTGATGGAGAAACAGAAGATGCGTTATTATTATGGTCTGTTGGAGAAACAGTTCCGTAATATCTATGAAGCCGCAGCCCGTCGTCGTGGTGTGACCGGCACAATCATGCTGGAAATGCTGGAGACACGTCTGGACAATGTTGTTTATCAACTGGGTTTCGGTCAAACCCGCGCTCAGGCTCGTCAGATGGTGGTCCATGGCCATATCCTGGTCAACGGCCGCAAGGTGACGATTCCTTCCTATGTTGTCAAAGTTGGTGACACGGTGGATGTTAAAGAAAAAGCCGTCTCCCGTCAGCTGGCCGCTCACAACATGGAGCTGAGCACGAACCGCATCATCCCCGCCTGGCTGGGTCTGAATAAGGATTCCTTCCGCGGCACGATCATGCGTATGCCGACTCGTGAAGACATTCAGCCGATCGCGAATGACCAGGCTGTCGTTGAGTTTTATTCCCGTTAACATTTGTTTATTCATTCAATTTAGCAGGTATATGGGGCTTGTTCCCACGGGATAGGGGACAAGCTCAGGTTAAAACTGCTTTTAGAAAGATATATTATGCCAGTAAGATTAGGCCGTTTTGAAATGCCTAAGCGGTTGTGGAAAGATGAAGCGACCGCGACCCCTACCTACGCGAAGTTCGTTGCTGAACCGTTTGAAACCGGTTACGGCTATACGCTGGGCAACGCTCTGCGCCGGGTGCTGCTTTCCTCTCTGGAGGGAGCGGCCATCACGAATGTCAAGATCGACGGCGCGATGCACGAGTTTACCACCATTGAAGATGTGGTGGAGGATGTCACCGAGATCGTTCTGAACCTGAAGAAGATCCTTTTCAAGGCTTTTACACGGGATCCGCAAACTCTTTATCTCTCTGTGAATAAAGAGGGTCCTGTGACCGCCGCGGATATTCAGACCAATCAGAACGTGGAATGCGTGAATCCGGATCAGCTGATCTGCACTTTGGACAAGAAGCGCAAGCTGGATATGGAATTCGATGTGCGCATCGGCCGTGGATACTGCCCCGGTGATGAGAATAAGAAGCTGGATCAGCCCATTGGCGTGATCGCGATCGATTCTCTGTTTTCTCCGGTAACACGTGTTCGTTATGCCGTGGAAAGCGCCCGTGTGGGACAGCGCACGGATTATGACCGTCTGGTCCTGGAGATCTGGACCGATGGACGTATCACTCCGGATGACGCGCTGACTCAGGGTGCCGCGATCCTGCACCATCACTTCGATGTCTTTGTCAACTATGACAGAACTTCGATCGAGTTCGAGGAAGAGGCCGCCCAGCGCGATGATCAGCGTGCGCAGCTGCGCAAGCTCTTGTGCATGAGCGTCAACGAGATCGAACTGAG
>DBVN01000072.1:46739-47350 GCA_002308515.1 Verrucomicrobia bacterium UBA1263 | reverse complement strand
CGCAACTTCGGTAAGAAGTCGCTGAATGAGATCAAAGATAAGCTCACCGCCCTGGGATTGAGCCTGGGCATGAAATTCGACAACGAGCTTATCGAGTCAATTAATAAAGAAGTTAAAGATAAACAACCGAATCAGTAATTATACTTTATGCGTCATTTAAAACGTACTGCTAAGCTTGGGCGTACCACTGCCCACCGCAACGCGATGCTGGCAAACATGGTTTGCAGTCTGATCAAGCACAAACGCATTACCACTACTTTAGCAAAAGCCAAGGCTGTTCGTCCTGTCGCCGAAAAGGTGATGACTCTGGCTCGTAAATCTCTTGCCCGTGAAGCTCTTATTCGTGAAAACCTCACCAAAGAGGGTATCACTGATGAGAAGGCCATCCGCAAAGAGATCGGCAAGAGAGGCGGACTCCATTATCGTCGTCTGGCTGTGGCGGATCTCCGTCAGGAAGATGCCGTGACCACTCTGTTCAAAGAGCTGGCTCCTGCCCAGAAAGAACGCGCCGGCGGTTATACCCGTATCATTCACGCTGCTGTCCAGCGCAGAGGCGATGCTTCCCGCGTGGCCATCATTGAATGGGTAGAGGATAGCGCGGCAGCGACTGC
>DBVN01000072.1:22748-46676 GCA_002308515.1 Verrucomicrobia bacterium UBA1263 | reverse complement strand
GCCGAGGAAGCCAAGGCCGCCGCTGACAAACCCGCTGAAGGCGAAGCCAAAGCGTAATAGAAGTTTGTAAGTTTTTTCAGAGCTCTTCCGTTGGGAAGAGCTTTTTTGCTTTATGGAATCACTCAAAACGGGTATAAGGAGCCGGGTAAATTTGTGGATATGGATCGTATTTCATTGCCGATAGCGCTTACGATAGCTGGCGCGGATACAGGCGGCGGCGCCGGGATACAGGCGGATCTCAAGACCTTTGCCGCTCTGGGGGTGCATGGCTGTTCCGTATTGACCTGCATGACAGCGCAGAATCCGGCGGAAGTCTTGGCGGTCATGCCGTCATCTGTTGATTTTCTGCGGCATCAGCTTCAGGCTGTTTTCAAGGAACTGCCTCCCTCCGCGGTCAAAACGGGGATGCTCTACAGCGCGGATCTGATCCATGCCGTGGCGGAGTTTTTGAAGGATAAGTCTCTGAAACTGGTCGTTGATCCGGTAATGATCAGCACCAGCGGAGCCAAATTGCTGAAGGATGACGCGGTCCAGGTCCTGTGCCGTGAGTTGTTCCCGCTGGCTTCACTGTTGACACCGAATCTGGATGAAGCCGTTTATTTGCTGGAACATCCGATCCGGAACCGGTCTGAATTATCCGACGCTGCCCGCGAGCTGTATCAGCGGTTTGGATGCCCTGTTCTGGCCAAAGGCGGCCATCTGAGAGATACCGATCAGGCGGTCGATATTTTGTGGGACGGCAGCCGGGAATCCGTATTTTGCAAACCGTTTATCAACGGTGTTTCCACTCACGGCACGGGCTGTACTTTTTCCTCGGCCATCACGGCTTTTCTCAGCCGTGGTTTTTCACTGGAAGAGTCTGTAGGTCAGGCCAAGGAATATGTCAATCACGTGATAGCCGGCTCGGTCCGGATCGGTCGTCACTACGCGCTCAACTGGTTTGGACAGCACTGAATCCCAACAAGATAGATGATCGTTCGGGTCGCAACAGAAATCGCTCTGAATAAGTTCTTCGATTACGAAGTGCCGCCGCAGATGGAGCGTCTGGTCAGTGTCGGCAGCCGGGTCAAGATCCCTTTTGGCCGCCGTGAAGTTCTGGGGTATGTCACAGAGGTCATTGAAAAAACGACTCTGTCCGCGCCTTCGGGAGAAGGTATGCTGCCCGGCACGGAAGTTCCGCTCAAACTCAAACGCATCATCAAAGTCATTGGCGAGCAGAACCTGATCACTCCCAAGGTGATGGCACTGGCGGTCTGGATGGCCGGTTACTACTGCTGTTCGGTGGAAGTGGCGCTGAGGAGTCTGCTGCCCAAGATGGTCTGCCGCGAGCAGGAAGGCTGGAAAAAACAGCTTTATGTCCGCTATAATCAAGGCGTTCCCGAACCGGCCAGGCTGACCAAGAGACAGAAGGAAGTTTTAGATTTTATCCAGCAGAAGGAGGAATTGCCGCTGACGAAGCTGGTGGAGGAGATGGGCTGCACGGCTGACATCGTGCGCCGACTGGAAAGAACGGGCAAGGTCACGCTGGCTCCGCTCAAAGTGCTGCGCGATCCTTATGCCAATATGGAGCTGATCCCCACTCAGCCGCGCAAACTGAATCCCGCCCAAGAGGTTGCCCTGCGGCAGATCGTCTCCGCCATGGACGCGAAGGACCGCGGTCAGGTGAAGCCGTTTTTGTTGTTCGGCGTGACCGGCAGCGGTAAAACGGAAGTCTATCTGCAAGCCATCGCTCACGCGCTGGAAAAGGGGCAAGGCGCGATCGTTCTGGTGCCGGAGATATCTCTGACCCCTCAGACGGTGGAACGCTTCAAAGCGCGTTTCGCGGAGGGACCGCTCCGCACCCAGGTAGCCGTTCTGCACAGCCATCTTTCCGATGGAGAGCGCCACGATGAATGGCACAAGATCCGCAAGGGCAATGCCCGCATCGTGATCGGAGCCCGTTCGGCGGTCTTCGCGCCGGTGGATCCGCTGGGGGTCATCATTGTGGATGAGGAGCATGAATACTCCTATAAACAGGAATCCGAGCCTCGTTACAATGCCCGTGATGTGGCTGTGGTGCGCGCTCAGAAAGAGGATACGATCGTAGTCCTGGGCAGTGCTACTCCCAGCATGGAAAGCTATTACAATGCCCAAAAGGGCAAATACACGCTTTTGACCCTGCCGCACCGGGTAGATAACATCAAAATGCCGGGTGTCCGCATCGTGAATATGAGTTCGGAAATGCGGATGGAAGGCGTTCCTCAGTTTTCGACCATGCTCAAGGAAGCGATCCGCCTGCGTCTGGACGAGCGTCAGCAGGTGATCCTGTTCCTCAACCGCCGCGGTTATGCCACCCAGCTCCAGTGTCCGGCCTGCGGTTATGTGGCTTACTGTCCTTATTGCAGCGTGGCTCTGACTTATCACCGCCGGGAGTGTCTGCTCAAGTGTCACACCTGCGGCTACCAGGTCAAAGCGCCTTACAACTGCCCCGAATGCCACGAGCCGGGCATCCGCTACAAAGGGACCGGCACCGAGCGTGTGGAGGAGACTTTGGCCAAACTGTTTCCCACGGCCCGTATCCGCCGGATGGACACGGACACGCTGAAGAAAAAAGATGATTACCAAAAAATACTCCGCGACTTTGGGTTAGGAGAGATAGACATTCTGCTGGGTACCCAGATGATCACCAAAGGACTGCACTTTCCGCGAGTGACGCTGGTGGGGATCATCAACGCGGATATATCCCTGCACCGACCGGATTTCCGGGCCAGCGAGCGCACTTTCCAGCTCATTACGCAAGTGGCGGGCCGGGCCGGCCGCGGCAATGAAGAGGGCGAGGTCATCGTCCAGACTTTCACTCCCTGGGCACCGGCTATTTCCTATGCCAAGGATCATGACTACGTCAGCTTTTACGAAGAAGAGATCCAGCACCGCGCCGAGCTTTCCTATCCGCCTTTTGGACGACTGGTGCTGATCACCATCCTGAGCCAAAATGAAGAACTGCTCCAGCGCACGGCAGAGGAACTGCGCCGCCAGATCGAGACTCGTGTTCCGGCGGAGGCGCTCCAAAGTCTGAAGGGCCCGGTTCCGGCCTTGCTGGAACGCGCGGAAGGCTACTACCGCTATCACATCCAGATCCAGACCCGGAAAATGCCCATCCTGAGCCGCCACCTCTTTGACATCTGCCAGGAATTCCGCTGTCCCGAAGATGTCAACTTCACCGTGGACGTGGATCCCGTCAGCATGGTCTAAAAAAACATAGAACAGACACCGATATCTATCTCAAAACACACCTTATCTGACGAAAAGAAAACACCCGGACAGAAGAATCTGTCCGGGTAAATGTTTTATAACATCCCCGCGCGGTGAGGCGAGGGGATCCAAATGATATCGCTAAAGATTACTTAGCCTGTTCAGCAACCACCGGGTTGGAACTCTTGACGTTGACCTTGAGGGTCACGGTGACTTCGGGGTGGAGCTTGATGGTGACATCATGTTCGCCCAGGCTGTGGATCGGTTTTTCGATCACTACAGTGTGCTTGTCCAGAGTCACATCGTAACGGGTCTTGAGTTCGTCCACGATGGTGGAGGAAGTCACGGAACCGTACATCTTGGTGTTGTCCTCGTTGGTCTTGACAGCGATGTCCAGGGTCAGCTTGGAGAGCATGGCGCCCAGTTCATTCATGCTGGCCAGTTCGCGTGCTTCACGCTCCTGACGGCGCTGTTTGAGGGCTTCCAGACGACGTTTGTTAGCTTGTGTTACAGGAATGGCGTATCCCTGCGGGACTAAATAATTACGCGCGTAACCGGCGGCAACTTTTACCTGATCGGATTCCGCGCCCAGTCCGGATACGTTCCGAACCAATATCACATCAACTTTCATAATTCTTGATAAATTTTAAATTTTTTAAAATGGTACATCATCTTCCATGGAAGGATCCGCCGCAGCCGGAGGCATAGGGGGCATCCCGGAGGATGGAGGAGGGGCATAGGCCGCGGATTGTGTACCATAAGGCGGCTGTGCCGGAGGAACATTGGGATAAGAGGACTGTGGAGCGGCACCATAGGCACCGGGATTAGACCGCGGGGCGTAACCGCCGCCTTGATCATCCTGACGAGGGCCACCTAAGAACTGGAAATTTTCCACGACTACATGAAGTCTGCTTCGTCTTTGCCCTGTCTGCTTATCTTCCCATGTATCCAATTTCAATCGGCCTTCTACAAAAAGGGGACTTCCTTTTCTGCAGTAGCGACTGATGGTGTCTGCTTGTCCAGCAAATGCAGAGATATCCACAAAGAGGGTATCATTAGCCTGCTGGCCATTAGCATCTTTCCAAGTGCGATTGACCGCAAGTCCAAAAGAGGCTACCGGAGTCCCGCTGGGCGTATAGCGCAGCTCAGGATCTCTGGTCAGATTGCCCATGAGGAGGACTTTATTGAAATTAGGCATGGTTTATGTTCCTAAAAGTTTCAACTGTATCCCTAGTAAAAGAGCGTTTACGCGTTTTCTGCCGCTGCCGGAGCTTCAGCCGGGGCTTCCTGCGGTTCGACCGCATGGACACCTTCGGTGAACATCACGCGATAAACATTGAAATTCAACGCAAAACGGGATTTCAGCGTGCGGATCGCGGCACCCGGGGCTTCAAACGTGATATTCACGTAGAAACCGGAGGTAACTTTCTTGTCCGGAGTTCTCGCAAAGGGACGCTTATCCATCTTCTTGATATTCTCTACTTTGCCGCCCTGCGCGGCAATTTCGGCGCTCACTTTGTCCAGAGCGCTGTTGATTCCGTTTTCGTCAACGTCAAATATGAACAGACCTTCGTACTTTTTCACTCAGTTTTCCCTTTTCTCAGGGGCGGCAACCGCCCCGTTAAATTCATTCATTGCTTTTTGGATCCCGCGCTTGACCCAGCATATTGCCTGATCAGCGGCTCGATCCAAGACTTTTTCAATCACGGGCAGTTCTTCTTTGGAGAACTTCCCTAAAACATGTCCCTTAATCTGCTTTTGCCCGGCATCACCGATGCCGATCTTCAAGCGTGGTATCTCATTGCTGCCCAGCAGACTGAGTACGGATTCCAGTCCATGATGGCCACCGGTATTGCCGCTTGGACGCATCCGGATGGTGCCGACTGGCAGATCCGCGTCGTCCATGATCACCAGAACTTTGGGGAGGGGGATCTTGTAGTAGCGCACGATGGCGCTTACGGCTTCCCCGCTCAAGTTCATCCAGGTCAACGGCTGGCAAAGACAGAGTTTATCTTCACCCAAGTTGACCGCGGCTATTCTCGCTTTGAAGCTGCTCTCTGGACGGAATTCCACCCGCCAATGAGCTGCCAGCAAATCTGTGACCATAAACCCAACATTGTGTCGGGTGAGGGCATATTCCGTTCCCGGATTCCCCAGGCCTGTGATGAGAAATGTCTCTCCCACACTCGAGACCGGATATTGTGCAAGTTTATCCGGCTAAAAGCAAGCTCTCTATTTCTTCTTTTTATCAGCAGGTTCTTCTTCGTCCGTGGCTTTCTTCTCACGGATGACTTCGGGCTCAGCCATGGCCGCGCCTTCTTCACCTTCTGCCGCAGGAGCTTCTTCAGCGGGTTCTTCCACCGGAGCGGT
The DNA here is from genome assembly GCA_002308515.1 of Verrucomicrobia bacterium UBA1263. Classification (GTDB taxonomy): domain Bacteria; phylum Verrucomicrobiota; class Verrucomicrobiia; order Limisphaerales; family UBA1412; genus UBA1412. The sequence goes on along the minus strand of DBVN01000072.1, from coordinate 41,075 downwards.
CACTGAGAAGACAGTGATGCCTCCATCAACAAGGACCTTGACTCCTTCCGGCAGTACCAGGTCTTTGACTTGCAGTGAATCTCCCTGATTGAGAGCGGATACATTCGCGATGATCACTTCGGGCAGAGCGCCTACGGAACCGCGGACACGCACCTTTTGGAGGGTGTGATCCAGAACGCCGCCGGCTTTCACGCCTTCAGCTTCACCTTCGGCTTCGATAGGAACGCTGATTTCAATCTCTTCGTCCACAGTGACTTCGTGTAAGTCAACATGTAAAATCTTGCCGGAGAGGGGTTGATGTTGGACTTCCTGTACAATAGCCAGGCGTTTTGCCTGTCCTTCGCCAATAGTCAATTCAACCAGCAGGATCTCGGATACAGCGTGACTGTACAGATGCTCAATGGCCTTGCGATCGATTTCAAGGTTTTGAGGTTCAGTCTTTTTGCTGTAGATGACTGCCGGCACGCGGTCTTGCGCGCGCAATTTTTTTACTCCGGTCCGCTTTGTCAATGTGCGCGGAAACACTACTAATGATTCAGCTTTCATTCTCGCTAAGTATAAAACGTTTTGTACTAAATCGTTCTCTTCTATCTAATTATTAAACAACGAAGTCACAGAGAGATTTTTGTGAATTCGCACAATGGCTTCACCTAGCAGAGAAGCCACAGAAATCACTTTCAGGTTGATACCCTCAACCGGCTGGTTGGGTACACTATCAGTTGTAATCAATTCGTCAATCACAGAATTGCGCAGACGCTGTACACCAATATCGTTCAGCAGCGCGTGAGAAACACAGGCAAGCACTTTCCTGGCACCTTCCCGCTTGAGCAGATCCGCCGCGGAGGTCAAGGTTCCCGCTGTTTCTGTAAGATCATCCACCAAAAGGACATCTTTGTTTTTCACGTCACCAATCAGCGTTGTCGCTTCCACTTCGTGGGCACTCTTACGCCGTTTTGAAACGATCGCCAGAGGTTTATCCAGCACAGCGGCGATGTTATAGGCTTTTTTGATGCCTCCCACATCCGGGCTGACGACCACTAAGTTGTCCGTCTTTAAGGTCTTGATGTAATCCAAAAGGACTGGATTCGCGTACAGATGATCCACGGGGATATCAAAGAATCCCTGGATCTGCTGAGCATGTAAATCCATGGTCAAGACACGGTTAGCACCGGCAGCAACCAATAAGTTCGCCACCAGTTTGGCCGTGATGGGCACCCTGGGCTGATCTTTACGATCCTGGCGCGCATACCCGTAGAAGGGGCNNGGGGATGACCGCCGTGATCCTGGCCGCGCTGGCGCGTTTCAATGCGTCTATCATGATGAACAGTTCCATCAGATAGTGATTCGCCGGCGGGCAAGTGGACTGAATGACGAAAACATCGCTTCCGCGAACGTTCTCATCAATTTTCACAAAAGACTCACCGTCAGGAAATTGAGTAACATCGCACCGGCCAAGGCTGATGCCGATATAATCGCAGATCGCTTTGGCTAGAGCCGGATTGGAATTACCGCTGTAAATTTTCACCGTTTTAAGGAATAAAACACCCTCGGACAGCCTTTCAGCTTCCGAAAGCCGCACAAGCATCCTCTAATATTGCTCCAAACGCAAGACGTTTTTTTGAAAATCCGCCTTTAATTTTCTTTTTGCCCTTTATTCTTGCTGAAAGTTAGAGGAATTATTAAAATTTCATCTATGAAGAGTATGATGACAGGCACTTTTCCATTCTATCGCCCGCGCCGACTGCGTCAAACAGATGAACTGCGCGCTATGGTAAGGGAATCCCACCTCAGAAAAGAGCAGCTGGTGCTGCCGCTTTTTGTGACAGAGGGGACTCAAAAACGGATCCCGGTCAATTCGATGCCGGGAGTTTTCCAGCTTTCCATTGATGAACTGCTGGCGGAGACACGTTCCGCGTGGGAGACAGGTGTCCGGGCCATTCTGCTGTTCGGGATCCCGGATCACAAAGATGAAAAAGGTTCCTCGGCCTATGATCCGGAGGGAATTACCCAGCGGGCTGTCCGCGCGCTGCGGAAGGAGTTCCCGGATCTGATCATCATCACGGATGTCTGTTTGTGTGAATATACCAGCCACGGGCATTGCGGCATGATCCGCCAGACTCCGTGGGGCAGGACATTTATTGACAACGACAGCACGCTGGAGATCTTAGCCCAGACCGCTCTCAGCCATGTGATGGCCGGGGCGGACATCGTGGCTCCCAGCGATATGATGGACGGCCGCGTCGGTGCCATCCGCAAGACGCTGGATGATGCCGGTTTCACGGATGCCGTCATCATGTCCTACGCGGCGAAGTACGCTTCCGCTTTCTATGGGCCGTTCCGTGACGCGGCGGATTCCGCGCCCAAATTCGGCGACCGCCGTGCTTATCAGATGGATCCGGCCAACGCGGAGGAGGCTCTGCGCGAGGTGGCTATGGATATCGAGGAAGGAGCCGACATCGTTATGGTCAAACCGGGGCTGGCGTATCTGGATATCCTGAACCGGGTGAAAAATATTTTCCATTATCCAACAGCGGTTTACATGGTCAGCGGCGAGTATGCCATGATCAAAGCCGCGGGAGAAAAAGGCTGGATAGACGAGGACCGCATCATGATGGAGTCCCATCTGTCTATGGCGCGCGCGGGTGCGGACATCATCATCACTTATGCCGCGCCGGCTATATGCAAAATGCTGAACAATAAAAAGTAGAATAGAAAAAAGTATGAAAAAGACGAATTTTATGGCGGTGCTGTGCGCCGCGGGGATAGGTTTGGGCACCACGATTTTTACCGGTACTCTGGACGCGGCCGATGATCAGAACGCGGCACAAACGCCGAAGATCGTTCTTCCGGGCGAAGGCGGCACCAAAGCCGCTTTGACGTATGATTATTTCCCGGATCGGCTTCATACTTTTATTTTCAGGAATTGGACGCTGGTACCGCAGGAACGTCTGGCGGAAGTGCTGGAGACCACACCAGAAAAAGTGGCTGCCATTGCCGCGTCCATGGGACTGCCGCCGCAGGGGACGATCCTCCCGGCCTGGGGCACTTCGCGCGGTTATATCACGGTTCTGCGCCGCAACTGGCATCTGCTGCCTTATGATCAGCTCCTGACACTGCTGGGCATTGATCGGGAGGAGCTGCGCTTCCGTTTGCAGGAGGATGATTTCCTGTGGGTCAAGCTGGGCTGGGTGAAACCGGCCTGTGAAAAGCTGGTTTACACGAAACCCACACCCGAAACAACGGCGCGGGCAAAAGAGATCGCGGCACTGCTGAAGGCGGAGCTGGCGGATGATACTTCATCGGAAGAGCGTTTCACGTTCATTGACCGCCTGAAGGATCCTTCGACGGACATCGTGATCCCGGAGAAATCCGAAAACGAGGACGGTTTTGAACTGCGCTATATCGCGTCCTATTTTGCCACGTTCGGCGAACCTCTGCTGGATCCGGAGATCGAATCCTGCCCGGAAGGTCTGCTGCAGCGTCTGGCCGCGGCCGGTGTCAACGGTGTCTGGTTCCATACAGTTTTGCGCACACTGGTGCCGCCGACTGAGGATTTCCCGGAGTTTGGCAAAGACCATGAACGCCGCATCGCCGGTCTGAACAAGCTGGTGCAGCGCGCCAAAAAGTACGGCATCGGCATTTACCTTTATTCCAATGAACCCCGTTCTATGCCGGCGGAGTTTTTTGCCAAAGAGGGCAGAGAGTCTATGAGAGGCGCTACGGAAGGGCAGTTCTCCGCGATGTGTACCAGCGATCCGCGTGTGAAGAAGTGGCTTTCGGATTCGTATGAATATGTGTTCAAGAATGTGCCGGATCTGGCCGGTGTGTTCACGATCACGGCTTCGGAGAACCTGACCAGCTGCGCCTCGCACTGGCATCCGGGGAATTGTCCCCGCTGTTCCAAGCGGACGACTCCCGATATCATCGCCGAAGTCAATACGCTTATCGAGCAGGGTGTCCACCGCGGCAATCCCAACGCCAAGATGATCGTCTGGGACTGGGGCTGGCAGGATCAGTTCGCGGAAGAGATCATCCGGAAACTGCCCAAGAGCTGCTGGCTGCAGTCGGTCAGCGAGTGGAATCTGCCCATCGATCGCGGCGGCGTGGCTTCCGCGGTGGGTGAGTATTCGCTTTCCGCCGTGGGACCGGGGCCTCGCGCGCAGAAGCATTGGAAGTACGCGCAGGATGCCGGTCTCAAGACTTCGGCCAAGGTGCAGGTGAATCTCTCCTGGGAGTTTTCCGCCATACCGCATCTGCCGGTGCTGGATCTGGTCGCCCGGCATGCCAATAACTTATCAAAACAGCATGTGAACGGTCTCATGCTGAGCTGGAGCCTGGGCGGTTATCCTTCCGAGAACCTTTCCCTGTTCCAGACCGGTTCCACTCAGGACATCACGCCGGAGGAGAATCTGAAGAATGTGGCGGTCTCCTATTACGGGGAGAAAGCCGCGCCGGAAGTGCTGAAGGCGTGGAAAGCCTTTTCCGATGGTTTCGCTCAGTATCCTTACCATGGCAATACCCTATATCACGGGCCTCAGCACGCGGGGCCGTCCAATCCGCTTTACTTGAAGCCGTCCGGCTATCCGGCGACCATGGTGGGTATCCCTTATGATGACCTGAAAGCCTGGCGTTCGATCTATCCGACGGAAGTCTGGATCCGTCAGATGACACTGGTGCGCAATGGTTTCACCGAAGGATGCGCGCTGTTTGAAAAAGCCATTGCGCTGATGCCGCAGGACAAACAGCAGTTCGCCCGTACAGAGCTGGGGCAGTACCGCGCGGCGGAACTCCATTTTGCCTCTTGTGTGAATCAGGCGCGCTTCACTTACGCTCGTGATGAACTTCTGGCATTGGACAAAGCCGAGGACGCGGAAGACAAAGCCGAACGCGGAAAAGCTCTGATCACCTCCATGAAACGGGCGGCTCAGGCGGAGTTCCAGACGGCCAAGGACTTTTATCCTTATGTGAAAGCGGATTCCTCCATCGGTTATGAATCCTCTAATCACTATTTCTACATCCCCGAAGATATCGAGGAAAAGATCATCAACTGCAAGTATATACTGGATCAGTTGGATAAAATGTAAATAGAAACATTCTAACAAAATAGACAAAATGAAAACAAGCAGACCTTCTCTCAAATATTGGATATTTGCCGGATTGGCCGCGCTTTTACTCACTCCGGCAACAGCACAGGCCAACGCGGGAACACCGCTGATGTTGGCAACGATGTTTCATTTGCTTATAGGAAATTTATTGATAGGTGCTTTTGAAGGGTACATTTTAGGTGCTGTCTTTAAATTGCCGATGGGCAGATGCATAAGAAAACTTATCGTAGCCAATTATGTTTCCATGTGGCTGGGTGGGTTGATATTATTGAACATAGTATTCTATTTTATCCCAATGGATCTATATACTCTGCCCAAGATCTATCCGGGGATGATCCTGCTGAGTTTCATTGTAACGCTTCTGATAGAGTATCCTTTTGTTTTAAGTGCGTTCAAAGATGTTCAGGGAAGAAGAAAGCTGGCTTTGAAAGGAACACTCCTGACCCAGTCGCTTTCCTACATCATTTTGTTTGGCTGGTATGGGATGACCAGTCACGCTACTCTGTACACGGAGAACAAAGTCGTTCCGCTGTCTGAGATGGAACTGCCGAAAGAAGTAACGATCTATTTTATTTCGGCAGAGGATGGAAATGTTTATTCCGGAAATCTGTCGGAGCAAAATTGGCAAAAAGTTTATGATCTTGATAAAAAAGATGAAAAAACAGTGAATTGTTTAAATGTCTGGCCTTCTGAGAAAAATACGAATCTTTGGGATCTGGTATTGTGTGGTAGTAGAGGCAGTACAAGAGTGATTTTGCACGACATTGCTCAGGATGCTTCTCCGTTTAGTGGAAATCAGAAAAATAGTCCTTATATAGATGATTTTTTTGGGACACATAAAGCTCCACAAGTTGGAGAAGCTAAACAAAGTTCCTTACATTTCTCAAGTCAATTTTGGGCAAAGGATGGATTGAAAGGAAGCGATAAGAAATCAAATAAAAAACTTCATGTCGCGTTAGAGATACCTTATCAAATGAAATGGATAGTACGTCTGGTTACCCATCTGCCGACGGATAAAGCTTTGTTTCAACTGGGCAAGTATCAGATCTGCCTTTATGACCCGGAGAAAAAACAAGTTGCCCTGGTTGCCAGAGGTCGGGGGCCTGTAGCGGTGATTGGCAAGAAAGAAAGTAGTGATGAAAAATAGTCATTCTCTCAAATATTGGATATTTGCCGGATCGGCCATGCTTTTGCTCACTCCGGCAACAGCACAGGCCAACGTGGGAACACCGCTGATGTGGGCCACGATGTTTCATTTGCTTATAGGAAATTTATTGATAGGTATTTTTGAGGGATACCTTTTGGCTAAATTCTTTAAATTGCCAAAACTCAGAAGCATCATTCTGATGATCATTGCCAATTATGTTTCCATGTGGCTGGGTGGATTGCTGTTATTAGGATGGTTATCTTCTTTGATCCCAGTGGATCTTTCATCAGGACGCTGGATCTATCCGGGATTGATCCTGCTGAGTTTCATTTTAACACTTCTGATGGAGTATCCTTTTGTTTTTGGAGCGTTCAAAGGTGTTCAAGGAAAGTGGAAGAAAGCCTGGAAGGGAACACTCCTGACCCAGTCGCTTTCCTACATCATTTTGTTTGGTTGGTATGGGATGACCAGTCACGCTACTCTGTACACGGAGAACAAAGTCGTGCAACTGTCCGAGATGGAATTGCCGAAAGAGGTAACGATCTATTTTATCTCGTCGGAGGATGGAAATGTTTATTCCGGGAACCTTTTGGAGCAAAATTGGAAAAAGGTTTATGATATTGATGAAAAATGGGATATGAATTGTCTGAATGTCTGGCCTTCGGAAGCGAATACAAATCTTTGGGATCTGATATTGTGTTGCAGACGTAAAAATGAAAAAAACACAAAAGTTATTTTGGAAGACATTGCTCAAGATGCTGAGCCATCTAGAGATAGTAGATTAACAAAAGAGCCTTATACAGAACCTAATAGACAGCTGTATACTTCTAGTGCCCCGCAAATTGGGGAAGCCAAACAGAGTTCTTGGTATGATTTTAGAACGGGTTCTTGGGCATGGGATGGTTTCTGGGGAAGAAATAAGAAAACAAATAAGAAAGTTTGTGTTTCGTTTGAGATACCTTATGGAAGTGGTTGGTGGGTACGTTTTGTTACCCATTTGCCAACGGATAAAATTTTATTTCAACTGGGAAGAGATCAGATCTGCCTCTATGATTTGAATAAAAAGCAGGTAGCTTTGGTTACCAGAGGCAGCAGCCCCTTGGCGGTGATCGGCAAGAAAGAAAGTAGTGATGAAAAATAGTCATTCTCTCAAATATTGGATATTTGCCGGATTGGCCGCGCTTTTACTCACTCCGGCAACAGCACAGGCCAACGTGGGAACACCGCTGATGTGGGCCACGATGTTTCATTTGCTTATAGGAAATTTATTGATAGGTGTTTTTGAAGGATACATTTTAGGGGCTGTCTTTAAATTGCCGATGGGCAGATGCATAAGAAAACTCATCGAAGCCAATTATATCTCCATGGGACTGGGAGGTTTGATATTATTAAATATAGTATTCTATTTTATCCCAATAGATCTATATACTCTGCCTTGGATCTATCCGGGGATGATCCTGCTGAGTTTCATTTTGACGCTTCTGATAGAGTATCCTTTTGTTTTAAGTGTGTTCAAAGATGTTCAGGAAAGAGGAAAGAAGGCATGGAAGGGAACACTTTTGACACAAACGCTTTCCTACATCATTTTGTTTGGCTGGTATGGGATAGCCAGTTACACTTCGCTGTACACCGAGAATAAGATCGTTCCATTGTCCGAGATGGAACTGCCGAAAGAGGTAACGATTTATTTTATCTCAACGGAAGATGGAAATGTTTATTATGGACAGTTGGTGGAACAGAATTGGCAGAAAGTTTATGATCTTGGTGAAAAAGATGCAAAAATAGATGAGAAGTATCTGAATGTCTGGCCTTCAGAAGCAAATACGAATCTTTGGGATCTTGTGTTTTGTGGACGTGATCGTAAAAATAAAAGGATAACAGAAGTTATTTTGAAAGATATTGCTCAAGATGCTACTCCATTTGGAGCAATTATAAATGAGCCATATACAGATATTTATAAACAATCTTATCAAAATGCCCCTCAAATTGGAGACGCGAAACAGAGTGTTTGGACTTTTACAGATGGTTTTTGGGCGGGGCAAGGCTTTTGGGGAAGAAATAAGGAAAATGACAAAGAAGTTCGAGTCTCATTAGAGATACCTTATCAGGGCGGATGGTATATAAGTTATGTTACCCATCTGTCGGGGGATAGAGTTTTATTTCAACTGGGAGATGATCAGATCTGCCTCTATGATTTGAATAAAAAGCAGGTAGCTTTGGTTGCCAGAGGCAGCAGCCCTTTGGCGGTGATCGGGGGAAAAGTACCGACACCTGTTGAAAAGAAAAAGAAATCGGTTTAAGTTTATGATTTTAGGAGCGCATACGTCCACATCGGGCGGATTGGAGCAGGCGATCATCCGCGGCGCGGAGGTCGGGTGCGACTGCATTCAGATTTTTGTCAAAAACAATATGCAGTGGTTCGGCAAACCTTACGGGCCGGATGAGCTGGGAGCCTGGGCCAGAGAGGTCGCGTCCGGAAAGGTGAAGTTTATCTTTGCCCACACGGGCTACCTGATCAATCTGGGTGCGCCCGACGGCGATAACCGGGAGAAATCCATCAAGTCGCTCAAGCAGGAGATCAACTTCTGCAACGACCTGGGGCTGCCGTTCCTGGTGATGCATCCCGGCGCGCACTTGAAGCAGGGCGAGGAAGAAGGTCTGCGGCGGATCATTGCCGGTCTGGATGAAGTCTTTGCCGAGACGGTCTCCCCGGCGCGTGTCGCGCTGGAGATCACGGCCGGACAGGGGACGTGTCTGGGGTACAAGATAGAGCATCTGGCGGCGATCTTTGACGGTGTGAAGCACGCGGAGCGCTTGGGAGTCTGTCTGGATACGGCGCACCTCTTCGCGGCCGGGTATGACATCCGCACGCCGGAAGGCTGGAACGCGGTCATCAGCCGTCTGGATTCGCTGATCGGTCTGGCCAATCTGCAGGGAGTCCATCTGAATGATTCCAAGGTGGATCTGGGTTCTCATGTGGATCGCCATGAGCATATCGGCAAGGGCAAGATCGGAGCGGAGGCGTTCCGGGCGATCGTGAATGATGCCCGGCTGGAGCGGCTGCCCGGCTGTCTGGAAACGCCCAAGTCCAAGGATATGCACGAGGATCGTGAGAATCTGGCGGTTTTAAGAGGACTTTTGAAGTAAATGACGCATTTCAGAGGAAAAGATTTTGATTTTCAGTTTCCCCGGCCGGCGGTCATCATGGGGATCCTGAACGTGACACCGGATTCGTTTTCCGACGGCGGGTGCTTCCTTTACACGGAAGAGGCTGTCCGCCGCGGTCTGGAAATGGCGGAGCAGGGCGCGGAGATATTGGACCTGGGAGCCGAATCGACCCGGCCCGGTTTTCAGGAAGTCCCTCCGGAAGAGGAATGGCGGCGGCTTGGACCGGTACTGACCGAGTTGAAGCGGCAGACCAAAGCCGTTCTTTCCGTGGATACCCGGCATCTTCAGACGGCACGGCTGGCACTGAAGGCCGGAGCGCATATCATCAATGATGTCGGGCTGGGGCGTTCTTATGAGGAAATGTTCCGTCTGATCGCCGATCACGGCGCGGGATATGTCCTGATGCATTCGGAAACCGTATCCCCGGAGGAAAAAGACCCGGTTGAGATCGTAAATCGCTTTTTTGGAATAACTTTAGAGCAAGCAGAACGGTCAGGAGCCGCCCCGGAGCAGATCGTTCTGGATCCCGGCATCGGGTTCGGAAAATCAATTAAACACAATTTGTTATTGATTAGCGGGCTCCATCGCTATAAAAAGTGGGGCAGGCCTGTTTTGCTGGGGGCTTCGCGCAAATCTTTTATGAAAGATCTGCCGGGCGGAGCGCGCCAGCCGGAAAAGCCGTCCGGATCGCTTTCCGGTGAGATGAAAGTGGCTGAAAAGAAGACGCTTTCCAATCGTTTGGGAGGCAGTCTGGCGGCGGCGTGTTTCGCGGTGGAACACGGGGCCGGGATTTTACGTGTACATGATGTTCAGGAGACACTGCAGGCCGTCCGATTGACGGAACTGCTGTGCAATGGATAAAGGTAAGACACAGTGCATTTTAGTGAGATATTAAAACCGATCGTGGAAGTCGGCATTCTGGCGACGGGGATCTATTACGCGCTGAAGTTCATCCGGGGCACCCGCGGCGCGGCCGTGGTCACGGGGTTCTTCACGGTATTGATCGTTGTAGCTTTTTTGGCTACCGTTTTCAAGCTGCAGGTGCTGACGTGGATATTGAGCTGGTTCGTCGGCTTCTTCGCGATAGCCGTTCTGATTTTGTTCCAGCCGGAAATACGCCGAATGCTGGCGGAATTGGGAACCAACCGCTTTACCGTCTCGGCTCACCAGCAGCGTGAGAATATCGAGACGATCATCCAGTGCGCCAAAAACCTGAGCGATGACAAAATGGGCGCTCTGATCGCCATCGAGCAGGAGGCAAAAGTTCTGGATACTTGCAGCGCGCCCGGTGTGCTGATAGATTGCGCGGCCTCGCCGGAAATGCTCCAAACGATCTTCTTCAAGGATAACGCCCTGCATGATGGAGGCGTGATCATCAAGGGCGACCGCATCCTGCGCGCGTCTTGTGTCTTTCCGCTTTCGCAGCGTCAGGATCTGGGCAATTCGATGGGGACCCGTCACCGCGCGGGGCTGGGACTGTCCGAGGAAACAGACGCGGTAGTGATCATTGTTTCGGAGGAAAAAGGCTTCATCAGTTATGCTTACAAAGGCCAGCTGGTGACGAAAGTCTCGGAAGAGGATCTGCGCGGCTTCCTGACGATGATTTTTGTCCCGCAGATCCTTCCTGTCAACAAAAAGCTATGGTTCAGAGGTTTGCTTGCCAAACTGGGACTGAGGAGTAATGCCGCGGAGGAAACGGAGTCCCGGCCTTCCAGGAAAAAAAAGGAGAAACGGTCATGAAAAAATTTCTTTTCAGCAACGCGACTCTGAAGGTCTTCGCGCTGGCGCTGGCGCTGGTGGCCTGGACCTCGGTCAAACTTCAGATCAGTAAGGGAACTTCTACGCAGTCCGGCGGTACGATCTATAAGCAGGTCCTACCCAATGTTCCCATTTATGTGATGCAGTCTCCGATGGATACGAATGTTTACGATCTGATGCCGATGGAAGCCTCAGTGGAGGTCTCCGGCTCCCGGATGAACGTGGAGAATATCCGCCCGGAATCCATCACGCTTTATGTGAGCGTGGGCAATAACGAGGTGATGAAAGCGAACCTGACGGAAAACACGAACATGGTGGAAATGGTCAAGTTGATCCAGTGCAAGCTCCCCCCGGAACTGACGCTGATGTCCATCGTGCCGCCTAGCGTTCGTCTGCTGACGCGTCCCGTAGGTGAAACGAATACAGCACTGCCTCCTCCCGTCAAGCTGAACACCGGCGGAAGCGAATCCTGATCCGAAAAAATGTGATTTATGAAAGTAAATCCATTATATTTTCGACGTGATAAAGGATGGCCATTACGTAATTTCCTGAAGAAGGGTGGACTTTTTGGTGCTGCTTTTGGAATAGCAATATTATTTGGGCAAGTACTATTATGTATAGATCCTCATTTTTATCCTAACACCTTTCCATATAAAATTATTAGTGATCTCACTGATATAATATTTTGGGGGGAAGGTTTTGGGTATATTATGCTATTTTTTCTTATTGCAGAAGTTGCTTTATACCATGCTTTATTAGGCATGTTTGCGGGGTTTTTAGCTAATGCACTTTTTTGTATTTACAAAAAGGTAAAGATAAATGAAGAAGATAATAGTATTGATTATTTAGATTTTTCTAAAAAAATAACAAAGGCAGAGGTTAGAAGATTCTTTGTTTATGGTGTGCTGTTGACCATTCTTATTATAGCTATACTTTCTTATTTTTTGTGGGATTGGGATTTTTCCAGATGGCTTTTTTCTTTTTTTGAATCTTTTTATAAATAGAACAGAAATCACACAATAACACGGAATTATAACTCAACTGGCAGTTTCTCATGAAAGAAATAAATCCATCATATGTTCGATATGATATATTGCGTAACTTTCTGAAGAAGGGTGCACTTTTTGGCATTGTATTTGGAATAGCAATGCTGCCTGCAGTTTTTAAAGGTTTTGACTTTTTTAATACCTTTCCATTTAAAATTATTTTTTACATTGGCACTCGTGGAGGTGAACCGGATCTGCGTTTCCTTGGTATTCCTATAGAGGTGGGTAATTATATTTTTTGGTTCTTGTTTGTTATTATCATGTACTTTTCATACTGTGCTTTATTGGGTGCTTTTGCGGGTTTCATTTCTAATGAGCTGTTAAAGGTAAAAATAAAGATAGATAAAGAAAATGATAGTATTGATTATTTAGATTTTTATAAAAGAGTAACAGAGCGAGGGATAGATAACAAATTTCTTGCTTTTGGAGCGATACTGACAATCATTGCTGTAGCTGTTCCTTCTTATTTTTTATGGGATATCGAGTTCGGGAATGTGAGTGATCTTATGTGGAAACTTACTCATTAAATGATTTAGATGGGAATGAGATTTCAGTTTTTCGGGATCAGGGAATAAGGACTTTACAATGAACCTTTGCCGGGGCTTTATATTTCCCTGGCCGTCCCTCCGGGGCTGAGACGCGCGGGTTGAGCTTTTCTACAATACATCTTCTTGTTATTGAATATATTATCTGTGTTTATCTGTGTTCATCCGTGGTTCTTCAATCCATCCCTGTTTTTCTATACTAAAAAGAAAGAGCCGAACAAAATATCCGGCTCTCTTTTTTATGGCTTTTTATATTGAATCTAATCTTTTTTACGGCCGGAGCATCCGCAGCATCCGCCGCAGCTGGCACATCCGCATCCGCCTTTGCCCTGCAGCTTATCCGCGATCCGGAAGACGGCCCAGATCAGGGCCAGCAGAATGACTCCGATGACGACCGAGATCTCTATAGGGCTCTTCGACTGCAGAACAACGCTTCCCACTTGATAGACGAACGTGGTGATCGCCCAGGCCAGGACCGTCAGACCCAGAGCCTGCGCGATAGCCCATTTCCATCCGCCCATTTCCTGTTTCGCGGTGGCGATGCAGGCAAAGCAGGGCGCGCTGAGCAGACAGAAGAGCATCAGGCACAAACCCTGCAGCGGTGTGTAGTTTTCGGCCAGTTTTTCACGCAGACTGTCGCTTTCCTCGTCCACTTCACCCAGACTGTAGAGAATGCCCATTTGGGCAACAACGACCTCCTTGGCGGCGAGACCGGCCATGATGGCGGAATCCATTTTCCAGTCGAATCCGCAGGGACGGAAGATCGGTTCCATGATTTTGCCGACACGGCCCATCAGAGAGATTTCCAGAGAGGCGGCGGCCAGTTTGTTGTCCAGTTCCGTTTGTTCCTCAGCCAGCTCCAGAGCACGGCTGACGCGGGCATCAAGATATTCCTTATCCAGTTTTTCTTTGGCTGTGTCCAGTTCTTCATCGCCCAGACCTTCTTCTTCCAAAGCTGCCAGTTTTTCAGAATATTCTTCGGCTTTTGCTTTGACTTCGTCATCAATGTCCTCGGCCTCCGCCGCGGCGGCCAGAGCTTCTGTTTTCTTATCATATTGTGCCTGAGTTTCTTCGGAAACTCCCGGCCAGACAGCCATGGCCCACAGGATGATGGAAACGCCCAGGATGATGGTGCCGACCTTCTTGAGATACATCCAGGAACGGCGCCACATGGTGATCAGGACACCGAACACGGTCGGGACCTGATACGAGGGCAGTTCGATCACAAACGGCTCACTTTGACCTTTGAACAAACTGACACTGAGGAGTTTTGCCAGAACAGCCGCGACCAGTACGCCCGTGAAATACATCAGGAAGAGGATCGGGGCCCTCCATTGTTCCGCGAAGAACGCGGGAATGATCAGTGTATAGATGGGCAGACGCGCGCCGCAGCTGAACAGCGGCAGGATCAGGATCGTCAGGAAGCGGTCCGCCCGGTTCGGGATGGTGCGTGTGGCGATGATGCCCGGCACGTTGCAGCCGAATCCAACGATCAGGGGGATGAAGGATTTGCCGCGCAGACCGAATTTGCTCATGGCGTTATCCAGCAGACATGCCGCGCGGGCCATATAGCCGCTGTCTTCCAGGATAGCGATGCCGGTGAACAGCAGAACGATATTGGGCAGAAAAACGATGACACCTCCGACACCGCCGATGATGCCGTCCACGATCAGGCTCTTGAGGAAGCTCTCGGAACCTTCCGGCCAGAGTCCGCCGACCCATTCCTTCAGTATATCGAAACCGTCTTCGATCCAGCCCATAGGCGGATCGCCCAGTTTAAAGGTGACATAGAACAGCACATACATGAGCACCAGAAAGATGGGCAGTCCCCAGAAGCGGTGCAGCAGGACCGCGTCGATCTTGTTGGTATTGCTGTGAGCGTTGGTCTTGGTCGTTTTGACCACATTTTTAGAGAGTTCCAGAATGGTCTTGTAGCGGATCTCTGAGAAGATCGTGCTGACGCTCTTGCCGGTCTGGGCTTCCTTCTGATGAGCGAAGCTGGCGGCCAGTTCCTGTGCCTTGGGATCCGGGATCCATTTGGATGACAGGGGATCGCGTTCCATCAGGCTGACCAGAAGCCAGCGTTCGGCGACGCGGGAGTTTGCTTTGACAGCTTTTGAGGTTTGAAGCTGACTGGATATCCTGGACATCTCCTGTTCATACTCCGGGCCGTAGTCCAGACGGAAGCCTGTTTCTTTCGGGGTGATGTCCATCCTGGCGATGGCATCCAGGATCTTATCCAGACCGATGCCCTTATTGCCTACCGTGCGGATGACGGGTGAGTTGTTGAGCGCTTTGGAAAGTTGCGCGTCGTCTATCTCGATGCCTTGTTCCCGGGCTTTATCGCTCAGGTTCAGGACGATGATGACGGGGATGCCGGTCTCCAGCAGCTGATAGGTCAGGTAGAGATTGCGCTCCAGGTTGGAGGCATCCACGACGTTCACGATCATATCGGGCGTTTCATGATAGATGAAATCGCGGGAGACGGCTTCCTCCGGTGAAGTCGCGTTCAGACTGTAGGTGCCGGGCAGATCCGTGAACAGCATCTCCAGAGAACCGTGATGACAGGTGCCCTGGACTTTTTCGACCGTAACGCCGGGATAGTTGCCGACGTGCTGATGAGCGCCGACCAGTTTATTGAAGATAGTGGTTTTACCGGCATTGGGGTTGCCCGCCAACGCGATCTTGATTTGAGAACCAATTTTATCAGGCATAGTTTTTTATGTTAATCTAAAAAAATTTGTTTAACCTAACTTTTAGAACAAACTCATTCCCTGCTGGGGGATGAGAATGGGAAAAAATCAGGAAACTTTTACGGTGATAGCACTGGCAGCTTCAGCGCTGAGTGAAAGACGGCTGCGGAGAACTTCAACGATCATGGATTTGCCATTTTTTGTAACGACATTGACAGGAACTCCGGGAACAAAACCCATGGATTGAAGCCGGGCTTCAAAAACAGGAGTCGAGATGATCTGTTGGACTTGCACACGCTGTCCCGCGGAAATGTTCCGCAGCGTGCTGTGGGCGGAATGCTTGGATGAAGAACTGACGGGATCATTATGATTTGCGTTCACTCCTTCGTTTACAGTTGGCATTTTCATATTTGTGTGTTCTGGATTCAAGCCTTAGAGGACTTGTTTTGTTTTTTGCAGTAATCGCTAAACTTCGTACTCCATTCATTGGGATCTTTCTGGGAATCCATTATGAATGAGTAGAGGCAGGTCAGACGCTCGATGACTTCTTCCGGCATGGAATGTTCCATCTTGCAGGCGGTTTCCTCCGCCAGTCCGGGTTCGATCAACAGCATTTTCGCGAAGAACTGGGTCAGGATGTTGTGCTTCCCCAGGATCATCGTGGCCACTTTCTCGCCTTCATCTGTCAGAGAAATGACATCGTAGGGGGCATAGTGGATGTATCCTTTGGCCGCCAGAGCTTGGAGCGCCCCGGTCACCGAGGAACGGCTGACACTGAGTCGGTCGGCAATGTCTTTGGCTCTAACTGCCTTCTTTTCAATGATAACGGCAAGCACAGCCTCAAGGTAATCCTCCAGGCTGGCGCTCAGTTTGTTGTCATCAAAATGTTCCGACATAACCACCGCGGTTTAGCAGCGCGCATAATATAAGTCATTCCTAACTTTTTTGCAAGCGCTTTTAAAAATAAAGTTTGCTGAATTTTATTGTTTCAGCCGTTCCGCCGTCTCCAGAATGAACCGGCGGACATCTTCGCCCATATCTTTCCGCTTCAGCGCGTAGAGGATATTGGTCTTGATAAAGTCCAGCTTGTTGCCGATATCGTGGCGCACGCCGTCCAGTTTCAGTCCGTAGAAGCGTCTGCGTTTGAGCAGCAGCTGCATCGCGTCAGTCAGCTGGATCTCATCATTCTTGCCGCGGGGAGTCTGGTCGATGCACTCGAAGATATCCGGTGTCAGGATGTAGCGTCCGGCCACGGCCAGATTGCTGGGGGCTTCCTCCACAGAGGGTTTTTCCACCAGACGATCTATCTCAAAGATATTGTTTCCCAGCATTTTGCCGCCAACGATACCGTAGCGGCTGACCTTTTTGGGGTCCACTTCTTCCAGCAGGACGACCGGCGCCTGGTGCTGTTCATAGACGCGGATCATTTCCGCGGTGATGCTGTTGCCGTTGTTCGTGTCAATGATGGTATCACCCAGCAGGACGACAAAGGGTTCATCGCCCACGTGGCTCCGGGCATAGCTGACGGCATCACCCAGACCGTTCAGCTCCTTCTGGTAAACGAAAAAGATGTTGCACATCTCGGAGATGCGGCGGATCTGGTTCAGCTCCTCGACGCGGTTCTTCTCAGCCAGCTCGGACTCCAGCTCAAAATTCCGGTCAAAGTGTTCCTCGATAGCGCGTTTGCCCTTGCCGATGATCATCAGCACGTCCGAAATGCCGGCGTTCTCCACCTCTTCCATCACATACTGGATGGTGGGTGTGTCCACGATAGGGAGCATTTCTTTGGGTTGAGCTTTGGACGCGGGCAGGAAACGGGTCCCGAAACCGGCGGCAGGGATAACAGCTTTTCTGATCTTCATGGTAATATCTCGCAAAAGCCAGCCGGACAACCAGTCCACGCTGGAACTACTGCCTCAAAGTTTGGATTCACTCTCCCCCCAGGTCAAGCATTTATACAGTGTGAGGCTTAGTCGTCAGTCTGATCCAGCATGGCGCGGTTGACTTTTTCGCGCCAGACTTCCCGTTCATCGGCGGTCAGCTGGCGCGGGATGTAGATGGGATCGCCCACGCTGATGGTGCATTTGCAGAAGGGGAAAGGTATCTGGAAGCCGTCCCAGCTCTTGAGAGTGTATTTCCAGGACAGGTGGTAGCAGATGGGCAGGATGGGCAGACCGGTGGTCTGGGCCATGGTGATCGCGCCGGGATGGATGTGGTAGCGGGGACCTCTGGGGCCGTCGGGAGTGATGGCCAGATCCAGTCCCTTGCCGGCCCAGGTGTGGAGTTCGATCAGGGCCTGGCCTCCGCGTCGGCTGCTGGAGCCGCGGACGGGCTGGATGTGATAGTATTCCAGCACNNGGATGCCGCCGTCCCGGCTGGCGCTGACCAGTGCCGCCATGCGCCGGGAGGGCTGACGTTTCACCGCAAAGAGAAAGTACAGAGCCAGACAGAGAAACAGACGGTTGTGCCAGATGCAGAAGATGACCGGCTGGGGAGTGCCCGGAGCGTCAAAGATCTCCATGTTGCTGCGCCGCGGATGCAGACGGAACCGGATGGTGGTCGTGAACAGTCGTGTGACCCAGTAGATCAGCCAGGCCGTGACGCGTCCGTGCCACTTCGGTTTTTGGGGAATGACTCGATTGGAGGAGGTTGGCGCGGAATCAGGCATGGAAAGGAGTTATTTTTTCAGACAGGCGCGGATGATCTGTTCCACGGTCGCGCCGGGACCCAGCATGGCCTGAGCCGCCTTGACCGAGGTGAGCGCGTCCGTCTGTTTGAATCCCAGAGTGACCAGTGCCGCCAGGGCGTCGTTCAGCGTCTGATCCGTGGTTCCCGCCGCGAACGAGACCGCGCCGCCGCTGCCGC
>DBVN01000072.1:10163-22694 GCA_002308515.1 Verrucomicrobia bacterium UBA1263 | reverse complement strand
TCGGCCGTCTTCTTGCCGATGCCGTTCACGTGCGAAAGCGATTTGAAATCGCCGGAGCTGACCGCCGCGCGGAAGGCTTCAATGCTCATGCCGCTGAGGACGTTCAGGGCGATCTTGGGTCCAATGCCGCTGACGGAATTGATCAGCGTGCGGAAGATCTGTCTCTCCTCCAGTGTGATAAAGCCGTAAAGCGTCTGCGCGTCCTCCCGGACGGCAAAGTGGGTGTAGATCTTGACCTCGCGGCCGATCTCCGGGAGCTTGGATGTGGAGGACAAGGGCATCAGGACTTCATAGCCCACGCCGTGAACATCTATCACGGCAGAAGTCGGAAGTGATTCCACCAAAGTGCCTTTAAGAAACGCGATCATTTTCTGAGAGACCGGGCGGGATTTTCCGGCGACCGGACAGACCCGATAGTAAAGCAAAACCGGAGAAAACTCCAGTGAATTGCGCACGCGCGCGTTCGTTTTTCCGCGGTCTATTCCCGGATACGCCTTGACGAAAAACGGTTTCGTGCTTACAATTAGTACGGTTTTTTTGGTTATGGCCGTAAATCAAGCTACTTTTAGTCTAGGACATTCGTATGATGATGATTGCGTTGTCATCAAGATCGCGGGCAGAGCTAATTGCAATTCCACGGAACACTTCAGCAATCTGATAGATACCGAAATCAAGAAGGGTGTCCTGAAGTTCATCTTCGACCTTTCGGAGTGTCAGATCATGGACAGCTCCTTCCTGGGGACGATCGTTGCCAAGATGGAAGCTGCCAAAAAAGAGAAAAACTGCTTGTGGGTAGAACTTTTTGATGCCGCGCCGCGCATCCTGGAGCTGATGGAAGATCTGGGGGCGCTCTCCCTGTTCAAGGTGATGAATACGGATAAAGAGCTGGCGGTGAACTATCAAGCCGTATCCGGCGAGTCCAGCTGCGACAAGCTCACCCTGCTGCGCAACTCCGTCCACGCGCACGAGACCCTGCTGCAGTTCATCACCAAACCCGACAAAAAAGCGGCCATCGAATCACTGGTGCAGATGCTGCGGGCCGAGCTGGAAAGCGAAGAAGCCAATCTGGAAAACAAATCGTAAGCCATTTTGAACAAGCCGATTAGGCAAGACAGCGTGCCGGTTTGTCACTAAAATTTCGCTAAATTCGCGGAAAAGAACTTGCCAAAAGCCGGTTTCGCTGGCACACTGAATGCCGTGCTGTGCCAGAGTAGCTCAGCGGTAGAGCAGGGGACTCATAAGCCCTTGGTCGGGGATTCAAATTCCTCCTCTGGCACCATTTTTTCAGGTTTTCCTTTTGTTTTTCAGTAGTTTACACGGTTTTTTATTAAGTCCTCTCTTTTTGGGTTACAGTGTAAAAAGGGGAGAAATCCGTAATACTTTCCGTAACCTTTTCCGTAACTTCTTAAAAATTTTAGCCTGCCAAACTCTTTCTCATGCCGGGTTGGATACCTGAATGGATGATCCGGACTTGGAAAAAGGAGATACGAAATAAAACACACAGAGACAGAAAGAATTATAAGGAGCGATCCGTTTTTTGACTTTTCTTCCGTTTATAATTAGAGGGCGATCTGTTTTTTTATTCTAATTAAGTTAGACGAAGATTTCCTCAGATTCTTTGTTGTTGACAAGTTTTCTTTTTTATTTCAACATACTCTTGCTGTTGGAGTTATTCATTTTGGCTTTGTGGTTGATCGTAATAGCAGCGGCATAGTCTGATTAGTTTATCTTCTTATAGCCTTGCCTGACACCTTCAACAGGAACGGGTGTTTATGTTTTTTCTGCACACACAGAGAAAATGAGTGACCGCGAGTGTGTGTTTGCGGTTCATGGTAAGTGTTTAAAAAAGTTTCTGTTAGAAAATAGATATGAAGAATATAAATTATCGTTCAGTGTTATTGGCTGGAGCAATGCTGACAGCGGGTGCTTGGTCCGCTATGGCCGCGCTGCCGGAGCCTTTATACAATGGACCCGTAAATTATACAGGTTCCGCGCCGGGATCTTATTCCTATGACGCGGAAACCGGAGTGATGTCTATAGTCGGATGCGGCTCGGACATCTGGGGTACATCGGATCAATTCTACTTTGTCTATACGACACAGGAAGCGGATACCGATTTTGATTATTATGTGAAGATCTACGATCTGTCTGGCAATTCCAACAGCTGGATGAAGGCCGGTTTGATGGTTCGTGAGAGCGAAGGTTATACATACGATGAGATGACTTTGGAACCCAATGGTTTGGTAATGGCAGGCGGAGCCCGCTATTTCAATACGCAGACCCAGAAATCTTCCGGTTCATCCAATGGTCAGTGGGTCGTCCAATGGCGTGAAGAGAATGACCAGGATGTGAATGATGACCGCTGCAAACGTCCCAAGGCTTACACCTGGCCGCAATGGCAGCGTATCCGCCGCATCGGCAATACCTATTATGGTATGACCAGCTCCGATGGTGAAAACTGGGAACTGATGTGGTCGGAAGATACCGATAAATGGGGCGGTGGTCCGATGGTGCCTTATGAAGGTGCAACACCGCTGGCAGTGGGTGTGTTCACCACCTCTCATGATGCCAACAACAACGATTGTTTATGCACGGCATCCGACTTCCAGGCTTTCCCGCAGACGCCCGTTACCATCGTTGATGAACTGAACGGAGCGGATATCACAGCGGCTCAGAATTATACATTCGCGGCGAGAGTTGCTGGCTACAGTCCGTTCAATTATGTCTGGAAGAAAGACGGCAAAGTGATCGCTCAGGGTACTGAACTGATCAATAATACTTTCACCTATAAAGTTGAAACGGCACAGCTCAGCGATACCGGTACCTATACACTGGAAGTGACCAACACGGCCAATGGTCAGGTAACGACCAAGATCACATCGGCCAAGCTGAACGTGACCGTGGATACAGAAGCCCCCGAAGCGGTGAGCGCTCAGGCGTTTGAAAACACCGTGGGTGTGACCTTCAGTGAAGCGGTGGATTCCACTACCGCGACACAGGCGGCGAACTATGCCGTGGCCGGCAAGACGGTGACCAAAGTCGAACAGAGACTGAGCGACCGTGTGACCCTGTTCCTGAACAGCAAGGTCTCCAACGGCGCGGCAGTGGATGTGACTGTGAAGAATATCAAAGATCTCTCCGGCAATACGATGGAGGGTGAAGTGACGCTTACCGCGTCATCTATCTTCTCGCTGTCTGTCACAGGTCAGCCCTTCACAGCCGGTTACGCTGAGGCGTTAGGCGGTGACGGATTCTTCGTCAACAACCAGGGATTGGTGAACTGGGACAACTATGATGAAGATACGTTTGTCTATAAAGCCTTCACGGGTGACTTCGATATCCGTATGCGTGTGGTGAATCAGAGCTATACGACCCAATGGGGTCGCGCGGGTTTGCAGATCCGCAGCGCTCTGGATACCGGCAAGCCGGCTCCGCACAGCTCCTATATGGAGATCCATAACACTCCGGCCAAGGTCATGAAATGGGATGAAAGCATTGGCGGATATACCGATCCTGTGGATAACATCCAGGGCGTCAATCTGGATGATTACCGTCATTGCATCCAGTCCAATTGGCGTTTGACCAATGGCGGCGGCAGCAACCAAGGTTCGATGGTCTCCTCCATCGTTGTAGATGGCAAGGCAACCGCTCCTTATGACTTCCTGCAGGACGGCGGCAAACTGTGGATCCGTATCGGCCGCAGCGGCAGTACGATCAATACTTATTATGGTGTGGAACAGGGCGGCAACATCGTCTGGACACGCCACAACAGCCAAACTCTGGAAGGACTGGGCACAGTTGCTTACGGCGGACCTCACTATGGTATCGAAGGCAATAACTTCGGTGCCTGCGAAGGTTTGACCAATGAGTTCAAGAATCCGACCTCCTTCTTCTTCATGAGCATCGTGGATTATCAGGAAGGCTACCTGAAAGAAGTGGAACTGCTGAAATCTCCCGCCAGTGTGAGTCTGATCGCTCCGCAGCCTCTGACTCTGACTGTGACCGGTACAGGCGATCCCATCGCTTATCAGTGGTACAAGGACGGCAAGGCGATCGAAGGCGCGATCTCTTCTACCTACAGAGTGGATTCTACCACAGCTGAAGACGCGGGTTCTTATACCTGCGAGATCATGAACTTCGGTTCCGGCGCTCCAGACAAGGGAACCTCCATTATGTCCGCGGCCGCGGTCGTGACCATCGACAGCGACACGGAAGCCCCGACGGTGGTAAGCTACAGCTACTATCCGGGCGACAAATCCGTGACCATCAATTACAGTGAGGCTATGGATGCCGCTTCTGCCGGTAATCCTGCCAACTACATCCTCAAGGACGCTGATGGAAATTCTTACGCGGCCAATAATCTGACCCTCAGCGAAAATAAAAAGACCGCTGTCTTCTTCTGCGACGCGATAGAAAACGGCGAGGACTATACCATTGAGCTGGGAGCCATCACGGATCCCGCCGGCAATCAGGTGACCTATGATGAGATGTCCTTCTCTGCTCTGGTTTATCTGAATGGTATCACCTTGAACTACTACGATTATGACAGCAGCAGCCTGCCTTCGATCGGTAATTTTGTTACTGCTGTTGAGAATGGAACAGCAAATCCCAGCTCGAAGCTCGCGCTCGATTATCTGGAGATCCCGTCTGCCCGCGGTGACTATTACTGCGTGTTTATCAAGGGACTCCTGATTGCACCGGAAACGGGCAATTATCGCTTCGCTGTCGCCAGTGACGATGAAAGCCGTCTCTATCTGAGTACGGACGCGACTCCGGCCAACAAGACCCTGGTGGCGGAAGAGCCCAGCTGGTGTAACTCCCGCGGTTTTGACACCGGCGCGGGCGGCAATCAAGCCCCGACCCAATCTGGTGACATCTACCTGGAAGCCGGCAAGTACTACTACTTTGAAGCCTATATGCGTGAAAACGACGGTGGTGACAACTTTGCTGTCGCCTGGTCATTGCCGAGTCAGGGTCCCACCCGGGTTCCTGATAACGCGACCCCGATCTCCAAGGCTTATGTGCTGGATCTGGACTCTGTTATCAATCCGGGCAATACGGTCCTTGAGATCGTAAGCCAGCCGCCCGCAACAGTGACCGCTTACGAAAACGGCTCTCTGACCCTGCCTGTGGAAGTGAATTACTTCTCTGACTTAGGCTATGATGTGCCTCCGTACTATACCTGGTACGTGAAGGGCGACATTACACAGGGTGCCTGGATGCCGGTCACTTCTGTGGAGTATTCTCAGAGTTCCGTCAGTGGCGCAAACACCAGCACGCTGCAATTCAGAAATCTGGCCGGATGGGAACATAACGGTACCTATCGTCTGGATATGAGCCTGGCCGGTAAGTCTCTCTCTTCTCAGGAGATCACACTGACCGTGCTGAGCGATACCGAGGCCCCGACCGCTGTGGTCAAGGGCGACAACACGATGGAAAATGTCACCGTTCAGTTCAGCGAAGTGATCGGTTCCGGCATTGACGATCCGTCCAATTACAGCATTGACGGTCTGGAGATCCTGAATGTTGAGTATAACGACGCTATGGACTCTGCCTATCTGACGACTACACGTCAGGAACCCGGCAAGGTGTACACCCTGAAACTGAAGAACATCAGCGATAATTACGGCAACACTGTTCCGTCCAATTACTCCGTGTCCTTCACAGCGTTCGTTTGGGCTCCCGGTTATGTGATCCTGGAGTGCTACGATGAGGAACCTGCGTTCGATGAGCTGTTTGAGTCGGTCACATGGAATCCGTATAACCATGCTTATCGTCTGCCTTCACAGGTGAATAACTACATTGAGATCCTCACCACGACCTTCGATCAGAATTACTGCATTGAACGTGTGACGGGTTATCTGGCTCCTGAAGAGACGGGCACCTACGAATTCGCCGGTGCCTGCGACGATGATATGAAACTCTGGATCTCCCCGACAGAGAGCGTTGCTGATCTGAGCGACGATGTCGTCTGCTGGGAGGTAGGCTGGAACAATAACGGCCACGGCCGCATATATGACTGGAAGTACCAGGACGGCAGTGAAGTCAATCACGGTACCCGCACGATCGATCTGGTTGGCGGACAGAAGTATTTCTTCAACGCCACTCTGCGTGAAGATTCCGGCGGTGACTTCCTGACACTGACCTGGAGACTCCTGCCGAACGCGATGCAGGCCAACAACACGGCTCCGATCCTGACCGGCAAGTACATTGGTATGTATGCCAATCCGGATACAGCGAGCATCAACATCAAACAGCAGCCTGAAAATGTCATCGGCATAGTGGGCGATACCGCCAGATTCTATGTGGGCGCGACAGGCGTAAATGAGTACAATGCTCCGCTCCAATATCAGTGGTATCTGAACGGCAGCGCCGTGGAAGGTCAGACTTCCGCGAACTATGAACTCCTGCTGACCTCTGAACTGGATGACGCTCAAGTCTATTGCGAACTGAGCGTGCCGGGCAAGACTGTCACAACAGACACGGCTAAGATCACTCTGGCGGCTGACATGGATCCGGTGACCCCGATCCAAGTGACCGCGGTGGGTACGACCGTTGTGGTTGTCTTCGATAAAGCGGTGGATCCTGATTCTGCCACGGACGCTGCCAACTATGCGGTTTCCGGCGCGACTGTGACTGACGCTCAGGCTCATGGAAGTGAGTTCACAGTGGAACTGACGCTCGACGCGGCTCTCAAGGATGGCACGTTCACTGTCACGGTCTCCAACGTGAAGAATCTCTCCGGTGTTGTGATGCCGGCTCCGGTGACCGTTGAAGGCGGCTGCACTGATCTGAGCTATGCTAACCTGAATCCGTCTGGTATCGCTCCTTACGCGATCGTGGGCACGGATGGCAAGTACACCCTCCACGCCGGCGGCGGTGATTACTGGATTGAAACCGAGTACGGCTGCCTGTTCTTGTACGAAGCAGTCGAAGGTGACTTCGATGTTGTCCTCTGTGTAGAAGGCATTGAAAACAACAATGTCTGGTCCAAGGCCGGTCTCGCGTTCCGTTCAACTCTGGACGGCAACAGCTCGCATGTCTCCATGCTGGCCACACCGGAACGTGTCCAGATGACCTATCGTCCGACAGCTGGCGCGGCTTCTGTGGATATGAGTGGCAGAAACTACGGTGATGTGACCTATCCGAGCAACTGGATCCGTCTCAAACGCGTGGGCGATATCTTCACAGCTTATCGTTCACTGGACGGCAACTACTGGACGTTTGTCGGCGAATCTGATACGAACAACGTTCTGCTGCCTGCCGCGGGTTACCTCGGTATTGTGTACACCACACAAGATCAAAGCAACTATCACACCGCAATCGTAAGCGGTTATAACTCTCAGTACGTGGCACCGGCTCTGCCGATACCTGACCCGAACGATTACACGTTCACCATGGTCGGTTACCAGGACGGCGGCGTGGAAGGATTCTACGACTATGACGCTGAAACCGGTGTCTTCTCTATCTGGGGCTGCGGCTCTGACATCTGGGGAGACAACGATCACTTCAGCTATCTGTATCGTCCGGCTCCGGAAGGCGACTTCAGCCTCACTGTGAAACTGGAAGACTTCCCGGCCAGCTCTAACGGCTGGGCCAAAGCAGGTCTGATGGTTCGTGAAGGTGATGCCGACGGCGGATTCCCGAATAACTCCCGCTATGTCCTGATGCAGACACAGAGAGCATACAACTCAAGCAATGGCAGCTTCAGATCTTCATGGCGCAATGTCCTGGGTCTGGGCGTGGGCGATAACGAAACTGCTGGCGGTCCGAATTACAGCTATCCGAACTGGCAGCGTATCGAACGCGTAGGCGGAGTCATCTCCTGCTACTACAGCATGGACGGTAAAGACTGGACTCTGTTCACCGAGACCATCACCAATGGCTGGGCGGATGGAGCTATGGGCTCAAGCCTGCCGCTGTATGTGGGTATGTGGGTGACCTCTCATACGACTGAGAGCTCCGATGCCTGCGGTTACTTCAGCAATGTGACCTTCGAGGGCGGCGATGTGCCTCCTCCGGTCGGTGATCTGGAACTGAGCTACAGCATCGAAGGTGACAATCTGGTGCTTCGTTGGGAAGCTGCCTCCGGCGCGAGCCTGGAAGTGGCCCCGACAGCCGACAGCGCCAGCTGGACGATCCTTGAATCTGAACTGGTGGGCGGAGCCTATCAGGTCAGAGTCCCGATGACGGGCGCCGCGGCGTTCTATCGTCTGACCAAGTAATACGCTTGATTCGCGGGCGCTTTCCCGGTGAGAGCGCTCACTGACCAAGAAAAAAAGACCGAAGTCCCTGCGGGGGTTTCGGTCTTTTTCATTGAAACGAAGCCTTTTCTCCCGATTAGATTGCTTTTTAGGGAGTTTCGGGGTATAATAAAAGTGTTTAGGGTATAGATCAAGATATCCATGATGAATAAGATTCTGACACTTTTGACCGGAGCCATGTTTCTTGCGCTTGGAGCGCAAGCGGCTGTATTGGAGGATGATTTTAATGGTACAGAAATCAATGCTGATCTCTGGACAGTTTCGGATACGCCTTACGAAACGGGCGCGGTCTCTGTGGAGCGTTTTGGTCTCAGCGGCGGCAGTCTGGTCGGTGAAAACTTCAGCGGCATAGCGGATTACTGGGGAGCCAGGGCACTGCTCAGCAATCAGAGCTTTACCGTCAGCGCGGACGCGCCTCTCAAGATCACTGTGGATTTTGGGCCTCTGGAGTGTTATTCGGGTGTTTCTGTCGCGGAGGGGATCATTCTGCGCACGGCGGACTATTCCAGCTTTTTTGCTCTGCGCAACTGCCGCAGCAAGAGCGGTGATGAGTTTGGCTGGGGATACAACTTGGAAAAAGGGGTTTCCGCCACCAAACCGAACGCGTGGATTTCATTCGATTCATGGAATCAAAGCACATCTCACACTTTGGAAATCACTTATGATGGTCAGACGCTGACTCCGGCGCTGGATGGTGTTTCCGGCGGAGATTACGCCTGGAGTTGCTCTGGACCGCTTCATATCGAGCTGGGCTTCTATGCCCGTGAGACGGGCGCGTCCGGCAGAGGTTCTTTCAGCGGCATCAAGGTGGAGCAGGGGGGGACCCCGGAACCTGAACCGGAAGAAGAGCTTCTTTTCGAGGACGATTTTTCCGGAACAAGCATCAGCGCGGAGGATTGGACGCTCGATACTCAGGGATTCGAGCAGTCCCAGTATCCGGACGCGGCGGGGCGTTTTTCCGGTAATGTCAATAATGACCTGCTGACCATGAATCTTTCTGCTCAAACTCCGTACTGGCCGGGCGCGGCTTATATCACCTCTCAGGGGTATGATCTCAAAGAGAACGGGGATCTTCGTTTTGTGATTGACCGCAGGAATTTTACGATGCGAAGCGGTTCCACCGGCGCTCGCAGCGCGATCCTGCTCCGCAGTGATGACGGCTCCAAGTGGATCATGATCTCCGAGTCTTATGACGGCGAAAGCGGAGAGTATGTCGGCTGGGGCTGGAACAAGCAGACGGGTGCCGCGGATGATGTGCCAGCCGGCCGCGCGACCAACATCAGCGCTTTTCAGGGATTTTCCTCCGGGGGTGAGCGTACTGTGGAGCTGGTTGCCGATGGTCAGAACGTAGAAGTCTATCTGGACGGGACTTATGGTCTGACGCTGGATTTTCCGGTCAGCGAGGGGATCCATCTGGGATTGGGTGTCTATGCCCGCGCGAGCAGAGATTTCACGATGAGTCAGTTCGATGGAGTGAAGATCTATCGAAAAAGCCTTGTGATCCAGCCGCCTGTGATCACCGGCCAGCCGCAGAGCGTTTCGACTATGGAAGGGAGCCCGGTCTCCTTTGCGGTGGAAGCGACCGGGGCAAACCTGACCTATACCTGGTACAAGGATGATGTCGAGCTGCCGGACAGCGATTCTCCTTCTTATACGATCGGGAGCGTGACTTACGCCGATGAAGGAAGTTATACCGTAACAGTCAGCAATGAAGGCGGTTCTGTGACGAGTACACCGGCTGTGCTGGTTATCTCCAGGATGAAACTGTTTTCGGATGACTTTGAGGGACCGACCCTGAGCGACAGCTGGATCATTGACACTAAAGGTTTTGAATACTCACAATATCCTCAGGCGGATGGTGTTTTGGAATACATGGTCATTGACGGCCTTCATGCCGCTTTTACCGCCAACGGACAGTACTGGCCGGGCAGAACTTATTACCTGACAGATACCTACAGTGCCAGCGAGAGTTCTCCTCTGGTGTTTGAGGTCGATCGCGAGGGGTACGGTTATCCCGCCGGGATCACAGGCGCGCGCTGCTCTATCGTGCTCAGCAGCTCGGACGGCACCCGGTGGATCAATTTCGCGGAGTGCTACGACAGCAGAAATTACGGCTGGGGCTGGAACAAGCAGACTGGCACCTCGAATGACAAGAACAACGGTGTGGTCAACAGCGTCAGTGAGTTTAGTTCCTTCGGCGATGGCGGCAGTCATCTTATCTCTGTGACACTGAACGGAAAAGAGGCGGTCTTCACGATTGACGGTGTCAGGGGTCTGACACTGGATTTCCCGGTCAGCGAGGGGATCCGTCTGGGAGTCGGACTGTTTGCCCGCGCGGGCGGTGACGCGGTTTGGGTCAGTTTCCGTTCTGTCAATGTCTGGGGACCCGCGCCGGTGCCGGTGGAACCGCCGGAGCTGGCTTATTCTTATGAGGATGGCAAATTGATCCTGCGCTGGGCGGCTTCGGTACAGGCTGAGCTGGAATTCCGGTCGGGTTCAACGGGAGACAGGTGGATCCTGGCCGGTGAGGCTGAGATCCGCGATGGTACCTGTTATTATGAAGTACCGGTCAAAACAGATGAGACAGAGGTCTATTACCGGCTTTCGGTAAGATAGATCTGTGTAAATCAGTATTCATCTGTGCTCTAAAAAAATCCCCGGCGGGGTAAAAAACGTCGGGGATCTTTGTTTTCAGCTCAAAAAGCCTCTATTTCACCGGAGCCAGCGCCACGCGGAACCCTAAATTATTAGCCGTGTAGTCGGGACCAAAGTATGTTCGATATGCGGAACGACAGGCATAGGCGCGGTTGGATCTGCTGCCTCCGCGAAGTACGCGATAATAGCCTATCTCCGGTCCTGTTGGATCGACTACCGGTGAGGTTGGATACTCGTCCTCTCCCCAGTCCAAGCACCATTCTTGCACATTCCCATGCATATCATAGAGATCCCAGTCATTTGGCTTCTTTTCTCCTGCCGGATGACTGGTTCGGTCACTATTGTATCCATACCATCCCACCTCATCCATTTCGGGACATTGATCCCTATCTGACAGATTTTTTCCATTGTTCAGGGCAGTCGTTGTTCCGGCCCGGCAGGCATATTCCCACTGCGCTTCGGTGGGCAGGGTGTATTCATATCCCCCCGGCAAGCGGCCTGCCGCCTTTTCGGTCTCTGTCAGTTTGTCACAGAAATCCATCGCGTCATTCCAGCTCACATAATACACAGGATAGTCATCCCCAACACCATAATTACGAGAAGGATTCGTTCCCATTACCGCTTCATACTGGCTTTGAGTCACTTCATATTTGCCCACCCAATAGCCCGTTGTCAGGGTCACTTCGTGCAGGGTTTCTTTTTCGGGGTCTCTGCCCAGCTCGTCTTCGGGACTGCCCATCATGAACGTACCCGGCTCGATCCAGATTATATCTAAGCTTACCGTATCCGACAGGGGGATCGTGAAGTTTTTATTGTCTGAGATCTCTTTCGCGCAGAAGAACAGCTTTTTGTTTCCCATTGTTACCCGGTAGGGATTGGAAGCCGTGTCCAGTTCGCTCCAGATGACTGCGTCCTCGCTCAGATAAAGTGTTCCTGTATAGGTTATTATCAGGTTCGATCCATCTATTTTACAGCTAATGGCCGGCTTTGCCGCCTGTGCCGTGGCTGCCGTTAAGGCCAAACTCAACAGCACGGTGATCATTTTATGATTTCGCATACGTATGATTCCCATTTTCAATGGGTTTCCACGGAATAAAATAGCGTGTTTTCAAAAGAATTCAAGGATGAACGGTCATGATCCGGGCAAACAGATATTTGGAATCATTCCGGAAGGCAAGAAGCAAGGTGGAGACTGAATTGTTGTTTGTTTTTTATAATATATTGATTTACAATAAATTATTCTACTTTTGGAAGATTCTTCCAGTTTCTCTTATTTTTATATATTTTTTGCTGGTAAAGAGCTTGATTTATTGACCTTTTCTGCCAAAATCACCAATGCGTTGATGCACTGTCGAGGCTTTTTTGAAATACATTGTTTGGAATTTGGATAAAATTTCAGGGAAAGCATCGAATGGTGTATTCAAACCGTATACGAAGATATGAATAAAAAAATAACATTCTTAGCGGCACTGATGGTGTCTGCGCTCGCGACGCAGGCGGAAGTGCTGTTTACTGAGGCGTGGGATCAGTATTTTGATGCCTCGTCCTTAGACGCAACTCGATGGAGAGCCGATGACGGCTGCTTTGGTGATGGAATCTATATGAATTGCCA
>DBVN01000072.1:0-10158 GCA_002308515.1 Verrucomicrobia bacterium UBA1263 | reverse complement strand
GGAACCTTCGAGTTTTACTCCGATGGTGTCGGTAGTTTATCGATGTCCGGCGAAAATAACGGTGAAGGTGAAGATCGTGGTTACTGGTGCGGTTATTCTCTGGTGACAGTGCCGACCTTTACTGCTTCCATAGACAAACCGCTGGTGGTCGAGACCACTCGTGTCCTCCAGGAAACGCAAGGAACTCAGTCCGGAGCCGCTACCCGCAGCGGTGTGTGGCTGATCGCCCCCGATAAATCCAAGTGGCTGCTCTTCGCGGACAATATGGGTGAATCCAACTGGGGTTACAATCCTTATTCCGGCCTGGGTACCGATTACCCGGTCAACAATCCCTCCAATGTGGGTTATGACCTGGCCATCCTCAATCAGACTTTCGCGGACAATCTGCACGGCACGCTCGATATGCGCATCGTCGCCAATGGTTCCGAAGCCAGTGTTTATCTGAGAGATCCGGCGGCAGCGGAACCGACATGGGTACGCGGCAGCACCTTCCCGCTGAACTTCAGCGAGGATATCGCGGTCGCGCTGGGCGTTTATGCCCGTACCCCGCAAGCCGGTACGACTCTGGGCGATTATGTGAACGCCTCCTTTGGTCCTCTGAAGGTTTACACATCGGATACTGTCGCTTTTGTAAAGGATTCTGTTGATATTTCAGCTGATACCGCGGAAGTGACACTCAAGATCGCCGCGTCCGCGACTCCGGTGACCCTGAATCTGACCTGCACAGATACCAGTGTCGTGAGCGCGCCCGCTACGGTTTCCTTCGCGAAAGGTGAGACGGAAAAGACCATCACCCTGACACGCGGGATCCCTGGCAAAGCCACGATCACTATTGGTGAAGCGGATAATCTGCTGCCGGTCAATGAACTGGTCGTGACAAGCGTGGAACCCGCCGGTGTGAAACTGGAAGACAACTTCGACGGCACGGCGATCGACTCTAATCTCTGGGCTATCAGTGATGCCGGTTACGAGACTGGTTACACTCAGGAAGACTTCTTCGGTGTGAAGGACGGCGCGCTGGTCGTTGAAAACATGGTTGCCACAGCGAACTACTGGGGCGGCAAGAGCCTGGTCAGCAAGAAGACCTTCCTGGGCAGCACCGAGACATCCCTGAAGATCACCGTTGATTTCGGTGACGCTGTCAAGACAGCCGGTGTTGCTTTCGGTCATGGTCTGATCCTGCGCAACGCGGACAATTCTCACTTCTTCGCCATCCGCAATACCCGCGGTGAAAACGGCTGGGTGTATAACACTGCCAAAGGTGCAGCTGGTAAAGCTCTGGGAGTGGACAGCGATGCAGGCGGTATCATGGAAGTTACCTATAATGGCAAGACTCTTACCATTGTTTGGAACGGCAATCAGATCGGCTCTTTCGGCTGGACCTGCAATGACCCGATGTATATCGAGCTCGGTTTCTATGCCCGTGAAGTCGGCGCTGCCGGACACGCGTCCATCAACAGCGTAAAGGTGGAAAACATCCTGGTCCCGCCTACTTATCCTTCCGTGACTGTGAATCCTTCTGATACGGTCAGAGCGGTCTATGGTTTCAATAACCTGCTGGCCATCACCGTGCCCGAAGACGCGATCGCGGATAATGACGTGACCGTCACCATCACTTCCCGTGATGCTGCCGTGGCTTATCCTGAAGTCAGCACCGTGACCTTCAATGAAGGCGGCGAGACTACCAAATTCGTCAACATCATCAATGCCGCCAATGCCTACGGCACGACTAAACTGGATCTGACAACAGATCTGGAAGGTCTGCTCGCTCCGACCGTTTCCGTCAAGGCTTATGGGATGGATTCCGTCCTCTTCGAGGATGATTTCAGCAGTGGCAAGATCGATTCCAACAAATGGTACACCGCGAATCTCACTGCCAACGGCGGTATCGCCAAGGAAGTGTCCTACAGCGTAGTGGATGGTGTGGTCAATGGTTATGTCAAAGTTGCCAGCGAATCCTATCCGCTCGACTCTCTGGTGATCAATGAGGACTTCTTCCCGACCTCGGAAGAGCCTGTGATGATCGAGTTTGAACACGGACCGATCAGTGGTGTGGGTAATCTTATCACCACCATGGCGACCGTTATCAACGCGAATAGTAGTGACCGCGTGGGCTTCGGCCGCGCGCGCGGTGACGTGACCGGCTGGAATCTGTTCTCCGCTTACAATTCTCTGGGCGATCAGGGCAAGACCCCGGCCGCTCTGCAGACCAAGGAATTACTAGACAACACAGTGAATCACAAGGTGCGTATCCTCCAGACCGCCGGCGCGTGCTACTTCTTTGTGGACGATGTCTATGGCGGGNNGCGGTTCCATCAGCCTGTCTCTGGACAGTGTTATTTTCGCCCTGGGCGGTACAGGTTACACCGGGAACAACTACATTGGATTCTCTTATGACAATGTGAAGGTTTACGGCACACCGTTCATCTCGATGGATACCACTGAGATCGACGTCAGCGAAGGCAGCGGTGTTGTGAGCATCGTAGTTCCGAACGCTATCCTCAACGCGGGTACAGAGCTGACTCTGACCATTGACAATCCGGATGTGGCGGCCTTTGATACAGGCGCGACCAAGACCATCAGTCTGAACAGCGGTTCTGACAGATATCAGTCTATCCCTCTGACGAAGGTCGGTACAGGTGATACCTTTGTCACCCTTGCCAACAGCGGCAATTACAAGATGACGGCTGACACCGTGAAGGTGCATTCCGCCAATACGGGCAGTGTCCTCTTTGAGGATGATTTCTCCGCCGCCGACATCAGCACTGCTGACTGGTATCTCGATACCAAGGGCTTTGAATACAGCCAGTATCCGGAGGCCGATGTGGATTACGATTACTACACGATGTACAGCGGCGAAGGCAGCGTTTATATGCATATCTATGCCACAGGTCAGTACTGGCCGGGCAGAGCTTATATCACGACCAAGGGATTCAAAGCCAGCAAGGCCGATCCTCTGACTTATGAAGTCTCTCGTGAGTCCTTCAACTACGGCTCTGGCGCGACCGGTGCCCGCAGCTCTATCATCATCTGCAATGGTGACTACAGCAAGTGGATCCACATTGATCAATGCTACGACAGCGGCAGCGATTACGGCTGGGGCTGGAACAAGCAGACAGGTGCTTCCGATGACAAGAACAATGGTGTACCCAATACCATGGTCACTCCTGGTCATGGTCTGGCGACAGTTCAACTGATTGCCGACGGTGAGAACCTCCAGGTCTTTGTGGACGGTACTCGCTACGTGGTCCTCGACTTCCCGGTGGAAGAAGACATCCACTTCGGTTTCGGTGTGTACGCACGCGCGGTCGGTGATGATGTGGACTCTGTCTTCAACTATGTGAAGATCCTTGGTTCCGATAATCCGGCTCCGAACGCTCCGATCATCATTTCTCAGCCGAGCAATGTGACTGTGGCCGCGGGCGAACCTGCCGCCTTTACAGTAGTCGCGAGCGGTAAGGATCTGGTTTATACCTGGTTCAAAGACGGCACGCCGATCGAATACATCAGCGATCCGACTTACACCATTCCCGCGGCTTCCATCGCGGATGAAGGTGAGTACACTGTGGAAGTGGCCAACGCGGGTGGTACTGTCACCAGCAAACCGGCGACCCTCAGCATCCTGCAAAGCAAGGTCTTTACGGATGACTTCACAGGTCCTGAACTGGGCGATGCCTGGACGATCGACAACAGACCGTTTGAATACAACAGCTATCCGAACAGCGATGGCGAACTGAACTACAGCGTGGACAATGGATTGTTCCTGGAATTCACACTGGGCTCCAACTACTGGGGCGGCAGAACTCTGTATCTGGCAGATACCTACAGCGCCAGCGCGGACGCTCCGGTGACCTTCGAGGCCACTCGCGCCGCTTACGGCTACAATGATGGTTGCACAGGTGTCCGTTCCTGCATCATCGTCAGCAACGCTGACGGCAGCAAGTGGATCAACTTCAGCCAGAGTGTGGATGACGGTGCTTATCACGGCTGGGGCTGGAACAAGCAGACCGGCGCCGCTGACGATAAAGCCACTGGCGGCAGCAATGTCATTGGCGCGTTCACCGCGGACGCGGGCGAGCATGTCATGAGCATCACCGTTGATGGTGAGACCGCGGTTCTGTCTCTGGACGGTGTCGCGGGCGTGACCCTCGACTTCCCGGTCAGCGAAGGCATCCGCTTCGGTCTGGGTATCTTCACCCGTCAGGCTCCTGACTACGGCTGGGAGAAATTCAGCAATGTCACCGTTTGGGGCAATGCTCCTGCACCGACCTACAGCACGGCGAACGTGAACTACACCGGTTCCGCTATCGGCAGTGTGTCAGAGAATCCGGCCGGCACCTTCACCGTGAAGGGCTGCGGCGCGGACGTTTGGGGCACAGACGACCAGTTCTTCTATGTCTATGAGGCGATCGAAGGCGACTTCGATATGAGCGTCAAGATCGACAGCTTCACCGCGAACTCCAACGCCTGGGCCAAGGCTGGTCTGACCGTTCGCGAGGCTAATGAAGACGGCACGATCCCCGGCAACGGACGTCATGTCAGCGCTCAGATCCAGGCCCTCAATCAGGTGGGCGGATCCAGCAATGACTACTGGACTTCATGGCGCAATGCCGTGGGTGCCAATGTCTCTGATGACAGCACAGTCCACAGCGGTTCACCGATCGTGAATCCGACCTGGCTGCGCATCGCCAAGACAGGCGGTACACTGAGAACCTACTACGCCAAGGAAGAAGGCGAATGGGTGCAGCAGTCCACAGTAGAGACCGATAATTGGGCTGACGGTGCCATCGGCACCAGCAAGCCTCTGTACATTGGTCTGTGGGTGACCTCACACAACGCGGACAGCAATGACGCCACCGCGGTGTTCTCTGATTGGATCATCAACACTCCGGAACCTCCGGTGACGGATCTGGAACTGGCTTACGCTGTTGAAGGCGACGAGCTGGTCCTGAGCTGGGCAGTGTCCAGCAATGCCAGCCTGGAAGTGGCTCCGACAGCCGACAGCGCCAACTGGACGATCATCGAACCTGCACTGGTGGGTGGTGCCTATCAGGTCAGAGTCCCGATGAGCGAAGCCGCGGCGTTCTATCGCCTGACCAAGTAATTACGCTTGATTCGCGAGCGCTTTCCCAGTGAGAGCGCTCACTGACCAAGAAAAAAAGACCGGGATCCTTCAGAGGGTCTCGGTCTTTTGATTATGGGGAGAGATCAGGAGAATAAAAAAAGGGCATCACCCGATGCCCTGGATATAACATTATGAAAAAACACAAAAACATCACACTAGGATGCCTTGCATATGGTCATTATAATTGGGTGCTGTCCCTGTGTCAAAATATTTTTAGAATAAAAAAAAGGCACTCACCCGAGCGTCTTGGCAATCCCATAAGGGAATATATGAAACTTATATAAAACCGTGATGACAACACGGCCATCACAGGTGAAAGGATATCTCCACGTTCAGCATGTGTCAAATATTTATTAAAAAAAGAGACGTTCACCCGAACGTCTCATGACTTTAATCTATTTCACAAAATAATTAACGCATCTACCATACTGACAGACGCACCCATAGGATGATGGAAAAATCGTTGAACGTCAAACGAATTCTTTTGAAAAGGATCATTTTTCCGCCGCGGCTCAGTCTTTCAGGACGTGAAGCATCCATTCGGTTTGCTCATTCAGACAGGGAATGAGAGTCAGTTCGCGGCCGCCATGCTCCAGAAAAGTTTGCCGGAGCTGGATCTTGATTTCATAGAGAGTTTCCAGACAATCGGTTATAAATGACGGCGCTGCGACGGCGAGATGTTTGATGCCCTTTTCAGCCAGCGTGATGACGGTTTCATGTGTGGAAGGTGTCAGCCAGGCACCGTGTCCCAGCCGTGACTGGTAGCAGACACTGAACTTGTCCGGCGGCAGAGCCAGTTCCCCGGCGGCGGAGCGGGCCATCCGCAGACATTGCGCGCGGTAGCAGTGATCCAGGTGTTCGCCCGATGCCCGGAGACAGCAGTCCTGCCGGCTGAGACAGGAACCGCCGGACCGGTCAGCATGGCGCACAGCGGTTTCGGGCAGACCGTGAAAGGAGAATACCAGATGTTCCATCCCCGGCGGCAGTCCTTTCCGGATGGATTCGATCCACGCCTCCAGATAGGCCGGATGATTCCAAAAAGGCTGAACTCTTTGGATCTGAGGCGGATGAGGTGTTTTCCCAAGAACGCTGTCCAGTTCATCCCAGATGGTTTGTGTCGTGGCCCAGCTGTACTGGGGGAAAAGGGGAAAGATCTTAATGGATCGGCAGTTTTGGCGGATGAGTTTTTGAAGTCCATCCTCAATAGAAGGCTCTCCGTAGCGAAACCCCCATTCGACCGGGATGTCCAGTTTGGAGCGCAGAGCGTTCTGCTGGCGATGCGAAATAACGATCAGGGGGCTGCCCTCTGGTGTCCAAATGGACTGATAGTGGCTCAGTGAACGGCGGACACGAGTGCGCAGGATGATCCCGTGGACCAGAAGCCAGCGTTTCCAGCGGGGAAGATCAATGATATGCGGATCCATGAGGAACTGCGCCAGGTATCGCCTCACTGCCTGAGTCGTTGGGGCAGAGGGCGATCCGGTATTGCTGAGGAGTATCCCGTCCGGTTTCACTCTGGCAAGATTGAAACACAGATTGATTGACAATTCAATCCGGAATAGGTAATTAGTTAGGGGCACCTGCCGCGGATACGCGGCGGAGTGTGAAGCTGAAATATGAAAACCTGGGTAGAAGATTATATTCGTCAGTTTAAGGAGGTCGTGGACACGATCCCGGCTGAAAGTGTCGCGGAGTGGATAGAGATCCTGCGCAAGGCTTATAAGGAAAATCATCAGATCTTTGCGTTTGGCAATGGCGGAAGCGCTTCCAACTGTTCACATTTTACGTGCGATCTGGGCAAGGGAAGCTCGATTAGCATGGGCAGTCCTTTCCATTGTCTGAGCCTGAATGACAATGTGGCCTGGATGACGGCTATCGCCAATGACTTCAGTTACGAGGATGTATTTGTGCGCCAGCTGGAAAACTATGCCAAGCCCGGTGATGTGCTGATCAGCTTCAGCGTGAGCGGCAATTCACCCAACTGTGTGAAGGCGATCGAATGGGCCAACGCTCACGGGATGACTTCGCTGGTCGTGGTGGGCGCGAAACGCGGACGCATGGCGCAGCTGGCGACCAAGGCGATCGTGGTGGAGTCCACGCACTATGGACGTGTGGAGGATGCCCAGATGATGGTGGGGCATATCCTTTGCTACGCGTTTATGGAAAACGCCGACAAGATGAAGGCGTAAGACGATTTGATTGGAATGACAAGAGGTGCGGGGATAGAAACCGTGCCTTTTTTATTGAGCCAGATAGCCTTCTTTGGTGGCGATGCGGACGGCCTCTTCGCGCATGGAACGGGCGGCCTCTTTGCGGTCGGAGGGATGCTCGATAGAGCGGCCGAAAACCAGTTTGGCATCAATGCGCGGTGTGGACATCAGCCGGATCAGATGAGGCGCGAACCCCATATCGCCCCAGAAGCAGACGTTATTTTCAACCTTATAGGGCTCAGGAACTTTATAGCCGACCCAGGCGGAAGTGATGGGAAAATCGCAGTCCACCGCCGGTTCAAACAGGGAGGAATAGAAGGGACGGACTTCATGGCCATTGGTGCTGGTCCCTTCGGGAAAGACAACGGCTACCAGCCCCAGATTGATGATCGGGCGGAAAGCGGCCGCCACGCGTTTGACATCGCCCCGGTTCTCGCGCGAGACATAGAGCGTTCCGGCCAGATTGGTGATCCAGCCGACAACAGGCCATTTGCGGACCTGGCTTTTGGCTACAAAAACACAGGGGATATGAGCCGCGATGACCAGCACATCCAGATAGCTGACATGGGTCGAAGCCAGCATCCCGTTGCGGGGCAGGGTGCCTTCGCAGGTACAATGGACATTCAGCGCCCGCAGAACGCGCCGGCTCCAGTGCTGGAGCCAGAGGGCTTTTTCACGATAATCCTGATCCAGCCCTTTTTTTAGAATATTCTTCCGGTAATCTAAAACAGCGCTAAAAACTTCCCATCCAAATTCAAAGAATCTTTGCGGGACACGTATGATGCAACCCAGCACACCGGCATTCTGACCTAAAACGCGTACTCTTTCAAGTGTTTTTATGGCTTATACGGCTTATAGACCGGAGAAAACGGCAGAAAACCTCCGGGCGCGTGAATTTGGAGCTTGCCTGAGAAGGGGAATAAAATAAAGATAGTGGCGGTGTTTTGTAGGAATCCGTGCCGGAAGGTAAGTTTCAGTCCGCGCGGCGGTTCCTGTGGAAGTTATGAGCAGAATTTTTTATATCGTATGGGCGCTGTGCGCTGTGATTTTCCTTTCCATCGCGGGGAAGAACGTCCGCGCTCAGAGTATCGAGGCAATGAACCGGGTGGAAGTTCCCTCGTTTACGGATCTCGCTTTGAAGGGAAACGCCCCGGAAGGGCAAAGCGCGGAGAAGATCCATTTGCTCATTCTGGGCAACAGTCTCTGTATCCACGGAGCGGCGCCGGGAATGGGGTGGAATTACACGGCGGGAATGGCCGCCACTTCTCAGGAGAAAGATTATGTGCATCTGCTCTGCGGCAAGCTCCGGGATAAATTCGGCGCGGATGTGAACTGCCGGTTCTCGAATCTGGCGGAGTTTGAAAGAAACCCCGAAACGTATGACTTGAGGAAGATAGACAAGCTGCTGGAGATCGAGCCCGATTATGTCATCTTCCAGCTGGGAGACAATGTGGGCGATCTGGCCGCTTTTGAAAAGGCTTGTGTACGGATGATCCGCCGGATCGGGGAAAAGCAAAGCCGCGCGGTCATCATCTGCGCGACACCTTTTTTCGCCTCCGCTCAGAAGAATCAAATGGTCTGGAATATCTGCGGCGAGACTTCATCGCTGCTGGTGGATTTTTCCCATTTGAAACTGGCGGATCCCAGGAATCTGGCCATCAATGAGGAAGGACGCGCGGACCGGGCGCTCTGGAAGGTGGACGGGATCGGCATCCATCCCGGAGACTATGGAATGGAATCCATCGCGCGGCGGCTCCTGATCGAGATACAGGCCAGCCGGGCATTGCAAAAGAAAAGTATCCAGAAATAATTTGAGGGAGAAAATATGTCACTTTGTGAGAAGATCGTAAGCAGGGAAGAAGCGATATCACTGATCGGTCTGGGGTATGTGGGGATCCCCATAGCGGTCGCGTTTGCGCGGAAAGCCAACGTGATCGGCTTTGACCTGGACGCTTCCAAGATTGAACTCTATAAGAAGGGGATCGATCCGACCGGTGAAGTGGGAAATGAGGTGATCAAGAACACAACGGTGGGATTTACCGCCGATCAGACCGCTCTGCGCCGCGCAAAATTCCACATCGTAACAGTGCCGACACCGGTCTATGACGATCACACCCCGAACCTGACACCAGTCAGGAGTGCCTGCTCGATCCTGGGGAAGAATCTGGTTCGCGGCAGCATCGTTGTGTTTGAATCAACGGTTTACCCCGGAGTGACAGAGGAGGTCTGTCTGCCGATCCTGGAGAAAGAATCCGGGCTGAAATGCGGCGTGGATTTCAAGATAGCTTATTCGCCGGAACGCATCAATCCGGGCGATCAGGTCCATCGCTTTGAAAACATCCGCAAGATCGTTTCCGGCATGGACGCGGAGACCTTGGATGAAGTGGCGAATATCTATGAACTGGTGGTGCAGGCTGGTGTTCATCGTGCCCCATCCATCAAGGTGGCCGAAGCCGCCAAGGTCATCGAGAATTCCCAGCGTGATATCAATATCGCCTTCATGAACGAGCTTTCTATCATTTTCAACAAAATGGGGATCGATACCCGGTCCGTTCTGGAAGCCGCGGGCACCAAATGGAATTTCCTGCGCTTTTCGCCCGGTCTGGTGGGAGGCCACTGCATCGGAGTGGATCCGTATTATCTGACCTACAAGGCGGAAATGATGGGCTATCACAGCCAGGTGATCCTGGCCGGACGCCGCATCAATGACGATATGGGCAAGTATGTAGGCGAAAGCTGTGTGAAGACTCTCATCCGTGCCGAAAAACAAGTCAAAGGTGCGAGGGTCGCCATCCTCGGCTTCACATTCAAGGAAAACTGCCC
>DBVN01000069.1:26157-32515 GCA_002308515.1 Verrucomicrobia bacterium UBA1263 | reverse complement strand
GCGGCTGCCGGAATTACACGGTGGAGAACTGCTACTTTTATCAAATCTATGACGCAGCGGTCACACACCAGTTCTCAGCGGAAGGCAAGCCCTGCCAGATGCTGAACGTGCGCTACTCTGGCAATATGATGGAAGACTGCAACTATTCCGTGGAGTATTTCCTGGGCTGCAAGAAAGGTGCCGAGGAGAGCATCATGGATGGTCTGGTCATCGAGAACAACCTGATGCGCCGTGCCGGTGAAGGCTTCTGCCGTCAGCGTCCGGACAAGACCGAAGCCGCCCACATCAAGAGCTGGAACCATGACAATCCGGCCAAAAACTTCATCGTCCGGAACAACGTCTTTCAGGATTCCTTCAACATGATCCTGCACATCAGCTCCTCGTTCCCCAACAGCATGCCCAAGATGGAGGGCAACACCTATATCCAGACCAAAGGCGCTTCCTTCGGTCTCTTTGGCCAGAACGCGAACCCGCGCCTGCCTTATGACGACACGATCGCGGACACCATCCGCGGCGAGAAAATAGGGGATAAAAACGCCAAAGTCCTCTTTTCGCCCGCGGTCAACATGAAGACACTTGTTGTAGTTGATGTACAACGTGACTTTTATCATGAAAGCGGAAGTCTTTATGTAAAAGGTGGAGAACAAGCAGTATCCAATATTGTTAAGTATATAAATGCTAATGCCAATAATTTAAAAGATGTGGTTTTTACACTTGATTGGCATCCGTATGATTCGGATGCATATATTGAACCAGGAATATCATGGCCAATGCACTGCGCTCAAAATTCTGAAGGAGCCGGTGTAGCCAATGACTTAATTAAAGCTTGTTATGCAAATAACATTCCAATGAAATTTTTCTATAAGGGGCTATCAAGTCCTCATACAGAATACGGGGCATTTGAAACTATTGATGTCTGTGAATGTTCTAATGGAGATCTTCTGCCTTGTGGAGTCAATCGTGAAGGAACATCTAAAGTTATTTTTGGAACTGCAAATTTTGTAGTATGCGGTATTGCTGGTGATTATTGTGTTCAGGAGACTATAAAGAATATTTTGAAGTTTACTAAACTTCCGATTGATCTTGAAGTTCTTACCTCTGGAATTGCTTCTCTTGATGGAGGGAAGTCTATTGATAACTTCATTAAGGAAAATAATCTAAAGACTATTTGAAAATTTAGGTTCCTCGCTGGTTCAGTACAGTGTGAAAGTTTTTTAAAAACCAGCAAAAATCTCATAACTCCTTGTTTTTCAGTAGAAAACATTCTGAAAAAAGTCGAAAAAATGGAGCGGGTGATGGGAATCGGACCCACATTTCAGAAAATGCAACTCATAAATCTTAAATATCTAAAAATCAAGGCATGAAATCTCAAAAAACTGTCTGGACTGTTATTTTCTGACACGTTATTGTCACGCCTGTATGGGTAGAATTTACCAAAGAGCGGACAGTTGCTACTGGTGGATCTCTTTCATAGCAGACGGAAAGAGGATAAGGCTTTCAACGCGCATCCCGTTAGGTAGCCCAGAAAGCTACCAAAAAGCGCAATCTATGCTTATTAGGTTCGAGGAAGAGAAGAGACGCGCACAAAGAGGCCTTATGACTAAAAAAACGGCTCACAGGGCCATTTCCAGCATTTATGAAGCATTCCTCGGAGAGGAACTGGAAACAGAATCCATAAAATCATTCTTGGCGCGCTGGATCAAACGCAAGGCATCAGAGATAAAATCGGCTACTGAATACAGAAACCACATCAAAGCATTCTTAGAAACTCTTGGAAGCAAGGCCAATGAACCGCTTTTTGGCCTTACTCTCAAGGACTGCTTCGGCTTCAGAGACCTTGCCCAGAAAAAGAACTCTAACGGCTCAGTGAACAAGAAGATAAAGACCCTCAGAGTGGCCTTTAATGACGCTGTAAGAGAAAAGCTTATACCAGAGAATCCTTTTCTTGACGTTCCCCTGCTGAAAGAGCGCGACAAACAGACCAGACGCGCCTTTACACGTCAGGAGATAGACGCTTTATTCTCAACGTGTAAAGACCCAGAATGGCTCTCAATGATGATTTTTGCCTTATACACAGGGCTAAGGCTTGGCGATCTGCTCAATCTTACATGGAACAATATAGACCTTACGCCTGGACGCGAAGCCATCACGATAAGCACAGGAAAAACAGGCAGAATCATCAATAACCCACTCAGAGAAGCGGATTTACTTATTCACGTCAAAAAACTGGCAGAAAAACCTCATTCCCTTTCAGCACACTTGCACCCCAGACTCTACGCCATCAGACAGCGAAGCCCAAAAGGAAGCACCCTTTCAAACCAATTTTACGAAATTATGGTCAATGCTGGAATCGTTCCGCCTAAAGGACAGCACACCGCCAAGAGGAACGGCAGAGACGGCAGACATCAGATCTCAGAGATCTCTTTTCACTCCTTCCGCCACACTCTCACAACTTGGCTAAAGGCTAACGATGTTGGCTTGGCTACGGCCATGGATATTGTCGGACATGAAAGCAAAACAATCTCCGAAAATTACACTCATATTGACTACAAAACCAAACAAAACGCGCTCAATTCTCTGCCTCAAATAGACAGCATTTTAAAGGCTGTAAAATCGCTTTGACTGCAATAAGTCAAACCTACTTTTTGCAGTTATTTATTGCATATAATAACATATTGAAAATAATTGTGTTAAGTTATTTTATGCACGAACTGCAAAAAGTGCAAAAACACACAGGGGGGGTGGTGTTTTTTTGCAGTAAAACGACAACTGCAGAAAGTGCAAAAAGTCATTTATTGCAGTTTTTGCAGTCTGATTTTCAAAGAATTACAGAAAAAGAACTGCAAAAAGTCAGAATTTTTATTCTTTGGAGGGTGTTTGCTGGC
Organism: Verrucomicrobia bacterium UBA1263; assembly: GCA_002308515.1. Taxonomy (GTDB): domain Bacteria; phylum Verrucomicrobiota; class Verrucomicrobiia; order Limisphaerales; family UBA1412; genus UBA1412. Next base: position 29,630 of record DBVN01000069.1, on the reverse strand, counting down.
TGATTGGCCTCAATTATTTGTTTTACTGGTTAGAATGTTAGCTTCTCTTAACAAATTATCGAATTTTTGAAGGTTTGCGCTCAGTTTTTCAATCATGGGATCCATTGATTCCAGCTTCTCAAAAAGTTGTTTTGCGGTGTTCAATTCTTCTTCTGAAACGTCGGTTTCAGCGTAAACAAAGTACGGCTTCACCTTTTGAACAAGGACAGCTCCCTCTTTTGGTTTGGGGTACAATGTCAACATCTCACACCATGCTTTTATTCTTTGAAGACTGGCTTTGATGCCTGAACAGATACGATATAATTCTATCACACGAGGATGGCTTATTTTTGCTTCAGCATCATCTGTATTTACAAACTCATAAAAAGCGAAAATGTTCTTTTGTAAAAAGCTAAAGTCTTCCGCTGTTGTGATTTTTTCTTTTGGTTGTTCGGGTGTAATTCCAAAAAAGACAACCTCTTTCCCTTTTATTTGAACGTGTAGCGCGTCTTTTTCTGAAAAAACAGAATATCCGTGAAAATTGGAATATTTATAATTGTTCAGAGTTTTTGCGTCTGGGAGTGAATAATTTCGTTCAGGATCAGGATTCTCTATATCTATTGAGATTATGCTTAAAACAGCGTTTTTTAATTCCGATGCCGTTTTTGTGATCTCAAAAACGATAGAGGTTTTAAAATCGTTTCTTTCTATAGCCCAACGATTTTTTATTTCTTGGCTTTCTTTGATAGCATCTTCCAGAGTAAGAGCGTTTAAGGATTGAAACTTCTGAACAATCTTATCTCCTTTTACAACAGAAACTCGAACATAGTATTTATTGATACCTTTCCAAAGGCTAGGAATTGGGATTCCTTCTTTAGACAGTACTCTTTTTAATGTGTATCTGCTTTTATCCTTAGACAGTCCTTTATTTTTTCTCCCCATAACCAGCAACACAACAAGGCACGGTTATTTTATACAAAATCAAAGAGTTGTAAAAAAAATATTTTTTTCAAACTAAGATTAGTAAGAAAAAGTAAAAAATTTTCCTTGCACAATTTTTGAAAATCTTTATTTTTTGTTGTGGCGAGTCTTAAAAAACTTAAAAAGCGCAAAAGACTCAAAAGACTAAAAAGACTAAAAGAAAGATATGCACTTTATAGAAAATTATGTGAATAAAGATGACGGCATGGGAAGCCCGTTGCAGATATATGATGACAGCATGGAACCGCTCATCCCTGAAGGCAGTTTTGTTTTTGTGGACAAATACCAAAAGCCAGAAAGCGGAGATGTTGTTTTTGCGGGATCCATTGACAGCATGGGAATGTTGAAGACTACTGTCAGGCGATATATAAAAGACTCTTTTGCAACTCAGCATTTAGAGCCTATCAATACGGAATGGAAAAAAGCCATGAGTCATTGTGATGGCACGTTTTGCTTTATGCTGAAGGTTGTCGGTTACGCCCTCACGGAAACCGATTTTCAATACAACCTGAAAGAACTAATGAGGAACAAAAAAGAAGGACTAGAATTAGTAAATGAATCAGAATCAAAATCAGAATAAATTAAAATGCCCAAAAATTTTAGAAAGGTGGGTGCGCTTTCCCCAGGAGGGGCAAGAGGAACACTGTGGCCTGACGCGCTCAATGGCGAACAAACTGGCCAAGCAAGGTCTTATCATAACCGCATCCGTAAAGGTTGACGGTGGAACGAGAGGAGCAAGGCTTTTCTGGCTTCCCTCGATTTATGACTATATAGCCCAAAAGGCAAACGAACAGAACAAAACAACAGAGTTATTGAACGATGAAACAGAGGAATAAAAAAAGCGCTCAAATAAATGAGCGCTCAACAACAAAAACGCTTATAAATATTGAAAACAATACTATAAACAACAGACGAAACGACTGCCGAAACGTCCGCTTTTTTTGTACGCGATTTTCAAGGAGGTTGCAACATAATTTTTTGAGATAGGAGAAAAAATGATGGAATCACTTGAAAACAGAATAAAAAGAGCGCGGGCTTATGTGGCAAAAATGCCAGAAGCGATCTCAGGCAATCGCGGGCATGATACAGCTTTTAAGGTCGCAGAAGTGCTTGTGAGAGGTTTTGCGCTTTCAGTCAATGACGCTTTGCCGATATGGTCAGAGTATAACCAGAGATGCTCTCCCTCTTGGTCTGATAAGGAAGGACAGCACAAGCTGGAAAGCGCGTTGAAAGATGGGCGGATGCCTTTTGGCTGTCTGCTGAAGGACAAAGAGGCGATAAAGCGGAAAGTGGTGATGAGGTATCACTACACCACGGCCGAAGGCGTTGAAATGTTTGACAAGATAAGGTATGAGCCGAAGTTTTTCTCTGTTGAATATGTCAATGATGATTATAAGTCTAACATGACTGTAAAATCATTGCTCTACAAGCTTCCCGATGTTGAAAAGGCCATAAATAGCGGGGAAAAAATCTTGCTGTGTGAAGGTGAAAAAGACGCTTTGACTGCCTTCGGTTTTGGCTTTACGGCTACCACTTCGGCATGGGGTGCGGGGAACTGGAACGAGATAAACGCCATGCAATTACAAGGCGCAAATGTCGTTCTTGTTCCTGATACAGATGAGGCTGGACAGCTTGGCGGTCTCAAGCGTGCAAAATCGTTGCTCGGCGTTGCGAAGTCGGTTTGCTGGCTGGCTATTCCTGAACAATTCAAAGACTTGACGGAGTGGGCTGAAGCAGGCGTGACAAAAGAACAGCTTGCAGGGCAAATATCCGCGCTTGAACCGATAAATGAGGCTTTTGTCCAAGAACGTGAAAAGCAACTCAGGGAAAAATATAACAAGACGGAATCGGAATTGTTTGGCGGGGATGACACAGCGGAGACCGCGGGGGATCCCTTTCCTGAAGCTATCACTTATGACGGTTTTGAACCAGAAACAACGGAGGATCCTTTGGAACTTTTAAGAGGTTCTAACGAAGGCAAAGGGCGCATCCTTTGCAAGCGTCATATCGCCTTGCTTTCTGGTGAAACTGGTGTTGGCAAGTCAACGCTTATTACACAGATGGCGATCATGTTTGCTCTTGGCCAGCCTCTTTTCGGGCTTACGCCAAAAAGACCGTTAAAAATCTTTGTATTTCAAGCGGAAAACGATGAGCGCGATATGTGGGAAAAGCTGGACGGCACTATTGAAAATGTTGTCAAGCCGTTAGAGTTGGCAGGATATGAAGCCACACTGAAAAAGAATTTACTCTTTGAGAGAGAGTCTTGCGGGTTAAAAGGTGAAGCATTTATAAAACACGTTAAAAAGTGTTGTGATGTTTATCATCCTGATTTGATTATTGCGGATCCCTTATACGCGTATATCGGGAGCGATGTAAGCGATCAGGGGAAAGTTTCTGACTGGATACGCAATCTTTTTGAACTTTGCAAAAAAGAGTGTTTTGCGATGTTTATCATTCACCATTTTAACAAGCCACGCGGAGAAAAGAAGGATTCAACGGTTTATTCCGCAAGC
>DBVN01000069.1:22815-26149 GCA_002308515.1 Verrucomicrobia bacterium UBA1263 | reverse complement strand
CTCTGAGCTAATGAATACGGCAAGAGTCGTTTTTAATATAGAGAGAAAAGTCGGCAGATTTTATCGCTTCTCTGTATTCAAGCGTGATGACCGTCTGGGCTGGAAAGATGCGTCCAACAACCAAACGAACGAAATTTTGATAAAAAGAGCGGTTCCACCTTTTGAATACTGGTCCGGATTAGATGAGGACGATTTTGCAGAACTGAAGGAGGACGGGAAACGCTCGGCTGTAAATATGGGAAGACCAAAGAAAGTAGGAACAGACGCTTTTTTAAAGGTTTTATGTGAACTCTGCAAAGATAATCCGCAGGGTGTCAGCTATAGTGATTGGAAAAAAGTTTGTATGCAAAAACTGAAAATAAAAGAGCGCCTTTTTAACTATAGAAGAATTGAACTTTTGACAGCGCAAGACGTTGCGCTGGATGAAAACGGCTTTTATTATCCGCTAAGGAAGGTATAAACATGAATGAAGAACGACACAGTAAATGGTATAAAATAACAGGGTTAGACCGACAAAATGAACCTGTAGAGATTTACTTTTACAAAGAAATTGGCTCAGGTGCCTTTGATAATAGTAAAATATGTTCAGAGGAATTTTGTCGGGAACTGGACGAGATACCAAAAACGCGCCAAGTGATTATAAGAATGAATTCCAGAGGAGGTTCATTTTATGACGGCTTGGCGATTGCTCACAAGATACACGACCGCGGAAACGTGCAATGTTACATTGATGGAGCTTGCGCGTCTGCGGCGTCTGTTGTGGCGATGGCTTGTGAAAAAGTTGTCGCTGGCGAAGGAACAAGCATTCTGATCCACAATTCAAGCGCATCTCTTGAAGGTGTGACTGCGAACGATCTGAAAGAATTTATCAAAAGTATGGAGGATGTTGATTTGCAAATGGCGAACATATACGCCAGAAAGAGCAGAAAGCCTCTGTCTTTTATTCAAACTTTGATGAACCGCGGAGAAAGGCTGACAGCCGAAAAGGCTCTTGAGCTCGGCTTCGTGGATGAAATCAAAAAAATCAGCAATGAGTCTGAAAAAAAATACTTTCCGCTTGTTGCTGAGGACGTAAAACAAACAAATAAATCTCATATAACTATGGAAGAAAAACAAAAAACAGAAGAAAATCAAAAAACAAAAATCACAGCTGAAAACTGGGCAGATTTTTTCCCGCCGATGTCTGATGTCTCGGAAGCGGTGAATATCTACGCAAAAGCAAAAGAAGCTGAAATGAAAGTTGAAATAAAAGAGGAAGCCTACCGCTTTAAAAAAATAATCAACGCGCTAAATAATGCTATTTGCGACCGAAAAATTAAAAATACATCAAAAGGTATTTGGCTCGAAGCGGCTTTAAAAGATGATAGCGTGTTGAAACTTTTAGACGAATTGCCCCCGATGAATTACGAACCCGTTGACGGTATGAATTTAGATAAATTTAGCGAACTCGCAAGACGGAAGCAAGCTGTGAGTGTAGCTTCTGGCGTACATTGTGACAAAGCCAGCATAAACGCTTATTCTAGTTATCAGAATAAAATTAAAAACCAGTAAAACCAAAACAAAAAAAATCAATATTAACAACTAACCAAAAGGATATTAAATAATTATGAGCTTAACCTTAGCACCTCAAGAAGTATGTGTCGGAGCAATGGAAGCCTTCAAAGAGAATCTTCCGTTCCTGAAAAACATTACAGCGGACTTTGATCTAGAGTCTGCGCGGTATCAGCAGACCATTGTTTCGAGGATTCCTTCAATCCCGCCTGTTACTGAATACAACCAAGTTAAAAACACTCCCAACCAAGGCTTTGAAGGTGGCGGAGTCTCTGACGTGAAAGGATTGTTGAATGATGTTCCCGTCTCTTTGGACAAGTGGAAGAAAGTTTCCTTGAGCTTTAACTATGTGGACGGCGTGAAAGCCACTATCAACCTTGCTGAAAACATGATTGAAGTGGCGGGCATTGCACTTGCCAAACAAGTTGCCTCTGATTTGGTGGGGTTGGTTTCATCCAGCAATTTTAGTTTATCGGAAACTTGTTATCACGGAGAAGTAAAAGCGAACACACTTGAAAAAATCCGCTCAACATTGAACAGCAAGGGCGCACTTTCAAAGCGTTGGGGAATCGTCAATTCTGATGTGGCATCCAGCTTGTTAGATGATGAAAAGATTGCCTCTGCTGACTATCTGCACCAGTACAACAACGATGTTGAAACGTCTTACAGAGAGATTAAGGCGGGTGGCTTTACGATTTACGAGCTTCCATGGTTGCCGGGTGGTGAAGATGATCTGATTGGTTTCTTTGCTGATCCGCGCGCTTTGATTCTTATTTCCAGACCTCCCCAGGAATTTAATGTGGGAATGTTCAAGGATGGCCAGTTTGGATTCAGAGAAATCTACACAGACCCAAAGACAGGCTTGTCTATGCTGATTATCGGNNCGGCTACCAGACCCCGCCGACGTTAGACTGGCAGATTCACCTTTCCATTCTTTACGGTGTCGCAGGTGGAAGCCAAGGCGGAGAAGCTGGAAGCCTTCTGGACTTTTCGGGCGTTCGTCTTGTGGATGGNNGAACCGCCTGAAGAAGAAACAGAAGGAGAAAGTGAGCTGTAATAAACGATTTAAGGCAAGGTTCTCCTTATTCATGGTTTCTCCTTGCCTTATTGTGGTGCATGAACAAGGCGTGCACCGCTCAGAGGACAGCAAGTTTTGAGTCTTCCCTTGTTGCCCTCTTTTGGGGCAAGGTTTTTTATTCATCGGCCTTGCTCCTCTTTGGTAAATGTCGTGCTGAGGAGGCGCGATACTGAGGCAACAGGTTTTTGTCATTCTGTGCTTGTTGCCTCTTTTTTTTGGATCCACAAGCATCCTCCCCCCCTATAAGGAATCTTTTTCCAATAGGGGGGAGCAGGTTCCGCCCGCCTTGGGCGCTAACGGTTCAAGCGAGCCAGAAAAAAATCACTTCCACTTCCAGCGGACTTTTTGCAGTTGTTTTTGTATAAGTCTCTGAACATCAGACTGCAAAAACTGCAATAAATAACTTTTTGCACTTTTTACAGTCTTTTTTGTTGGCTGTTCCCCCTGTGTGATACAAAAAAACTTTTTGCAGTAATATAACTAATTTATATTCAGGTATTTAATAACTGCAAAAACCTTTTTGCAGTTTTTGCATTTGAGGATCTTTTTATTCTTTTGCGCTAAAAAACTGATATAACTTAAAAAACTGTTAAAACTAAAACGAAAAATGAAATGTCACGTTTTATGTCACGTTTCCGCTTTTCTGGCCTTCTGTTTTTGTATTTAACTGGTTGATTTTCAAAAAAATGGAGCGGGTGATGGGAA
>DBVN01000069.1:16388-22722 GCA_002308515.1 Verrucomicrobia bacterium UBA1263 | reverse complement strand
TATAGCATTTGCCGTTTTTTTGTCAATGAAGGAGGTCAGATTGTCTCATTTTTTCTTACTTTCTTGCATGGGAGAGCATAAAGAGAGATAATAACTTGTGCATGAGTAGTGCGTTAAAACCGCTGGTAGATGGTTTACTGGAGTCCTACGCTAAGACGGGGATCATCAACAATGTGGACGGTGTCAATTTACCGTCCAAGGTGGTCGTGGGTGAAATCACTTCCGACCTGCTGCGTCTGTTGATGCCCGGTTTTTTTGAGGGGTATCCCGTTACGGTAAGGGATCTTCGGCATAAGACGCAGACTCTGGCCAGTTCGGTCAGTGCCCGTTTGGAGGCCGAGGTGTTCAAGAGTTTGTATTTTTTCACGGAGGACAAGGAGAAGGCGCATTTATGCGAAGATCTGGAAAGCGCCGCTTTTGAGACGGTGAACGCTTTTCTGTGTTGTCTGCCGGCCATCCGTACTTTGCTGGAGACGGACGCGGAGGCCGCGTTCGAGGGCGATCCGGCTGCTAAAAGTCGTGAAGAAGTGATTGTAGCATATCCATTTATGGAGACGATTGCAGTGCAGCGGATGGCGCATGTGCTGTATAGGATGAATGTGGAGGTGATCCCGCGTCTGATGACGGAGTGGGCTCATTCCCGCACCGGCATCGATATCCATCCGGGGGCGGAGATCGGCACTCATTTCTTCATTGACCACGGAACGGGGACGATCGTGGGCGAGACGTGCCGCATCGGCAATCATGTGAAGATGTATCACGGAGTGACGCTGGGGGCCAAATCCACGGCCGCCGGGCAGAAGCTGCGGGATGTCGTCCGCCATCCGACGATCCACGATCATGTGACGATCTATCCGGGCGCTACTATTTTGGGCGGCGACACGGTGATCGGGGAGTACAGCACGATCGGCGGTAATGTGTATCTGACTCATAGTGTGCCCTCTTATTCTCTGGTCATCCAGAAAGGGGTATCCGTGGAGGTCCTGGATAAAGGCCAGTCATCGAACGAGAATCTTTTGGATCAGTGATCATGTTGTCTTGGCTTTATAAGTATTTGGCACGGCCGGTCTTGTTTACTCAGGATCCGGAGCTGGTGCATTGTGTGACGGTAAAGGGGCTGGAATGGATCAGCCGTTCTTCGCTGCTGTGCGGAGCCATGCGGGGCATCTGCGGTTCTCCCGGTCTGCCGGTCTCTTTGTTTGGGCTGGATTTCCCTAATCCGCTGGGTTTGGCCGCCGGCATGGACAAGAACGGTGTGGCGCTGCGCGCGTGGGATTCGATGGGCTTCGGCTTCAGCGAGATCGGGGCTGTGACCCTGTATCCCCAGCAGGGCAACCCGGCACCGCGTGTTTTCCGGGCGATCCCGGAGCAGGCCATCGTGAACCGGATGGGCTTCAACAACGCGGGCGCCAAGGCGTTAGTGGAAACTTTGACCCGCTGCAAAGACCGCGGGGACTGGCCCCGGCATCCGGTCGGCATCAATCTGGGCAAGTCCAAGATCACACCGCTGGAGGACGCTCCCCAGGATTATGCCCGTTCTTTCACGGCTCTGCGCGAGCTGGGCGACTTCTTTGTGGTGAACGTCAGCTGTCCGAACCAGGCTAATTTGAGGAAATTGCAGGACAAGGACTCTCTGAAGGCGATCCTGCATCAACTGCAAGAGGCCAACCACAAGGGCAATAAAGCGGTCAGGCCGATCCTGGTCAAGATCTCTCCGGAGCTTTCGGATGAGGCGCTGGATGATATCCTCTCTTTGGTGCCCAAGCTGAAGATCGCCGGCATGATCGCCACCAATACGACTGTCACCCGTCCGGCGACCACCCATCCGAAGGTCAAAAAGATCTATGCCGAGCAGGGCGGTCTGAGCGGCAAACCGCTGAAGCAGCGCAGCACGGAAGTCATCGAGTTCCTGTACCGCAGGACCGAGGGCCGTCTGCCCATCATCGGCGTGGGCGGTATCTTTACCGCGGAAGACGCGTGGGAAAAGATCACCCGTGGAGCGTCTCTGCTTCAGATATTTACCGGTTTTGTTTATGAAGGGCCTCTGGCCGCGCGCCAGATCAATCAGGGATTGGAGCGCCTGATGAAAGCATCCGGTTTCCAGCGGATCCAGGACGCGGTCGGCAGCGCTGTCGATCTGAAAAAATGATTTATAACAATTAAACAACTGAAATAGAAAGAATTATTATGAGTGAAGAACAACAACCTCCTGTGTATGAAACGGCGGCACCGGCACCTGCTGTTGTCCATGTTGAAAAATGCGGCGGCAGCGGCTGGAAATGGTTCTGGATCGTCTGCGGCGTCTGCTTTATCGTGAGTATCCTGGCTGCGGCTCTGGTCGGCTACGGCATGATGACCAGGATGACCGATCTGCTGAAGGATCCAAACTTCCAGACAAAACGAGCCAACGCCTATCAGGTGGATGAGACTCTTCAGTTTACGGAAGTCCTTATGAAAGAGGGCAGATCTACCGCCGACAAAGTCCTGATGATCCCCGTTCAGGGCGTGATCATGGATGCCGGTTCACCCTACGTCGAGGGCATCCAGCTGAGTTCCTTCAAGGGCCAGCTCAAGAAAGCCGGCAAGGACAGCGACGTGATCGCGGTCGTGCTGAAGATCGATTCGCCGGGCGGTGACGCTTTCCTGTGTGATCTGATGGCGGACGCCATCCGCGAGTTCCAGGAGCAGTACAAGAAACCGGTCATTTCCTGGATCGAGAGCATGGGCGCTTCCGGCGGCTATTACATCAGCGCGCCGTGTCAGTGGATCGTGGCGCACGAGATGTCGCTGACGGGCAGCATCGGTGTCATCAGCAGCTCGGTGAATTACCGCGGTCTGATGGACAAGGTCGGGGTCAAACCGGTCGTTTACAAGAGCGGCAAGTTCAAGGATATGCTCCGCGGCAGCAAAGCCCCGGACGAGATCCTGCCCGAAGAACAGGCGATGATGCAGGGCCTTATTGATAAGATGTATCTGCGCTTCAAGAACGTGGTCAGGAACGGCCGCGGACCGGAAGCCCGCAAAGAGGTCGAAAACGCCCGTCCTTTGGCGGATAACTGGGAAAGTTTTGCCGATGGCCGCATCCTGATGGGCAGCGAGGCTTACGATGCCGGTCTGGTGGATGAACTGGGCAGCGAAGAGGAAGTCATGGCCGCGGTGGCGCGCCTGACTAAAGGGGAGGGTCGTCCCCAGGTGATCCGCTATGAATCCCCGATGGACTGGCGCGGTATCCTGAAATTCTTTGCCCAGAGCCATACTCCCGGCGTGGTCAAGGTTGAGCTCAACGGCCTGAACATAAACGGCAGCAGCGTCATGGAACCGGGCAAACTGTACTTCCTGCCGCCCGGAGAATAAAAACATATTGTGCCCCCTTACGGGGTATAAACAGATTTCCCTATAAACCCAAAACTGTCATAAAGATGGTTTTGGGTTTATTGATTTTCAGGGGGTTTCAAAAATTTTCAAAAATCACTTGACCTTTGTTTTGATTTTTATCAAACTCATAAGAGTTTGCATTGCAAAAGAATGAAATGATTTGCGCAAGGGAAAAAGTGAATAAAGCTAATGCGGTGGTCAGGACTTACAGCTGGGGGCCGGAAGCACAGGGAGCGCCCGAAACGCTGAGGATGATTGCTGATAACAATGGTGTTTACTTCCCGGCGTATGATCCGAACGGGAATATGATGGGTTTGGTCAAGGCATCGGACGGAACGGTCTGCGCGCAGTATGAATATCTGCCTTATGGTGAACTGATCACAGCAACAGGTACAATGGCCGTTTCAAATCCCATCCGCTTTTCTACAAAGTACTATGACACCGAAGCTAGACTGTACTACTACGGTTACCGTTACTATTCCCCCGATATGGGGCGCTGGCTTTCCCGTGATCCGATTGATGAACAAGGTGGTTTAAATCTTTATGTTTTCGTTAATAATGATCCGGTAAATAAGTGGGATGGGTTGGGATTAGCTTATGGAAATCCAGTTTCTGGTCTTGGCAGAATATTTCCATCAGATCCTTATGCTCCCTGTGGCTTTTATTATCTTCCTGGTTGGGATTCTGGGTGGGACGATGCTCGTAAGATGTTCATAATGTGGTTGCTAGGTCAATCAAAAAATGTTGATTTTAAAGAAGATACTATCCAATCCATCCAAATGAAACACTCTATTGTAGGTGAGAAACTTAGACAGTTTACTTTAGATAAATTTAAAAACGGCTATTGTAGTGATTGGTGGGAAGGAGTAGATAATTTTAAAGCTTCTTTCAGCCTTCATGATGCGTGGAAAGAATGGCGAGAATTTGATAATGGAACTGCATCTTTTGTTGGTTCCGCAACAGGTTCTGCTGAAACACTATCTGTTAAATGTCCAGAAGGTAAAGTAACAGTTGAATTCAAGCTAGTAAACACTACAAGTTTAACTTCTTTTCTTTATCGCAAATGGCGAAATGAATGGAATGTTACTACACCTGGAAAACCTTTTTCAAATTGGCAACAAACATACCGTTGGAAAGAAACATTCGATTGCAGTTGTTGCAATTGGTTGCTTTCTTCACCAGAGTATCCTCCAACAGATAATATGAGAAAAGAAAGAAGAAAAAGATTATTTAAAACAATTGATAAGTATAAATATACTTGTCCTAATATAAATAAAAATAGAGTGTTTTTAAAATGATGTATAAACTATTTTCATTTCTGTGGAAGTATTGGTTGTATATTTTTATTCCCGTTTTTATCTGTGACTGTTCACTTTCTTATAACACAGATATTCATGCAAAGCAGAGGATTACGGGAAGATATTTTTTATATCATTGGACCGATGGTGCAGATATTTACTATTTGCATAAAGGTATATGGGATATGTCTCCTGGAGGTGTTTTTGAAGGAACCATTCAAGAAATTGGATGGAATAAGGATTGGATTGTTGTAAAAGCGGAAAGACTTTGCGGTATAGACCCAAGTGGCTGGTACGTCTTGGATGTTAAAAGGGGAAGAGTTAAGGCTCCTATCACTTATGAAAATTTAGCGAAAAACACAAATTGGACTTCTATCAAGTGTGTTCCAGTTTCAGAGGCATATAAAAGTTTGGGAGTGTTTAAATATTTCCACTAAATAAAGTTAAAATGTTAGAGAGACAGTGAAAAAGAAATGGATAACAAACATCTGTACAGCACACAGCTATTCAGAATTCATCCCATATTTTTTATTAAATAAGCAAAATGTCAGTAATATGGAAAATATACTTCACAAAATATGAAAATCATTAAAAACATTTTTTGGGGAATATTATTTGCTCTCTTTCTTTTTTATTCAGGGTGTACTATGATTAGCTATTGTGATAGCTTATTTTAGTTGTACTATGTTTCCATGCTGTTGATAAAATTAAATACCGTAAAAACGCATACGATGACACGCAATTATAACTCGTCTGGACAGTTCTCAGCGAGTGTGATTCCGGCAGCATGTTGAATGTTTTCCCCTTGGATCCATTGAAAAGCGCCGCCCCACCAAAGAGACGAGGTTTGAACGCCTCATTTTTTAGTGTTTATCCTCAGAACCCCGTTAGGTTTAGAAATTTCTAGTGAAAAATTTCATGTAAAATACCGTTGACGGACGAAGGATTTTGTGAGAGGATGCCGGGCGATGTTGCGGGAGGCATCTTCTCTCCCAAGCTGAAGACGTCCTGTCTCAACAGAAATTCCTGAATAGAAATTGAATATGAATGTTGATTCCGTTTATCAAGAACTCACCGGCAAACCTCAAGGCAAGATCGCCCTGGTCGTCATGGACGGCGTAGGCGATATCGCCATCCGGGAAAACAGCTATCTGACCCCGCTGGAAGCCGCCAGAACTCCGAACATGGACGCGCTGGCCAAGGATTCCGCTCAGGGCCGTATGATCCCTGTGGCACCGGGCATCACCCCGGGCAGCGGTCCGGGTCACCTCGGTTTGTTCGGTTATGATCCGCTGGAGTACGAAGTGGGCCGCGGTGTGATCGAAGCGCTCGGTCTGGGTATCGAACTCAAGGCCGGCGACGTGGCCGCCCGCGCGAACTTCTGCACTCTGGATGCCAAGGGCATCGTCACAGACCGCCGTGCCGGCCGTATCCCCACCGAAACTTGCGAAAAGCTCTGCGCCATGCTGAGCAAGAAGATCAAGAAGATCGGTGACGTGGAAGTCATTATCAAACCCGGCAAAGAACACCGCTTTGTGGTCGTTCTGCGCGGCAAGGGCATGGAAGGCCCTCTGACCGACGCGGATCCTCAGAAAGTCGGTTTCGAGATCCCGGCGGCTATGCCCAAGAATGCCAAGTCCGCCAAGGCCAAGAAGACGGCC
>DBVN01000069.1:0-16381 GCA_002308515.1 Verrucomicrobia bacterium UBA1263 | reverse complement strand
AAGGTGATCGCCGAATTCTACAAACAGGCTCTGCCCATTATTGCTAAGGAAAAGCCGGCCAACGGTTTCCTTATGCGCGGCATCGCTCATCAGCCCGACATTCCTGCTTTCCAGGAACGCTACAACCTGAAGCCGGCCTGCATCGCCGTGTATCCGATGTACAAAGGTCTGGCTCAGCTGGTGGGTATGACCAAGATCGAAGGTCCCCAGACCATCGCCGAGCAGTTTGAAGCCTACAAGAAGGCGTACAACGATTACGACTTCTTCTTCATCCACTTCAAATACACCGATAAATACGGTGAGGACGGCAACTATGCCGCCAAGGTCAAAGCCATCGAGGAATTCGATGCCGCTCTGCCTATCCTGCTCAGCAAGAAGCCCGATGTGCTGGTCATCACCGGTGACCACTCCACTCCGGCCCCGATGAAAGGCCACTCCTGGCATCCGCAGCCGGTCATGATCCACTCCAAGTTCTCCGGATCGGACAAGCTGGATCGTTTCACCGATACAGGCGCCAATCTGGGCTCTCTGGGTGTGTTCCCGGCCAAGTACCTCATCCGCTATATGCAGGCCAATGCCGGTATGCTCGACAAGTTCGGTGCATAATCCGCTGGAATTGAGCTGAATATCAAAGAGGGGATGCGTTCTCCCGTGATCGTATCCCCTTTTTTCTTTCCCCCTGATTTGTAGAAAGAGCCGTTCCGAAGGCTCGTTTATTTTAGAATTTTTTTACTCATGAAAGCAGTCATCCTTGCCGCGGGCAAAGGCACCCGCATGAAGAACCTCACCGCCGAATGTCCCAAACCGATGCTCAAAGTCCACGGCAAACCGATCCTCCGTCATATCGTGGACGGACTCAAAGAAAACGGCATCACCGATTTTTGTTTCATCGTGGGCTGGCACGCCGAAGTCATCGAAAACTATTTCGGCGACGGCTCCGCTCTGGGCATCCATGTCACCTATACGCGTCAGGTCAGCCAGGACGGCACCGGCAAAGCGGCCGAACTGGCCAAAGACTTTGTGGGACAGGATGATTTTCTGCTTTCCTACGGCGATATCCTGGTCAAGCCCGACACCTATGCCCAGGTGATCCGGCGCTACCGCAGCGGCGACTACGCGGGAGCCATCACGGTCACAGCCGGTGAGGATGTCACCAAGGGCGGTCTGCTCTTCTTTGACGAGGATTTCTGCCTCAAACGCTTGGTGGAGAAACCTTCCCAGGAACAACTGGCCCGGCTCCGCTCCGAAGGCTGGATCGTGGAGGGCAAACCCGTCTGGTACAACGCCGGCATCTATATCTTCAAGCCGATCCTCTTCGACTTTACCGCCAAACTGCAAAAATCGCCCCGCGGCGAGTATGAGCTGACGGATGCCATCAGCGCCCACTATGAGAATGGTCTGCGCCTGGCCGGACAGGAGATCGAAGGCCGCTGGGTAGATGTCCGCGACCCGGAGACCCTGGCCGCTCTCGAAGCCCAGTCGTAAGGAAAATAACTTCTCTTTGGCACGCGCTGCCGAAAAAAATCCCCGAAAGGAAATACCTTCCGGGGATCTTTTGTAAATGTGAGATCTTACTTGCCGCGGTAATCCAGCAGCTCGTTGTATTTCGCGTCCAGCTTGTAGATCTTTTCCTGAGCGGTGCCGAAATAGACATTGCCCTTGCAGTCAATGGTCAGACCTTCGGTCTCCACATGCAGATCCATACGGTATTCGGCCTGGATGTCAATGGTCTTATCCTTGTCGTCATTGAGCTTGATCTTGTAAATGGCGTGGGGATTGTCATTGATCGTCTTGCCGGCATCGGCCAGATAGTAGATGAAACCGTCGCGGTAGTCCATGCCCTGAGGCACACCCAGATCGGTCTTGGAATAGCTCCAGGTGCCGTGGTCAATGAATTTGCCTTCCGGCTGGAGAGTCACCTTGGTGAAAGCGACGCGGGCTCCGTCCTGGCTGGAGGTGAACACGATGATGTCGTCATTCGCGACCCAGGCGATCAGCGCGCCGCCGTTCTCGCCCATGCCCTCGAAATCCCATTTGTTCAGAGTGTTGCCGTTGTTCTTGTCCACTTCCCAGACGAACGGCTTGCGACCGTTGCCGCCGGAGCATCCCAGAATGGAATCATGGGGGATATACCAGAGCAGCTCGGCGCTGTGCATGGGACCTTTCCGGGAGAAGACGGCCACTTCCTTGTTATCGAAGACGCGGATCTTATGGATGTCGGCGTTTTCCTTGGTGCGGTCGTTGTGTCCGGCGTAGTAGTAATAGATGCCGTCGGTGCAGAGTCCCTGGGCGCATTCCCAGTTGGTCGTCTTTACATAGCCGACATCGCGCCAGGAGTTGTAGATGATGTTGTCTTCGGCCTGAGCCGCGGTGCAGAACAGCGCGCAGGCAGCCAGAGCGGTTAAATAAAACGAATTTTTCATGATTTTATAAGATTATTCTTTCCAGGGTTTCATTTTCTTGTACTTGGCGTCAATGCGGTAGATCTTCTCTTCCGCCGATCCGAAGTACAGATGGCCTTTCTTGTCAAAGGTCAGACCTTCAGTCTCCGTGTGAAAGTCCACCTGATACTGTTTTTCCACTGAGACGGTCTTGTCGCGGTTCAGCTTCAGCACATAGATGACGTGAGGATTTTCCAGAACAGTCTTGCCCGCGTCGGCCAGGAACCAGACGCGACCGTCCTTGAAGTCCATGCCCTGAGGCACGCCCAGATTCGGACCTTCATAGTACCAGGTGCCGTTCTCCTTGAACTTGCCGTCCGGCAGCAGCGTCATGCGTGTGAAGGCGATGTGCGGACTGTTATCAATGGAGGTCAGCAGGATGATGTCGTTCTTCTTTTCCCAGGCGATCAGACCGCCGGCCTTGTGGCCGACTTCCGGGCAGTCCCATTTGCCGATGGCTTTGCCGGTGTTCTTGTCCAGCTCCCAGACGCACGGGGTCAGCTTTTTGCCGTAGCAGCAGGCGATGATGGTATCGTTGTACTCATTCCAGTCAATGCCGGGACTGTGGCGCGGCGCTTGTTTCTCGAAGCAGGCAACCTCCACATTGTCGCTCATGCGGATCTTGTGGATATCGGAAAGCTCGCCCGTCCGGTCATGGTGTCCGGCAAAGTAATAATACTTGCCGTCGCAGCAGAGCCCCTGGGCGCATTCCCAGGGAGTGGGTTTGGAGTAGCCTACGTCGGTATAGTCATTATACTGCCGGAGCTTGCTGTTTTTAGCTTTTTCCCTTGCGGGGTAAATATCAATGGTATCGGCCTGGACCATCAGCCCCGTGAGAGCGAAAGCGGCCAGAGCGATCAAACCTTTTTTAATGATATTGCTTTTCATACTAAAGCCTTATTTTTGAGTTCTGCCAAAGTGTTCATCCAGGAACTGGAGATAATTGCCCCAGTCGTAGGCGATGATATTGTGCTTGCCGGCGCGCAGATGGTAACCGTTGTAACCGTGGACAGGCTTCTCGACTTCCGGCATCTTGTCCGCGGGCAGCGCGTTCTGGATGCCGTAGATCTTAAAGACCGGATTTGCCAGCTTCAGACTGGTGAACTCGCCTTCGGGATCAGCCCAGGCATCCTCGCTGGCGCTGGCCACATAGACGTGACGCGGCGCGATCAGGGAGATCAGCTCATGCTGGTCGAACGGCATTTCCTTGTCGTGTCCCACGTACTGCTGATAATTCTTGCAGAACCAGTAGGGGAAGTTGCGGCAGAGGTCGGCGATCGTTTCGCCCTGCATCCGGCGGCTCAGAGCCGCGCCGCCTTCGCCGGAATCATTGCTGATGACCACCGTGAACCGGGGATCATTGGCTCCGCACCAGAGAGCGGTCTTGCCCAGACGGGAATGGCCTACGACCGTAAGCTGCTTGGGATTGATCTCCGGCAGGGTGACCAGATAATCCAGCGCGCGGGAGAGCGTCCAGGCCCAGGCACCGATGGCCGTGAAATTATCGGGACGGTTTTGCAGTTCCGGGAAAAGCGAGAAAACATAGTTGTTCATGGGGCCTTTGCTGTCCGTGACGATATCCCCGTGGCACATCGTGGCGATGGCATAGCCTCGCTTGAGGATCATCTCGTATGGCCAGCGCTCGGCGGCTTCATTCCGGGCATAGGGTTCTTTCCGGTCGGAGTGGATCGGTTTTTCGCAGACCTTCACCGCCGGATCGTCCGTAGTGGCGTGATTGCCCTTGAAGTTCAGGCACATGATGAGCGGCGCGGGAGCTTTTTGTTCGTTGGGAACGTACAGCAGCAGATCCACCGAAGTTTCCTTGCCGGCGTTCTTCATCTTGATGGCGATCTGCTTGCGTGTGGCCAGACCGTTCATCGCGTTCGTGCTGCTTTCAAAGACATCGTATTCGATGGATTCCGGCTTGCCGGGCATGACACCGTACATCTGTTCAGTGAAGGTTTTCATCAACTCCGGTTTACGGATCTTTTCCCAGTCATTGAGAGTCTGGATGACCTTTCCATCCTGAGCCCGGAGTACATCCGGCAGCTCAACGGAACCTTGAAAAGTGTTTGTATTCTCAGCCATAGCTGTTACCCCCAGGGCTAACCCGGCGATCATTCCTGTTAAATATGCATTCATGACAAATCAGCGCAATACGGGTGAAGCCTAGCATTTTAGGATTGAATAATCAAGGAAAAGCGCCGAAAATGTTCCCAGCGTAAGTGAAGACCTTATTGGAAACCATAGACGAGACTGCCAGAGAGCGTTTAACGCTTCCCGACGGGTGCTGTCCGCATGACGAGATAGCACGCTACCGGCGTTATATGAAATACTGGCGGCAGCGGCTCCTGGCGCTTCATAATGAGGGACGATCTGGTTTGGAAGTCTGTCGCGCCCAGACACGTGTGCTGGACGGGATGCTGGTGCAGATCTGCCAAAGCATCCGCCGTCTTTATCAGAAGACATACGGCAAGAAGAAGATACCGGCGGTGACCCTGATCGCGCTGGGCAGTTATGGTCGCCGTGAGCTGAATCCCTGCTCAGATATCGACCTGATGCTTCTGCATGACGGCGAATTGAGCCAAGCCCATCCTTTTATGGAGCTGGCCAATCAGCAGCTTCTCTATACGCTTTATGATCTGCACCTGAGCGTGGGGCACTCTGTCCGCACGCTGGATGAATGCGTGGAGCTGGCCAACCGGGACATGCTGGCCAAGACTTCCCTGATCGAGACACGCCGCATCGTGGGCAATCGTCAGCTCTATCTGGAACTGCAAAAACGTGTCTTTCAGGAGTGCATCAAACACCATGAGAAGGAGTATGTCAAAGACCGCCAGCGGGATCAGCTGCTCCGGCACGAGAAATACGGAGCTTCGCCCACGATGCTGGAGCCGAACCTGAAGAACGGCTGCGGCGGTCTGCGTGATTTTCATAACCTGATCTGGCTTGCGTGGTTCAAACTGCACACCTGGAACCTGGAAGACCTGCACAAAAGCGGCTACCTGACCGGGCGTGAACTTTCCCAGCTGCGCAAGGCTCACGACTTCCTGTTGCGTGTCCGCAATGAACTGCATTACCTGAACAACCGCGCGACCGACATCCTGTTCAAGTCCTCCCAGCCGACCGTGGCGACCCATCTGGGCTACGCGGACAAATCCCCGCGGCTCCGCATCGAGAAATTCATGCAGACGCTCTATACGCACATGCGCAATATCTACCTGATCTCGCGGACATTGGAGCAGAGATTCGCGCTGGCGCCGGAGAAGGGGATCCTGCCTTCGCTGACTTCGCTCATCCGCCGCAAAAGCTACAGCATTGATGGCTTCAAAGTCGTCAACGGCTGGATCCGTTCGCCCAAGACCTCTGTTTTCAAGCGGGATCCCGGCCGTCTGATGCGTCTGTTCCTGGTCGCCCAGCAGCGCGGACTGGCTCTGCATCCGGATCTGATCCATCACCTGCGCGGTCTGGAATCGCTGAGCAACGATGCTTTCCGCAGAAACGCTTTGGTTCGAGATACTTTTCTGGATATCCTGCACCAGCGCGGCTCGGTGGCTCCCGTTCTGCGGCTGATGCACGAGACCGGACTGCTGGGGGATTATCTGCCGGAATTCGACAAGCTGACCTGTCTGGTGCAGCATGAGTTCTTTCATCGCTATACCGTGGACGAACATACGCTGATGTGCATCGAAGAGCTGGACCATGTCTGGCAGGCAACGGGGATGCCCTATTCGCAGTTTGAGGATATTTTCCAGAAGATCGAGAACCCTCACATCCTCTATCTGGCTTTGCTGCTACATGATGTGGGCAAAGGTCAGCACAGCAGAAAACCCCATGAGATCGTATCCAGAGAACTGGCGCGCCAGGTGGCTGAGCGTATCGGGCTCTCCGAGACCGATACGGAACTGCTTCTTTTTCTGGTCGAGAATCACCTTTACCTGTTCGAGATCGCCTCGCGTAAAGATATTTATGACCCGTCCGTGATACAGGAGGTGGCCGACCGGGTCGAAACGCCCGAACGCCTGAAACTGCTGCTTCTGCTCTCCTTCGCGGATACGCTGGGCACCAGCCGGGAACTCTGGACTGGCTACAAAGAACTGCTCCTCTGGTCTATCTACAATAGTGTCACGCGCTGTTTTTCCGATCCGCGCGGCGAGGCGGAAGTCATCGAGACTGTCCGGCAGAGGCGCAAACTCATCCGCGACATCTCGCAGAAGTGCGGCGGCGGATTCACGTGGGATGAGGTGGACGAGCATCTGAATCTGATGACGCACCGCTATCACCGGGTCTTTCCGGCCCGGCAGATCGCGCGCCATCTGGAAATGATCCGCGGGCTGAAGAGGGGACCCGCCGCCGATCCGTCATCCATCCCGACGGCCAAGATCAACTGGGAGAGGCTTCTGCATCAGGGCTGTTCCCGTGTGACGATCTGCGCCTATCACCAGAGGGGACTTTTCAACAAGATCTGCGGAGCCCTGACCGCCAGCGGTCTGACCATTTTCAACGCTCAGATCTTCATGCGTCAGGACGGCATCTCGCTGAACACGTTCCATGTGCTGAACGCGGAGGAGTCCGACCTGCCCACGGAGCGCTGCCGCAAGGAATTCGCGGTGATACTGGATCGCGCCCTGATGGACGCGGTTAATCTGGAAGAGCTTGTGGAGAAACGCTATAAGAACCGCCCCTCCTTTGAGCCGATCCCGCAGGAACACTTCAGCTTCCCGACCGAAGTCTCTTTCGATCAGGAGTCCGCGCGCAAGTACACGGTCGTCCAGATCCAGACCGAAGACTTTATCGGCCTGCTCTACACGCTGACACGAGCCCTCTCACGGCTGGGGACGGATATCGTGGCTTCCCACAGCTTTACCGAAAAGGGCGTGGCCATTGACCGGTTCTTGATTACGGACTGCATCGGCAATAAAATCATCCAGGCGGATCGCCTCCGCACCATCGAAACGGTCCTGCGGCAGGCCATCGAAAACCTGAAACTCAAGGCAGCTCAGGGCAAGAAACTAAAAGAAAACGAGATATGAGTATCACAACAAAAACAGGGGATGAAGGAATGACCTCGCTGTTTTACGGAACACGGGTCCCCAAAACCGATTTACGTGTCCAGTCTTGCGGGACTGTGGACGAACTCAGCGCGGCGATAGGCGTGGCTCGTTCACTCATGCCCGATGCCCGCGAAGAAAAGAATATCCTTTTAGGATCCCAGAAAGATCTGATCCTCCTCATGGGCGAGATCATGATCCTGCCGGGGGAATGGGAACGGCATCTGTCCCGGCCTCATAAGCTGATCACTCAGGAACATATCTCCCGGCTGGAAGAATATATCCGGCAGCTGGAACAGCTTCAGGATCCCGGTTCCTGGGATTGGTCTGTGCCGGGAGAGGATCGTGTGACCGCGGCTCTCCATCTGGCGCGCACCGTTTGCCGCCGTGCCGAAAGGTCGCTTTGGGCGGTGTTAGAGGCGGATAAAGAAGCTCTGAGCAAAAATGAAACCGCGAGGAAGAATATGTCCCTCCTCACGGTTTACCTCAATCGGCTTTCCGACCTGATCTGGCTTATCGCTCAGGTCGTCCATGACTGACATTAAGTCGTTAAATTAGTTACGACGGCGGAAAATAAACAGACTGCCCAGCCCCAAGATACCCAGAGCGATCGTAGTTGGTTCAGGACAATCGATTACAAAAGATTCGTAATTTAGCGTAGCCTCAGGTGCCGCCATAGTAGCTGGATCACCGGTTCTATAGGAGAATGGTGCAGATTCGGCAGGATAAAAAAGTCCATAGATATTATAAGCTTTTACTGTTAGCCCCTCCACCAATGTACCGGGAGGCAGTGGTGTGGTGACAATATCACCTTTCAGCTTGCCGGTGGGTTCTCCCTTGGGGCTCATAGCAAAAGGCTGAGTAAACATAACCTGACCTTCATACATGAGAGCAGCAGCACACTCACTACCAACTTTTGTACCCGCGAGAGCACCCGCGTAGGGACCATAGTAAACCGCATTCTTAGAGACCATGCTGACTGTCCCTTGTGCATACATCGTTGCGGCAGAGGCAACTGCTAACGCGATAATCATCAGTTTTTTCATAGTTTTTTACGGTGAATTAGTCACGCCGACGGAGAACGAGCAGACTGCTCAGTCCCAGGATACCCAGAGCAATCGTTGTTGGCTCAGGACATTCCACTATGAAAGATTCAAAGTTCAGCACTGAATCAGGTTGCTTGGTTGGATCAGCAGGATCCCCGGTCGTATAGGAGAATGGAGCAGATTCATACAACCAAAAAGGAAGAAAATGTTCCCAGGAAAAAGCTTGTACTGTCAAATCTGATACCACCGTACCGGCCGGAAGAGGGGTAACAACAACATCACCTTTTACCAAACCAGAGGGAGTTCCATCAGAATTCATTGCAAAAGGCTGAACAGCCATGACTTGATTCTCATATATGAGGTACGCATTAAGTTCACTACCAACTTTGGTACCCTCTGGAACACCCAAGTAACCGCACATGTAGGGACCGTAGGTAACAGGATTTTTGGAGACCATTCTGACTGTACCCTGGGCATACATCGTTGCGGCAGAGACAGCTGCTAACGCGATAATCATCAGTTTTTTCATACTCTTATTCTCACCTTTCCTCCGGTTCACCATGAACCAGAGCAGTCTCCAAAAAATATCAAATCACTCAAAATTTGTAAAAAATATTTTTCAGAGAAGTTTTTCTGCTAGTAATTGTTTTAGTTTTACTTATGGTGTTTTTTCTTCTCAAAGACAGTCAGCACCGCGCGGTGATCGGTGGGCCAGCCGTTGACCGGTTCAATGAACTGATCCTGGCCGGTGTACGCAGTTCTTTCACCGCGGACGATGTCGCTGTAGGGCGCGACCAGATAGGAGTCCTGCACTTTCTTGATATACTTGCCGGGTGAATAGTAGATGAAATCAATGCGGTCGCGTTCATCGGCTTTAGGCGCCCAGGCCAGAGCATTCACCTCCACGGCAGGATTATTGGACGGGAAAGTGAATCCCGGATGGGTGACCGGGTCAGGGTACACTTCACGGTAGGAATCGATATAGCCCGCGTCTGTGATCTTCTTGGAATTTTCCCAGTCGATGACCACGCCTCTGTGTTCAAAAAGATCCTTTGTATCTTCCTGCCAGTCCAGATGCGACGGCTCATTGAAATCGCCGCAGATGAATATCTGATTCCCTTTATCTTTTTCGGTATTAGCGTCTTTGATCACCATTTCCACGATCTCGTCGCGGTAGCTGGCATGATTGTCATCCCACATTTTCTGCACATCGGTGATAGGGCCGTCCGGCAGTTCTTTGAAGGAGTTAGCGTCATAAGCGCGCGGAAAGAAAGAAGAATAATGCCTGTAGTCCAAATGCAGGGCATAGAAAGCCACCGGCACATCTCCCACATGGATCAGTGCCTTGGTGGCTGATCCTCTGTCCGCGTTTGTCCAGGGAGATATGAATTCCTGTTTTTCAATGGGATAGCGGGAAATGATACCCGTACTGACACTTTTCTGACCGTAATAGGTCTGGCCGCGCTGGCCCAGCGCCTCGATGATACGGGCGATAAAGTCGGTATCGTTATAATTGCGCACTTCGGCAAAGGCCACGATATCCGGCTGGAGCTTCGCGATATTGTCCGCGATATACTCAAAACCATTCTCCACACGGGTGCCTTCCTGCCAGATGTTAAAGGACAGGACACTCATCGTTTGAGGTTCAGACTTGTGGCAGCAGGTCGAACAACATCCTCCCAGCAGGGGGATCACCAATGAAAGAGCAAAAAAGACGAACTTCTTCATACACAAACATTCTATAAGAAAACAGCCGAAAGGTCAAGCGGAACCTGTTTTTGGAAGATTTTGAAATTTTTTGGTGTTTTTTTTTATTTTTATTTGAAGGAAATGTTGATTTATGGTCAAAATTCGAGCAGACTAAGGGTTGTTATATTACCTCGTCGGAGGAATTGAAAATGAATAAAAAAACTAGCGCTTTTACATTGATCGAACTCCTGGTGGTCATCGCCATCATCGCTATTCTGGCTGGAATGATCCTTCCGGCTTTGTCCAAAGCTAAATCTAAAGCTCAGCAGACCCAGTGCGTCAGCAACTTAAAACAGCTGCAGCTGGCATCTATGATGTGGTCTCAGGATAATGACGATAAACTGATCCCCAATCTTCAGAGCTATGCCGCCGCTACCACGAATGACTGCTGGATCAACGGTCTCATGGGACTGGAGAGTGAACGTATAACAGACTCCACTAATGATGCTTATATTAAAGCCGGACAGCTCTGGCCTTATAACAAAGCGGTCCAGATCTATCGCTGTCCCGCTGATCAGTATATGGTCAGCTTCAACGGCAAGCCTTTCCGCCGTATCCGCAGTTATGCCATGAACTGTTATATGAATGGCGCGGATGTCGGATACGAACAGGGACAAAGCCGTTCCGGTGAATATCAGCTGAACAAGAAAAGCTCTGACATCAGAAGACCTTCTGTGGAATACGTCTTTGTGGACGAGCATGAACTCTCCATTGAGGACGGTCACTTTGGCTTCTCGCCCAAGGGCAATAACTTCTACAATTTCCCCGCGACCCGTCATAATAGCGGCGGCGCGTTCAGTTTTGCTGACGGTCACGCGGAAGCTTTCCGCTGGAAGGATCCCCGCACAATGAAGATCACGACGAATCCGACCTCTTCACCGGATAATCAGGATCTAAAGAAGATACAGGAGCATACTGCCACAAGGCTTTATAATAATTAGACTTTTGTCATAAATTCCTAAACAAACAAAAACATCGAGCTTATTAAGACTGCCGCCGGAGCGCGGCAGTCTTTTTTTAATCTGCCAAAAAGATTTTTTACTAACAAAAATATTGCGTTTCAGTGAAAAAATCGGATAATAGTCCTTGCTGATATGCTGAAAGCGCTTTCACAAGTGCTTTTATGTTGTATCGTTTTGTATATTCATTATATTCATTGGCTGGCGTTTCGAGTGAAACGGCAGTTTTTTTAAACAGCAAAAAAAAGATTTTTTTACTAACAAAAATATTGCATTCCGTTTGAAAAAGTCGGATAATAATTCCCGCTGATACGTTGAGGCACTTTAAGTGTCTCCATAAATGTATCCGTTTTGTATATTCATTATGTTCATTATGCGCTGCCGTCTCGAGTGAGACGGCAGTTCTTTTTTTGAGGGAGAGAGTATTTTATAGATAAACCCAAAATCGCCATTAGGATTTTAATTTTTATCAAAACATATTCAAAATCAATATGTTCCGTAGATACGCGAGATTCTCGCGTCTCCGAGATGAGCGGGTCGCTCATCTCTACAATAAGTCATTATTGTTAAGGATATTATTTGTTGTTTTAAATGACTTTTGGATTTCTAATGATGATTTTGGGATAAAAGAGGTTGCTTTTCCGTGTAAAATAACGGATACTCTCCCTTGTTGTTACGTCTGAGAGGGTTTTCGCTAAAACCTTTTTGGAAAAGAAAGAGTTTTTTCTTTCGTAATTTGTTGATATCAAACAAGAAAACAATAAAAATACAATGAACAAAAAATTGATGTTCCTGACAGCGCTGATGAGTGCCGCGATCATGACGCAGGCCGAAGTGCTGTTCACAGAAGACTGGAGCGATCCTGTCTCTTCTCCGGAAGAGCTGGACGCGAACCGTTGGAGAGCTGACGATGGATGTTTTGGTTCAGGTATTTACAGTGATTGTAAAGGAACCTTTAAATTCTATGCGGGCGGCGGTGATAACCGCCTTTATATCGAAGGTGAAAATAATGGAGAAGGTGACCTCAAAGGCTGGTGGGCCGGTTATTCTCTGGTGACGGTGCCGACTTTCACGGCCAGTACGGATAAAGTTCTGGTGGTGGAAACGAGCCGCGCTTTCCATGAGCAATCCATAGTCAGCGGTTCCGCTACGCGTACCGGCATCTGGCTGATCGCGCCGGATAAATCCAAATGGCTCCTGATCTCTGATGACTGGGGTGAATGCAACTGGGGTTACAATCCTTACTCCGGAACCTCTGTGGATTATCCTGTCAATAATCCGGGCGGAGTAGGTTATGATATTCCAGCGTTCAACAGCATTTTTGCGGAGAATGTGCATGGTGATCTGAATCTGCGCATTGCCGCTGATGGCTCCAATGCGTGGTTCTATATGCAGGATCCCAACGCCGCGGATCCCAAGTGGGTTTACGGCGGATCCATCCGTTTGAACTTCAGCGAGAATATCGCGGTGGGTATGGGCGTGTATGCCCGCGCTCCGAAAAGCGACAGCGGACTGGGTGACTATGTGAACGGTGCTTTCGGACCGCTGACGGTTTCCTCGCTGAACACAGTCTATTTTGAAAAGAGCAATGTAAACATTCCGGAAGGAACCAGTTACACGGCTACTGTCAAGATTTCCGAGGACGCGACACCGGCTACAGTCACATTGACCAGCGGTGATCCGACCAAACTGACCTTTGAAGGCGGAGTGACAGTCACGACTCTCAGTTTTGCCAAAGGTGAGACAGAGAAAGACATCGAAGTCTTCTCTATCGCTTCCGGCAGAGCGACTATTGAAATGACCGGTTCCGATGATCTTTGGGTGAAAGCTCCTCTGACGGTGACCTGCCCGGAGGCCGAAGGCGTGAAGATGGAAGACAACTTCGATGGTGATTCCATCAATACAGACCTCTGGGTCGTCAGTGATGCCGGTTACGAGACCGGTTACACCAGTGAGGATTTCTTCGGTGTGAAGAACGGCCAGCTGGTCACTGAAAATATGGTGGCGACCAAGAACTACTGGGGCGGCAAGAGCTTGCTGAGCAAGCAGACCTTCCTGGGCAGCACCGAAACATCCCTGAAGATCACGGTTGATTTCGACCAGATCGTCAGAGAGAACGGTGTGGCTTTCTGCGCCGGTTTGATCCTGCGCAATGCGGACAATTCCAAGTTCTTCGCGATCCGCAACAACCGTGGTGAAAGCGGCTGGCAGTACAATGTGGCCAAGGGCGCTTCCGGCACCAAGGTGGGCATTGACAGCGACGCTGCCGCTGTTCTGGAAGTCGTTTACAACGGTGTATCTCTGACCATGTACTTGAATGGTACTCAGATCGCTTCCACTTCCTGGGTCTGCAATGATCCAATGTACATCGAGCTGGGCTTCTATGCCCGTGAAGAGGGTGCTTCCGGTCACGGTGCCATCAACAGTGTGAAGGTGGAAAACTTCAAGTCCGCTTATCCAACAGGAAATATATCTCCTTCCACAGTCAGGACTTATCCTGCTTTCGGAGACTTTAAGGCAAACCTGGAGGTCACACTGCCGGAAGAAGCATTGGCTGCTTCTGACGTGACGGTGACTCTGACTTCTGAGGATCCGGGCATCGCTTCTCCTGAAGAAACGGAAATCGTTTTCGAGCAAAACGGTGAGCTGACCAAATATGTCAGTATCGCCGGCAATGCTGTTGGACAGACCACGATCAAATTGTCTGCCGATCTGGACTGGCTGACTATCCCCAGCGCGAAAGTCAGAGTTTATCCCACTCCGGACACTCTTTTTGTTGATGATTTCAGCAGCGGTACGATCGCTTCATCCAAGTGGGTACAGATCAGCCGTCCCGGTGCAGGTGGTTCTGCCAAGAACATCAGCTTTGGTGTGATTGATGATACTACCATGAAGGGTTCCTTTGACTGCGCTACCGAAAACTATCCGGTCGAGGTGGAACAGGTCACCGAGACTTTCTATCCGACTGAGAACAATCCGATCGTGTTTGAATACACCCAGGGTCCCATAGCCGGTTTAGGTTCTTCCATCTGCGTTCTGGGCAATATCGTCAACGCTGACAGCGGCGCGGCTTGCTCCTTCGGTTATTTCCGCGGCGACAAGAGCGGCTGGAACATGGTGCCGGGTTATGACTTCGGCACAACGGCCAAGGTCCTCAATATGGACCGCTTCCTGGATAACGGCTGGCATCGTGTCCGTATGCTGATCGATGGCAAGAATGTCTATGTCTATGTGGATGATACTTACGGCGGTTCCATGAGCTTCGCGGCCAGCGCGATCATGCTGGAGTTGGGTGCTATGGCCTACAAGGTCAACAACCATGTGGAATGCCAGTTCAGTGATGTTTATGTCTATGGTGTGCCGACTATCAATGTCAGCCCTGAGAGCATGAGTCTGGCTATCGGTCCGGATACCCCGGATGAAGATCAGGTGTTCTTCTTTACCTCCAAAGTCATTCGCGAAGCCGGAACTCAGATCACCCTGACGATGGATGACACGAACGTGGCGGCCTTTGATACAGGCGCGACCAAAGTCATTACTCTCAATGCTTCTTCACCTGACCCGGTAGCGGTCAACGTGAAGAAAGTCGCTGCCGGCAGTACATTCTTTACCATCACGAATGATAAAGATTATGTCCAGACGATAGACACCGTTACCGTTGATATCATTGATAATGGTGAACTTCTTCTGGATGAATATTTCTATGATATGGATGAAAATGTCTGGACGCTGGACCGCAATGGTTTTGAGGTCTCTCAGTATCCGGCTGCTACCGGTGATCTGGGTGTCTATCCGGGTTACGGTGTGATGATGGACTTCACCCTGACAGAGAATTATTGGGGCGGTGCCGCTTACTACACCAAGGAAGGTTACAAGGCCAGCAAACTGAATCCGCTGACCCTGATCGTTGATCGTGAATCATTCTACTATGCGGAAGGTGCCACCGGCGGACGCTGCTCTATCGGTATCGGTACGGGTGACCACTCCAAGTGGGTCCTTATTTCTGAATCCTGCGACAGCAGCGCCTATAAAGGCTGGGGCTGGAACAAGCTGACCGGCGCGGCCAATGATAAAGCCACAGGCGCGGCCAATGTGATCGATGCCTTCTCCGGCGTGACCGATAAAGGTCATCACTACATCAAACTGGTTGCCGATGGAGGCACCGTTGCTGTGTATCTGGATGATGTCCTGGGTGCGACTCTGGACTTCCCGGTTACAGAAGATATCCACTTCAGCTTTGGTGTGTATGCACGCCAGGCCGGTGACAATACCGCTTCCACATTCAACAATGTGAAGATCTACGGCACAGACATCCCGGCTCCGAATCCGCCGGAGATCGTAATGAATCCGGCCGATGTGCTGGTAGCTGAGGGACAGCCCGTGAGCTTCACGGTCGTGGCCACAGGCGGCGATCTGATCTACACTTGGTTCAAAGACGGCACGCCGATCGAATACATCAGTGATCCGACTTACACCATTCCTGTGACTACATCGGCTGATGTCGGTGAGTACACGGTCGAAGTCAGCAATGTCTCCGGAACGGTGACCAGCGCTCCGGCCAAACTGGCTCTGATCGAGGGTAATCTCCTCTTCTCAGACTACTTCAAAGGTCCGGAACTGGGAGAGGGCTGGGTGATCGACGCGACTCCGTATGAAGCCAGCAATCCGAACGGCAACGGTACGTTGGAATACACTGTCAACAACGGTTTAGATCTGAGCTTCAAGCTGACAGACAATTACTGGGGCGGCCGCACGTTCTACGCGGATCAGCTCTTCACCGCCAGCGCGGATAATCCGCTGACGATGATGGTGGATCGCGAGAGCTTCAGCATCGCCGCCGGCGCGACCGGTGCCCGCTGCGCTATCATCCTCAGCAATGAGGATCACAGCAAGTGGATCCAGTTCTCCGACAGCAGTGACAACGCTCCGGGTTACATTGGCTGGGGCTGGAACAAGAAGACCGGTGGTCCTAATGACAAGGACAACGGCGCTCCCAATACGGTTGCCGCGTTCGCGAACTTCAAAGACAAGGGACAGCACATCGTTACTGTGGTGATGGACGGCGAAAACGCGGTCTTCACCATTGACGGCGTGGAGGGTCTGACCCTCGACTTCCCGGTCAGCGAAGGCATCCG
>DBVN01000018.1 GCA_002308515.1 Verrucomicrobia bacterium UBA1263 | reverse complement strand
GGCAAGCCCTTCGGGCTTTCAAGTTACAGCCGCGCAAGCGCGGCTCCATTTTTTAAAACACTTTGTTTTTAAACATTACTGAAAATTTCTATTTCCAATGACGATTTTGGGGTTATTTTTTTACTTTGACTTCCACAGGAAATGGTTTACCCTTGGGGAAGTTGAAGTTATTAGTGGGATAATACGATGAATCTGAAAGATAAATATGTTGTGATCACAGGGGCCTCCAGCGGTTTTGGCCGCGCGGCGGCTGTGGCTTTTGCCGGTGAGGGCGCTCATCTGATCCTGGGAGCCCGCCGGGTGGAACGTCTGAACGAGACCGCCATGATGGCCTGCAAAGCCGGAGCGGCATCGGTCCTGGTGGTGCCTGTGGATGTGACCCGCACAGAAAGTGTTGAAGATTTTGGCAATACGATCACCCAGACCACAAAATCGGTGCAGGTGCTGATCAATAACGCCGGCGGCGCGCTGGGTGTGGATACCGTGCTGAACGGCAAGGACGAGGACTGGGAAACGATGCTCCAGACAAATGTGCTGGGGCTGCTGCGCGTGACGCGCAAGGTCGCTCCCCTGATGCTGACCACCGAGGGAGCCACGATCATCAATGTGGGCTCCATCGCCGGACGCATCGCCTATGAAGGCGGCAGTGTCTATTGCGGCGCAAAAGCTGCTGAACTGCAAATCACTAAGGCACTCCGGCTGGAACTGTGCGGCACGCCTGTGCGTGTGACCAGTCTGGATCCCGGCATGGCGGAGACCGATTTCTCGCTGGTCCGCTACAAGGGCGACGCGGAGAAAGCGGCAGCCGTTTACCGGGGTGTGCATCCGCTTTGCGCGGAGGATATTGCCGAGACGATGCTCTGGCTGGCCAAACGTCCGGCTCATGTCTGCATTGACGAAATGGTCATCAAACCGGTAGCGCAGGCCGCTCCGCATAAAGTCTTTAGAAAAGCATAAAAAACACTGAAAGGAACACGATATGGGAAAACTGAAATTGAACGCCAAGAAGGGCACCTGGGGTGTCCGCATGATGATCCTGCTGCTGACGATCATTGTGGGCATCCTGTTCTACTCATTGCTGGGATTGATCACCAGCGACATCCGTTCTATGAGAGAACCTTCTCATGAAGATGTTTATAACACACTGAAAAACAACGATCTGAGTGCAAAAGACGAACAGCTGAAAGGTCAGGAAAAAACTCTGGATGAAAAGCTCAAAGCTCTTCAGGAAGAACGGGAATTGAAGGCTTCATCCGCCAAGAACCTGGAACAGACCCTGAATCAGCTGAATAAACAGTCCGGCAACGGCCAGCAGGCTCAGCTGAAAGAGACGATGGATAAATTCCTCGACTTCCAGAAAGAATATCAGGAGCTGAACGGCCAGATACTGACTCTGACCCAGGAACGTCAACAGCTTACAGTGGAACATAATCAGCTCTTCCAGCAGCTGCAGGATCAGGAAAATATGATCCAGGAAGAACTCTACAAGAGACATCAAAGACACCGGATCGCCCAGGCTGTGCTAGAATTAGTTATCCTGCTGCCGTTGTTATTGTTGTTCTGTTTTATCTTCCTGCGCAAACGCGGTCCGCTGGTAACGCCGCTGGTACTGGCTCTGGGCTGTGCCACGCTGATCCATGTATTTTTCACGGTGCATGAGTACTTCCCCACCCGGTGGTCCAAGTACATCCTGATCGTGGTTTCGATCCTGATCATCATCCGTTTGCTGAGTTTTCTAGTCAAACTCTCTACCGCGCCCAAGCCGGAACGTCTGATGCTGCAGTACAGTCAGGCTTATGAACGGTTCCTGTGCCCGGTGTGCGAATATCCCATCCGGATCGGCCCGCTGAAGTTCCTCTTCTGGACGCGCAACTCGGTACACAGTGTCCTGAACGGAAAGAATGTCAATACGGAAGACATTGAAATAGAACCCTATACATGTCCAGCATGCGGAGAGCTGCTCTACGATAAATGCGAACACTGCGGCAAGATCCGCCACACGCTGCTGCCGTATTGCGAGCATTGCGGCCAGAATAAGGAAAATCCGCTTCTGGGCAAAACGGAGCCGGAAAAACCCCACGCATAAAAATTTTTCATTCTTATCTGTTTTTGGTTTTAACAGTTAGCTGTATTTTGCTACAATGTCGGTGGTATGATGCGTAAATCTTGGATTGCGAAATTGTCTGTACTCTGCGCCGCGGCGATCATGTTGAGCAGCGGCAATGCTTTTGCCGCTACTATAAATTTTAATAATTTATTAGATAAGGTTAAGGTCACGCAAGACAGTGACAACAACAGCGACAGCGGCAATGTAATTAACCAGGCAGACGACGCGACAGAAACAGTCACGGTACGGGAACCCCTTACCAGAGGTCCTGCCAAAAAGAATGTTGTTAATTTGGACAATCCTGTTAAGTCCACTACGATGGAATCCTTCTATCTGGATCTCACGGTAGTTCCTTCCACAGGGGAATGGTACATTCGGGAGAAAACCAGCAGCAACCGCGGAGGTCAGATCTGGACCAGCGGCGAAAAAGGCTTCGGGGAGATCACTTATCAGATAGATGATAAGGTGTTCACCACCGAGCTGAAGGACTGCGAAGTCAAGAATTACGAAAAAGGTCTGCTCCTGACTTTCCATCCCGTTCCCAACATCGCGGATATGAACCTGCTGATCCTGGCGACCCCGGTGGAAACTCAGCCCGCAATCAAGTTCACCATCCATCCCGCCAAACAGCTGAACATCGTTTCGCTGAAGATTTTTGACGACTCTCTGCCCATTACCTCCGAGGATGCGAACGGCGGCGTGCTGATCCC
Organism: Verrucomicrobia bacterium UBA1263; assembly: GCA_002308515.1. GTDB lineage: Bacteria > Verrucomicrobiota > Verrucomicrobiia > Limisphaerales > UBA1412 > UBA1412. Next base: position 6,536 of record DBVN01000018.1, on the reverse strand, counting down.
GGTGCGCGAAGGCATCCTGGTTCCGGCGAATTCCGGCAAGGCTTTCGAGCGTGAGTTCGGCGACAGTGTCTATGAAGGCTGCCATGTGCGCTTCTGGGGATTGATGAAGAACAACACGGGCGCGTTCATCACCTGGGATGATCCCTATACCGTGCTGGGCATCAAGAGTGTGGTGGATAAACAGGGCAAACAGACCCTCAGCACCAGCCTCACCCAAAAGAAAAATCCGGGCGGATTCACTCTTTACTTCAGCGGCAAAGGCGATTTCAATGAAATGACGCGGGACTATCTGGACAGCTTCGCCAAGAAGAACGGCACTTATGTCCCGTGGTCCAAGAAGACCGCCGAGAACAAGAGCCGCAAAGCTCTCTTTGGCGCGACCAATTTCAAACTGTGGAGCGTTCTGGACCGCCGCATGGATGAAGCCAGCCAGAAAGAAGTTTCCGTGAAGGTCAACTGGACCTTTGAGGAAGCCGGCAAAGTGGCTGAACACCTGAAGAACGATCTGGAAATGGACAACGTCCTCTTCACGATGGGCGGCTGGATCCACAGAGGTTATGACAATCAGCACCCGGACATCCTGCCCGCGGCACCTGAATGCGGCGGCAACTGGGGACTGCGCAAAGCCGTCTGGACGATCCAAAACGCCGGTTATACCGCTTGTCTGCATGACAACTATCAGGATATGTACAAAGACGCGCCCAGCTGGGATGAGAAGTATCTCTCCAAGAATCTGGATGGTTCCATCAAACCCGGCGGAGTCTGGGCCGGCGGTCGTCCTTATCTGACCTGCTCCAAGGCATCCCTGGAACTGGCCAGCCGTCCGCAGAACCTGCCTGAAGTACTCAAAATCACCCAGGCACGTTCCTACTTTATTGACACCACCTACGCCGGCAGTCTGGAAGAGTGCTATGACAAAGCTCACCCGATCGATTTCGACGGAGACATCTACTGGCGCTGCAGGCTGAGCGATTACGCCCGCGGTGTGTTCGGCATCTTCGGCAGTGAAGACGGCCGTGAATGGGCTATCCCGCACGCTGATTTCTTTGAGGGCATCACCGGTGTATCCGGCAAGGATTTCCACACTTTCAATGTTGAGGATCTGGGAGCCACCTTCCTGCCTCTGTTTGAGATGATCTATCACGACTGTATCGCGGCCTATGGCAAATACGGCTATGACATCAACAAGTCCGCCGCGTTCGTCCTGCGCCACATCGCGCTGGGCCGTCCTCTGTATCATCACAGTGTGCCCACTCATCTGTACTGGGAAAACTACACGGCTCCTGAAAATCAGGAAGTCGCTCCCGAAGCGATCTACACCTCCGCCAAACAAGGCTGGGGCGAAGGCAAACATCCGTTCGATGTGTTCGTGAAGAATACGCATGAGATCCTCTCTCCGCTGAACAAGATCACCGCCGAGATGCAGCTGGTCCGTTTCGACTATCTGAATCCGGAGAAGACCGTGACCCGCTCCGTTTTCCAAGGCGGCGGCAAGACCGTTCTGGCCACAGTCAATTATGGAGCAGAGCCCTACCGCTCCGTCTCCATCACCAAGAAAGACTTTGTGATCCCGCAATACGGTTTCGTGATCGAATCCACCGATTTCATCGCGTTCAACGCGTCTCTCTATAATGATGTGGAATACAGCGAGCCGGTCCTGTTCACGCTGCAAAGCCAGGATGGACAGCCGGTCTGGAATTCCAAGAGCGTCCGTGTGTTCCACGGTTTCGGTCCGAGCAATATCCGCGTAGGAACCTCGGAATTCACCGTTCCGCAGCAGAGCGTGATCAACACGACAGGTTCTGCCAAGGCCGACAAAGCGACCAAAGCAGCCGACAAGAAAAAAGAAGATCCTGCCGCAGCGGAACCCGCGCCCGAAGAAACGAAAGTCGCTCCGGCGGCCTAACATCCAAGGCGGTTCCCTCCGCGTACAGGGAAAATGGCTGAAAGCCCTTTACATGATCCACTGCCCGGTTCCTCACACGAAGGATCCGGGCAGGGTCATTTTCAGAACCCACGTCCTCACCGCAAGATCTCTCCCCGGCGCTTTACGGCTCCCGACCGTGCCGAGCGGCTCCGGCATCCGCACTTCCATCAGCGGCGGACGCGCCCGGCTCTGAAACAGGAAGAGCCGATCCTCACGATCCCAGACATCCGGCAGCTCGCGCCGGACGATCTGCCGCAGATCGAAGAAGAGAACAAACTCATTCTGGCTCCTTCCAAAAAGATCGTCATGGAATGGTGTCTGGTGCTGACAAGCCAGAAGATCGAGTCCACTATCCTTTTTCCGCACAAGCAGCGCTGGTTCCTGATGGTGAAGGCCGAGGACTACGCGCGCTCACTGGAGATCATCCATCTTTACCTGGTGGAGAACCGCAACTGGGGCTGGAGTGATGACACGTTCCGTATGCGCGGCCAGCTGTTCAACTGGGGCGCGTTCTACTGGGCGCTGCCCACCGGGCTGACCTATCTGCTCAACTATCTGGCGCATGACGGACTCAAAGCGCGCGCCCTGATGGACTCCGACAAGATCCTTCAGCATAACGAATGGTGGCGGATGCTGACGGCCACCTTCCTGCATGGCGACATCGGACATCTGGCCAGCAATCTGAGTCTCGGATTCCCGCTTTTCGGTCTGGCCATGGGACGCTACGGGATCGGCTGGACACTGCTGGCCGCAACACTGGCGGGACTTTGCGGCAATCTGCTCAGCCTGCTGATCCATCCCACGGAATATGCCAGTCTGGGTGCTTCCGGCGTGGTGATGGGTGTGCTGGGCATTCTGTCCGTCTATCTGATGCCGCTGATCAGCAAGAAAAATCTGCCGACAAAAGTTGGGATCTCTGCTTTTTCCGCGTCGGTGCTGATCTTCATCCTGACGGGACTTTCACCGGATCCGCAGGTCAACCTCTCCGCGCATCTGGGAGGATTTCTGGGAGGTATTTTTGCAGGATTCCTGCTCAATAAAGTTCCGGAAAAATGGATCCTCCACAAGCTGACCAATGTCATCCTGACAGTCCTTTGGTTCGCGATCTGTTCCTACTGCTGGTTTCTGGCGATCGGAGAGTGAACGGGAAAGACTCTTTCCTGCTTTTCTCCGTAATTCTTCTTGAGGAAAAATGATTCTTCTACTAACATTTTCCGCGTATGAAAAAGACGTTGAAGCATCTGCTTTGCGCGGCGGCGGTCATTGCCGCGGCGGCAGGCACCTGGGCCGCGGACAAAACGACCAGCGGCAATCCTGTTTTCCCCGGATGGTACGCGGATCCCGAAGCGATCATCTATGGCGACACCTACTGGGTCTATCCCACCTATTCTTATCCATTCGATGAACAGACCTTTTTCGACTGCTTTTCTTCCAAAGACCTGGTCAACTGGACAAAGCACGAAAAGATACTCACCAATGAGGAAGTGAAATGGGCGCGGCGCGCCATGTGGGCACCCTCGGTGATCCAGCACAACGGCAAATACTATTTCTTCTTCGCGGCTAATGACGTTCACGAAGGCGAGATCGGCGGCATCGGTGTCGCGGCAGCGGATAAACCGGAAGGTCCCTACAAAGATCTGCTGGGCAAACCGCTGATCGGCCACATCATCAATGGCGCTCAACCCATAGACCAGTTCGTTTACAAGGACACCGACGGCCAGATCTATATGTACTACGGCGGCTGGCGGCACTGCAATGTCGTTCGCCTGAATGACAAGATGACGGGTCTGCTCCCCTTCCAGGACGGCAGTTTCTATAAAGAGATCACCCCCGAAAAATATGTGGAAGGCCCGATGATCTTCAAGCGAAACGGCAAATACTATTTCATGTGGTCGGAAGGCGGCTGGACCGGTCCCGATTACTGTGTGGCCTACGCCATCGCAGACAATCCGATGGGTCCCTTCAAACGTATCGAGAAGATCCTCCAGCGGGATGAAAACGTGGGCACCGGCGCGGGGCATCACTCCGTTCTGAACATTCCCGGCACGGATGACTGGTACATTGTGTACCACCGCCATCCGCTGAATGACAGGAACGGGAATCACCGCTACACCTGCATCGAGAAAATGGAATTCGATGAACAGGGTCACATCAAACCGGTCAAGATCACCCTCGAAGGCGTGGAAGCGCGGCCTTTGAAGTAGCCGCTCAGAAAATCCAAACAAGAAGAGACGAGGTTTTGCCCCGTCTCTTTTTTGTTCAAAAAACGGTCTTCCCTCTTTTGGAGAGAAGACCGTCTTTGTATCGACCGGACTTGTTATCGTCCGGTTCGTATCTCTACTTTAGCTTATTCAGCCAGTCTGAAGTACACAGTGCCGGATTCACCATTGTAGATGTAGCCCTCGTTGGAGGCATCTTCGATCGTGACCCACGGTCCTTCCGTAGTCGCGCCGACTTCAAGTTTGCCTCTTTCCCAGGTCAGGATCAGTCCCAGATCTGTCATCTCGAAGGAGAGCATCGGACCCGTCGGGGTATCACCGCCCATGCCCTTCCTGTAGATGGCCTCGATCTGATCCGCGCTCAACGCATAGCCGAACACAGCCGGTTCATCAATGTCGCCTTTGAAGCGGCGATCGGACCAGTTCTTGTCACCGCCAATGCTGAAGGCACCGGTCAGTTTCGCCGGTGAGTGCGCAACGGTATTCACCGCTGAAGTCAGTGTACCGGCGGAATCACCCAGATAGAAGGTCGCTTCTGTCGGGGTCACCACCATGGCGACCATATTCCACGCTCCATCCGTGAGCTGTAAGCCGGATCTGTAATTGTACTGAGTATCATTCCAGTGATAGCAAGGCTGATTGTCCGCGATGTCTATACCCACCGCGCTGCTACCGCGGTCGAACAGGATACCCGTGTAATTATTGATTGCACCGTCCGGTTTGATCCAGACCAGCATTGTCATGGTATCACCGGTATAGCTCATTCCCGGAACGCTCGCATAGCTGGTACCGTCGAATGTCACCGCTGTATCGGTGTCATTGGCGATTGCACCCGCCGCGCCCAGTGTCTGATGCTCATCGTAAACACCGTTGAAGTCGCTGGCATACTCATAGGCTGTCGTACCTTCAGCTTCGCCCAGTCTCCAGTAGGCCAACGGTACCAGACTGGCAACCAGAGCTTCATAATCGCTCTTGGGCTGATAGAAGCTGATCACCGCGGGTTCAGATTCGGTCTTGCCGTAAGCATTGCTGACTACCGCTGTCCAGCTGCCGGCATTGACCGCTGTGCGGGCGATCTGCACACTTTCACCTTCATAAGCAGTCTCGTTGCCGTTCAGATACCACTTCACTGTCATCGGAGGTGTGCCTGCCGGCCTCACCGAGAGTGTGTATGTTCCGTCATTGGCATAGATCTCACCACCGATCGGCTGAACATTCACTGTAGGAGCCGCGCCCGGACCATATTTGCCAACATTGTAGAGCAGATTGACATCTTCTTCTGTCAGAGCTGTTGACAGCACTGCCACGTCATCAATATCACCACGGAAGTAATCACCGGAGGAATTGAATACTCCGCCGCCGCCAATGTTGATAAAGTAGCTCTTTCCTTCAGAGTTCATCTTGCTCGTCTTGGTATTATTATACGCAAGCAGACCATTCAGATAGAGCTTCTCAACCATAGTCGTTTCATCCCAGCTATAAGTAAGGATGATTTGTGTCCATTCATTGTCCACAAAGTGATGATCGACTTTGATCTGACCGGCACCCGGTGACCAGGCTTCGATCTGATTTATATTGTTGCCGTCACCAAACTCCAACTGGTCATTTTGACCAAAGTAGCCGCCGCGTGCAGTGAATTCACCATAAGCAGAGCTGCGTTTGACCCAGCCGACCACAGAGAACTCACCGGCTTCGACCAGCGGATTCAACTGAACAGGTGTGGAGATATAAGTATCGGTACCATTGAAATGGATCGACTTACTGGTATCTTCCGCAATAGCACCTTCATACTGATTTTCCGAAGTCATGTTGTGATAGACACCGTTATTATGTGCCACATAATCCACAGCGACACCATCAGCGATATTGTCATCGAAACGCCAGAAAGCGACCGGGGCAAAACCAACGATCAATTCTTCATAAGCGCTTGTCGGCTGACGATATTCAAGTTTTGCCACAGCGGAAGTCGCTTCACCAGCGCTATTCTTGGCAACTGCCTGATAATTGCCGTCTGCACCTTCCACGCATGCTACATTCAGTGTCAGACCAGTACCGACTTTTTCACCGTCCTTGATCCAAGTCACTTCGATAGGTTCCGTACCCTTTACATCCACAGTCATGGTCACGATCGAGGAATCGATCTGATAGATTGTAGTTCCCACAGGATCCAGAATGAATTCAGGCTTCACATCACCTTTCTTCTCGTCAAAGCTATTGCCGTTGATACCCGCGTAGTAAATACTGCGTGCGTTGACATCGCTCAGAGCGGTCTTCCAAATGCCCATATCATCCATGAGCATTTCCACGCTTTCATCATAAAAGCCTGTGCCATCCTGACCAATGTTCATCAGATACTGTTGATTGTCCAGCCACATATCGCTGACAGCGAT
>DBVN01000063.1:526-2581 GCA_002308515.1 Verrucomicrobia bacterium UBA1263 | reverse complement strand
AAGAAATGTGCCAGATAATGGAAGAACTTGTTGAGAAAAGAGCCCAAAAAGAACGCCAAAAAGGACGCCTGGAAGGGATTAAGCTTCTGATAGCGGCTTATCGTAAATTGGGTATGAGCGATGAGCAGATCATAGAACAGATTGCCTCAGAGTATAAAATATCCAAAAAAGAAGTAGCGCTGTACGTTTACGCGGAGTAGGAAGAACTATTGATTCATTCATTCTATTCCCATTGACGATTTTGAGCTAATTTGACTGAGGTGTTCTTCGGCGGCCATGGTTGATAGTTCCAAGACGTTAAAGGAAAAAAACTTATGAAGAAGAAATACATGGTTGGAATACTAAGTCTGGTGTTGACCTCAACATTAGTGTGGTCGGGGGACATCATGTTGATCACTAAACAGGCCGAAGAGCAAGCAGCCGCGGAAGGGGAGAGTCTGACCATTCCCATTAAAGGAGAAGGGGATTCCGATATTTCTATGGAGATGATCTGGTGTCCGCCAGGGATTTATACGATGGGCAGTCCTGACAGTGAGCTGGGCAGAGGGGATGATGAGGCTCCGTGTAATGTTATAATAGAGTTCTGCAGTGGTTTTTGGATAAGTAAATATGAGGTAACACAAGCCCAATACAAAGCTGTAATGGGATATAACCCATCTTATTTTAGCGGGGATGACCGTCCTGTTGAAGAAGTATCCTGGTATGATGCGATGGAATTTTGTGCCAGGCTGACAGCGATCGAAAGAGCTGCGGGTCGTTTGCCAGAGGGGGGTAAATACACATTGCCGACAGAGGTTCAGTGGGAATATGCCTGCCGTGCTGGAACGACCACAGCATTGAACAGTGGAAAGAATTTGTCAGGTGAGTGGGAATCTTCCGAAATGGATGAATCAGGTTGGTATTGCTACAACAGTGGTTATATGACCCATCCGGTAGGGCAGAAGAAAGCAAATAACTGGGGCATCCACGATATGCACGGGAATGTATGGGAATGGTGTTCAAACTGGCATCCGGATCATGAGGGTTCGCGCCGTGTTATACGTGGCGGTAACTGGAACACTCTTGCGTACTACTGTCGTTCAGCACGCCGATCCAGCATCGCTCCTGTCAACAGACGTTACTACACCGGGTTCCGCGTCATTATCCCTTCTGTTCTATAGAAAAATCCGGAATTTTTTGAGCTGAAAATAAAGATTCCCGACGGTTGAGTCCGCCGGGGATTTTTTCTGATATTTGAAGGATTGTGTTGACCGTGGTTCTATGACATTGCTAGAGGTCGATTGATCACGTTTTTATGGATGGAAAACGCATTTCTATTGAACTTCGCGGGTAATTGGAATAGGCTGGTCTCTGCTTGAAAGGATTTCAGGTTTGAAAGCGTTATTATCTGGTAATGAGGCGATCGCTCGCGGTGTTTATGAGGCGGGCGTGAGAGTGGCTGTCGGGTACCCAGGGACCCCTTCCACGGAGATTTTGGAAAACGTGGTGCAATACAAGGACGTAGTGTACTGCGAATGGTCACCTAATGAGAAGGTCGCCTTTGAGGTGGCCGCCGGTGCCTGTTATACGGGGGCACGTGCCATTGTGACCATGAAGCACGTCGGCCTGAACGTGGCCGCGGATCCGCTGATGACCCTGACGTATGTGGGAACAGTGGGCGGACTGGTCGCCATCGTGGCGGATGATCCGGGTATGCACTCCTCTCAGAATGAGCAAGATACACGTAATTACGCACGGCTGGCCAAAATACCCGTCCTGGAGCCTTCTGATTCCACGGACGCGCGCGACTTCCTGGTGGCCGGCATGGATATTTCCGAGAAGTTCAAAACGCCTGTCATCCTCAGAACCACGACCCGTGTGGCTCACTCCCGCAGTCTGGTGGAACTGGCTGAACGTGTAGAGCATGAACCGGAAGGATTCAAGAAGAATCCGCCGCAGTTCGTGACGATCCCGGCCTGGGCGCGTCCCATGCATGTGAAGATCGAACAGCGTCTGCTGGATATGGCGGCCGCGGCATCTGTCTCACCGCTGAACCGGATCGAATGGGGCGATAAG
>DBVN01000063.1:0-464 GCA_002308515.1 Verrucomicrobia bacterium UBA1263 | reverse complement strand
CTGATCCGTCAGTTTGCTGCCGGAGTTGAAAAGATCCTTGTGGTGGAGGAGCTTGAGAATTTTATCGAAGAACATGTGAAGTCCCTGGGCATTGCCTGCGACGGCAAAAATCTGGTGCCGAACGTGGGCGAGCTTTCTCCCATGTCTCTGCAAACCATTCGTGCCAGGATGGAAGGCAAGCCTTTGCTTGCCTTTGGCCCGGTGGAACAGGTCAAAACACTGCCTCCGCGTCCGCCGGTGCTGTGTCCCAGCTGTCCGCATCGCGCCGTCTTTGCCGCGCTGGGCAAGTTTGACGTGATCGTGTCGGGCGATATCGGCTGCTACAGCTTGGGAGCATCGGCTCCGCTGAGCCGGATCGACACCATCCTCTGTATGGGCGGCGGCATCAGTGTGGCTCACGGAATGAAAGTGGCCGGCGAGAAGAAACGCGTCGTCGGTGTGCTGGGTGATTCCACCTTCTTCCA
>DBVN01000052.1:15984-24011 GCA_002308515.1 Verrucomicrobia bacterium UBA1263 | reverse complement strand
AAGCTTTTCTAACCGCCCACTAGTGATAAAAAACATAAAGCCATAAAAAAATATTACAACAGACAATCCAAAAACAGGATAACCTATTTCATCAGAATATCCGTAACCCAACACATCTATAACGTGTTTATAATAATCCGGTATTTGTATAATTATGGAAGAAATCCATTCAAAAAATGTATGTAACCAGCTCATATCCATAATGATACCTTTCTTTTATTTTAATATCTTCTTCTGAGTTACTTATAAAGGAAAACCTTACCGATTCACCCAAACAACAACTACATCTAATCTTTTTCAATGTAAAGTGTCAAGTGTTTTTTAACCCAAAAGTCATCGTTAAAAATCCAAAAGTTGTTTAAAATAACAAATAACATCCTTGACAAAAACGACTTATCGTAGAGACGAGCGACCCGCTCGTCTCGGAGACGCGAGAGTCTCGCGTCTCTACGCAACATACTGATTTTGAATATGTTTTGACAAAATTAAACCAGATGGCGATCTTGGGTTTATTTTTGAGGCAATACGTACTCCTCCTATTTGCCCAGGCAGGAGAAGATGGAACGGCGCAGGATGCTTCCGCTTCCGGCTTTGGCGCGGAAGGTGTCGGAGGGTTTTTCCTGTTCGGTGAGGAACATCAGGCGTGAATTCTCCACCGGCAGGTATTCGATCCACTTCACGGGTACATCGTGCCAGCAACCGTCGCCGCCATGGACTTCTACATACTCTGTATGATGTACCCCTCTGTAACCATAGGCCGTGACCTCCACAGCACCTTCCTCGTTTTGGCGTTTCAGAAGTGAGGTCTTGAGGATGCATTTGGTCACACAGTCCGGGTGCTTGAACTGACCGTACCCGTAATAATTGGCCAGGGTCTCATGCTCCCAGAAAGAGGATTCGCGGCCGCGAAGCACGTCTTTCCAGATCTCCTCGTGTGTGCGGGTCTGCTGATAGAGCGGGATAGTCAGCAGCGGAGCCAGTGAGAAGTAGATATTCCTGAAGTAGTTTTCATTGAGCTGCTGGAAGTTTTCTTTGGCCCGGTCGTAGTCCCAGTCGTAGAAGCGCCGGGGATCGGTATCAATGGAGGTCGCATCCAGGTGGTTGGATGTGAGCAGGTTGATCTTCTTCTTTTTCCGGAAAGTGAAATCATCCCCGTAGCCAACGGACTTATCCTTCAGCAGATCCAGCATCTGTATCTGGGCCAGCGAGGTAAAGAGCAGACGAAATTCCACTTCGTTGTCGCGGTCCACGGCATGGAACAGCGCCTCGAAATCGTGGTTGCCCATCAGGGTAAACTGGGATTCATCCTCCAGATTCTGTGAGAATTTTTGCAGTTTGCGGATCTCGTGTTTTTTGCGCATCCGCGAGAAGAGTCCCTCGTCCCCTTTGGAAAGATCAGACGGCTGACGCGAAAAACTCAGATTCGGCGCGGCATCATTGCCGTAAATAAGCAGTTTTTTGTTCTTATAGACCGGTTCCGGTTTGGTCACAGTGGCTTCCAATGTTTCATGATGAGTCACCGTATGGATCTTGCCCTGGGAGTCTCTCTCCGTTTCCGTCCAGGAGATATCCTTAGTGCCCTTGTAAACATGCTTCTCCCACTTCATGTACCGGTACTCGCCAAAAACAAAAGGATTGCCATTGATCAATCCCGACTGGGCAAACAGGATGCTCTTGTCCCGGTTGAAATCGTCATTCCAGCCGTACTGGCGCTGCAGAGACCAGAGCCGCTCATTAGTAAAATACGGGTCGAACTCCAGCCGCGGCACAGTCGCCTGGATCAGCCTGACGGGAATGTCCCAGGTGTAGAGCGCGTTCAGCGGCTCCATCTGTTTCCAGGCCACGTCTTTTTTTGCCTTGACAGTCTTTTTGAGTTCTTTATACAGCTGGGAGGCTTTCTTGTGCGGCGAAAGCAGAAAAAGACTGGCAATGATCCCGATGATCCCCAGCGCCACCAGCAGGGTCGGATTCCCAACTTCATTATTATAGGCGGCAATAAAAGCGACCACCGATCCAGCCATCAGCAGAACGAACAAACAGCCGAAGAAAGACCTCTTGCCGCGTGCCTCCTCCGAGCGATCCACCAGCACACGAATCTCTTCGACCAGACGGCGATTTGCCTCGACATCTATGCCGGAGGCACGCGTGAGCTCCTCGAACTTCTCCTCAGTCCGCCAGGCAAAACCCGCTTTGAACTCGTCACGATAACGGCTCAGCGGTTCATAGACATCCTGGATCAAAAGAAGACGCCTTTCGCCTGCTCTTTGACCTCAGCCGAGGCCGTGAACGGGATGCGTGTTGTGTAACCGGCCCGTGCCGCCACGATCATCTTCGTCGGCCAGCTGAAGACATCCGTGTTCCACTGGTTCACCGTGTCATTATAAAGAGTGCGCGCCGCGGTGATCTCCTTCTGCAAATAGCTGTTCTGCTGGATAGCGTCGGCAATGGCCGCGTGAGCTTTCAGGTCGGGATAGGCTTCCACCTGCGGGAATAACCGGCCAAACGCGCCGTCTATCTGTGCCGCCACCTGATTGCGCTCGCCCTCCGGCAGCCGTCCGCCGCGGAAAGCCGCCACCGCTTTCATCACGTCCTTGTCCAGGTCGATCGCCTTCTCCACCAGTTTGGCCAGATTCTGAAGGATCCGGACCCGCTGCTCCAGGTAATTGTCGATCGTGGAGGCATCGGCCTGGATCTTCTGCTCCAGCTGTTTGAAATAATTCGCCGCCGAGATCTTCTTGAATAGGAAGATCACTCCCGGCAGGATGCCCAGCACCCACAGCATCACTTCAAACAAGGTCGAACCCCAGCCCACCTTGACAGGTATCTGTTTTTCTATCACATGTGTATCACGTCCCGCGCTGTTCACAGGACCCGTCACTTCATCTAATTCGTTTGGCATCGTATATCTTGTTTTAATAATTAAAGTTACTGATTTTTTTAACTGTAAAAAACTTACAGTGTCATCCGCGCCACATTGTGCGGCTCAAATGCCCCTGATTCAAGCAGAAAATCCCCCCTTGATTTTTCTTGTGAAAAAGGATTCAGACAGATAGAATTACAGAAATTTAGAACCTTTTTTGGTTCGGAAAGTGTTTATGAGTAAGATCAAAACTGTCAGTGATGCCGCTTCATTAGCTGTTGGAACTCAATATAACAACCATATTATGATACCCAACGGAATAGGAGATGGGGAGAATTATGTGGAAATCATCCCTGAGGAGGACAATCAAAGAAATATGGATGATTGGGAATTTCTCACTATGATCCTTTCTAATGGTGATATGAAGATATTTACGTATGATCTGCCCGATAAAGATACAGATTTTATTAAAATTCCTAAAGGCAGTTATGGTATTTACAGACGCGAGAATGAAGATGGTGTTGATTTCGCTTTTGTCTTTTGGAATATGGACGGAGTCGAATAATAAAAAATTATATACCCTTTAACATGTTATCAAACAATCTATTTTAAATTATTTTATAAAAACTACTAAAATAGTTGTGATTTAGTGTTGACAAGTTCAGCTTTTTATGATAATCTTTTTCGCGTGTGAGGGGAAATCGTTTCCCTTTTATTGGTTTATAAAATCACAACTGATTTAGTAATGTATTAAGATCATGAGCAGCAAAAACTATCATATCGAAACGTTGGCTATCCACGCGGGACAGGTTCCCGATCCGACGACTCTGTCACGAGCCGTTCCTGTTTACAGAACGACTGCTTACGCGTTCAAAAGCTCCCAGCACGGAGCCGACCTCTTTGCCCTGCGCGAGAGCGGCAACATCTACGCCCGGCTGATGAATCCGACCGAGGATGTACTGGAAAAACGTCTGGCGGCTTTGGAAGGCGGCAAAGCGGCGCTGGCTCTGTCTTCCGGCACAGCGGCGATCTATTTCACGATCGCCAATATCGCCAAGCAGGGCGATGAGATCGTTGCCGCGAATAATCTCTACGGCGGGACTTTTACCCAATTTGACGCTATCCTGCCCCAGCAGGGGATCAAGGTCAACTTCACCCCAGTCAACGACTTTCCGGCGGTCGAGGCGGCCATCAACAGCAAGACCCGCGCCATCTATATCGAGACGGTCGGCAATCCCGGTCTGGACATCGCGGACATCGAGAACTACGCCGCCATCGCGAAGAAACATCATCTGCCGCTGATCGTGGATTCCACGTTCACCCCGCCCACGCTGCTGCGTCCGATCGAGCACGGCGCGAACATCGTCGTGCATTCCCTTTCCAAATGGATCGGCGGACACGGCACGGCCATCGGCGGAGCGGTGATAGATGCCGGCAACTTCGACTGGACCGATCCCAAGTTCGCTCTCTATAACGAACCGGACCGCGGCTATCACGGACTGCGTTTCGCTCACGACCTGGGCCCCGGCAATGAGATCGCCTTCGCGCTGCGTCTGCGCACGGTGGGACTGCGCAATCAGGGACCGACCCTGGCTCCGGACGCGTGCTGGCTCTTCCTGCAAGGTCTGGAATCGCTGGCGCTCCGTACCGCCAAGCACAGTGAAAACGGCCGCGCGGTAGCGGAATTCCTGAGAAACCATCCCAAAGTCGCCTGGGTGAAATATCCCGGCTTCAATCCGCTGGCATCGAAATACCTGCCCAATGGAGCCAACGGCATGGTCGTCTTCGGCGTCAAAGGCGGTGCCAAAGAAGCCCAGCACCTGGTGGATAACGTGGATCTCTTCACGATCATCGCCAATGTCGGGGATGCCAAGAGCCTGATCATCCATCCGGCCAGCACCACACACTCCCAGCTGAGCGAAGAAGACCAGATCAAGGCCGGTTTACCGCCGGAACTGATCCGCCTCTCCATCGGTCTGGAGAACAAAGACGACATCATCACGGCGCTGGATGATGCCCTGAAACTCATTTAGTCAATACCACTGAAGGGGAAAGGTTCTGTCCAAGCCGGAACCTTCTCCTTTTTCGTAGAAATATGCCCCAAATCACCTTCAATGGAAAAGAGACTGAATTCACTGCCGGAGAAAGCCTCCTCGCGTTTTTGCAATCACGCCGATTCGCGGTAAAAAGTCTTATCCTGGATTGGAATGGGCAGATCTTGACAGAAAAAGATCCACTGGACACACTATACCCCAAAGACGGCGACACGGTGGATCTTTTTTCCATGGTCGGCGGCGGCTGATAATGAATGTAAATCCATACCTGTCAGCCGCTCAGCAGATCATCCTCACCCAAGCCAAGATCGGAGTCGCGGGATTAGGCGGTCTCGGTTCCAATGTTCTAAGCCACCTGATCCGCGCCGGGGTTTCTCACTTCATCGCGGCGGATTTTGATACCGTTTCCCCAAGCAATCTCAACCGCCAATTTTTCTTCGCTGACCAGATCGGACAAAAGAAAACCACAGCCCTGGCAGAAAATCTGCGAAGGATCAATCCCGATGTCGAACTGGAATTCCATGATTGTCTGCTGACAGAAGAGAATATCCCCGAAATCTTTAAGAATTGTCATGCCGTAGTCGAAGCCTTTGACAAAGCAGATGCCAAAACCATGTTGATCACGGCCCTGTCAAAAACGAATATTCCTATCGTTGCCGCGTCCGGTCTGGCCGGATTCGGGAAATCTAACGACATCCGGGTCCGCAAAGTCGGCTCACACCTCTATCTTATTGGAGACCTCACTTCCGGCATTTCCCCAGAGCTTGCTCCGGCTTCACCACGGGTTGGCATCGCCGCCGCCATGCAGGCAAATACTGTCATTGCCATCCTGCTGGGGATGCAAATCTAAGTTTTCCCCTTTTGCATGAACACTACTTTTGAACAAATATCCGCAGGAACCGAACAAAAATATAAATCCCTGCTTGCGGAACTGAAAAAATATCCATCGCTTGCTATCGCGTTTTCCGCAGGTGTTGATTCGACCTTTCTTTTGGATTGCGCCCGTAATGTCCTGGGAGATCACGTCACTGCTTTTACCGCACGTTCCTGCTCTTTTCCGGAAAGAGAACTGCTGGAAGCCAAAAAATTCTGCGCTGAGAAAAAAATCCGTCACATTATTTTGGACAGCGAAGAACTAAACATCCCCGGCTTTTGCAGCAATCCCAAAAACCGCTGTTATCTCTGCAAACAAGAACTCTTTCAAAAAATCCGCTCAGCTTGTCAGCGCTTGGGAATACAAGCGATCGCAGAAGGATCCAACAGCGATGATAACGGCGACTACCGTCCCGGTCTGAAAGCCATCGAAGAACTGGGAATACTCAGCCCTTTGCGTCAAGCAAATCTGAATAAAGAGGAAATCCGGCAGCTTTCTCGTCGGCAAGGACTCCCCACATGGAACAAACAAAGTTTTGCCTGTCTTTCCAGCCGATTCGTTTACGGTGAAAAAATAACACCGGAACGACTCAAAATGGTTGAGCAGGCTGAACAACTTTTATTAGATTTGGGGTTTCATCAAGTCCGGGTAAGGATACACGGAATGTCAGCGCGCATCGAAGTAAACAAAGAGGATATCATAAAAATTTTTGCTCCGATAACCAGAGATACCGTTTCCGCTGAATTTCATCGAATCGGCTTCACTTTTGTGACCGTTGACATTGACGGATACAAAACAGGGAGTATGAATAAAACATTGCCCCCTGAAACTGCATGATCTCCAAGCCATTTGCGCACAAAACTCTATATCCGCTTATCCCAATTTTTGAAAACTACTTCCTGATGATTGCGACGGATCGCCTGATAGATTTCTTCCGGGTCACGCGAATCGTTGAGCGTGAACTGGGAAACATCCCTGTCCGCTGATATGGCATAACCGCCGGGAGTCACCCTTGACCCGGCACTCATATTGTCGGCGGCACTTTGCACAATCGAGTCCCGGAAAGCCGGAGATTCCCGCGTGGAAACTGTCATCCCGCACTCCGGAAATACAATCCGAAACGCCAACATCATCTGCTCTAAATCGCTTTCACTTACCGGATATTCCGGAATGAATCCTCCGCTTACCGGCGTGATGCGGGGAAAGGCAAACTGTACCCGGCTCTGATAACACTCCTTCATCAAATAAAACGCGTGCGCTCCAAGACTGGCCGCCTCCACCCTCCACGGCGCTAATCCCAGCAAAAAAGCTACACCCAATGTGCGGAACCCTGCCCTGCCTGCCCGAAGCTGGGTCCAGACCCGGTGTTCATAAACACTCTTCGGCCCGGCAGGATGCAAATACTTGTAAAGATCCTGCTCATAAGTTTCCTGAAAACAGATCAGACTTTCAAACCCTGCCGCGAAAAGTCTCCGATAATCCTCCTCGCTCTGCGGCGCGACCTCCAGCGAGAGGTTGGAGAACATCGGCTTCAAGAGCCGCGCGACGTCGCAGAAGTGTTCGATCGAATTGACCTTAGGGTCCTCGCCCGCGACGATGAGCAGGTTGTCGATTCCGCTCGCGCGGATNNTCGCTCTGCGGCGCGACCTCCAGCGAAAGACAGGAAAACTGCTCTTTCAGCCTCTCTCCGACTTCGCAAAGAAAATCCACAGTGATATGCTTCGGATCCTCCCCTGCCACGATCAACAGTGAGTCTATCCCGTGCCTGCGGATCGCCGCGCATTCCAGCCCGATCTCATCCAATGTAAGGGTTTTCCGTTTTGCGTGATGATGGATATTGAAATCACAATAGCGGCAGGAGTTGACACAGGTATTGGAAATATAAAGCGGCGCGAAAATAGAAACCGTTTTACCATAATAACGCCGGCGAGCCAGAGTAGATGCCTCACGAAGCGCGGATCGGAATTCTTCTTTGGATGCCGCCGGGGAAAGCAAATTCAGCAAATCAAAGAAACCATGCCGGGATCGGGTCAGACTGCCGCTTACCATTTCCGGTGTCACCTTGGCATAATATGCCAGGATCTGTTCTCGGGTGAATCTCAGTTTGGGAAACATTTACTGAAAAATGTCAAAAAGATCCATTGGACTGGACGCGGAAGCCGTCGCGCGTGGTGCCGGAGGACCTGCCTGGATGCCGAGCTCTGCCGCGCGGACTGCCAGCTTGAAAGCTTCTGCCATG
>DBVN01000052.1:0-15972 GCA_002308515.1 Verrucomicrobia bacterium UBA1263 | reverse complement strand
CGCCTGCCGTATTGACCAGCACGGCATCGGCTCCGAGTTCGATCGCTTCTGCCGCGTGAGACGGCAACCCTATCCCGGCATCCACTATCACCGGGACATGACTTTGCTCCACGATGATCTCGATCATATCACGTGTGCGTATCCCCTTGTTCGAGCCGATCGGCGACCCCAGCGGCATGACCGCGGCCGCTCCCGCTTCCTCTAAATGTCTTGCCAATACCGGATCAGCGTTGATATAGGGCAGCACGACCAGTCCGCGCCTGGCGATCTGTTCCGTTGCTTTCAGTGTCTCGACCGGATCCGGCAGCAGATAACGCGCGTCCGGATGGATCTCCAGTTTGATCCATTTGAAACCAGCCGCTTCTCCTATCCGGGCGATCCTGACAGCTTCATCCGCGTTGCGTGCCCCGGAAGTATTCAGCATGATCTCCACCTGGGAACGGTCAATGACTCTCAGGATATCATCATGTTCGGCATCATCCTCGTGGACACGGGTGAGCGCCGCCGTCACCAGCTGGGTTTCCGATGCGGCCAGCACCTGTTTGAAAACTTCCGTTGAGGCGAATTTCCCAGTCCCCAGAAAGAACCGGTTCGTAAATTTACGTCCTCCGATAATCAGCTCTTTCATTGAAAATCAACAGAAAATCGCCATCAGAAATTTCCTTTCCAACAGCGATTTTCGTTTACGATGAACAATTATTTAAATTAGAAAACGTAAATGATGTTGCCTGTGATGCCGAAGGCATTGGCGCGGCTGGCATTGTCCACCATGCGATGATCGCCGGAGAGGTCATGATCCCAGCGGAACTCAGCACGGGTGACCACATTTTCCCACAGCTTGTAGCTGACGGTGAAAGTATCAGAAAGATATTCATCCTCCTTACCCCAGTCGTTGGCGACAAATGTCCAGGTGCTGGCTTTGCCGTTGGCGTATTCAACACGATTGGCCAGAGTCAGTTTCTCGGTCACGTCGTATGCCAGATAGGCCGCGTAGGCATCCGCCCAGCTGCCTTCCCAGGTATTGTTGGAACCCTCATGACGATAGTCATAGGAGAATCCTGCACGCAGACCGGTGACCGGCAGAGGCAGAGTGATGCCCGCGTAGTAGTTGACTCTGTTGGGAGAGTCAGTGCCGCGAGAGAAGGTATCCACACCGCTGATGACACCGCCGTAGATCTCTGTTCCTTCCATGAAACCAGTGGATTCAGGGAAGACCAGGTTCAAGGCACCCATATAGGTCAGACGAGAGGAATCAGAAGCACGATCGTTGGTGAATCTGGCATCATAAGTATTGGCGACACCAGCATAAGCACCCAGGATCCAATCATTCAGATCGAAGTGATAGCTGAGCAGACCACCCACATGCTGCATCGGTTCGAGGGCATAACCATAAGAATGGCTGAAGTTCGGATTCAGGTAAGCATCGTCGCTTTCATAACCCACGATGGTCTGGAACAGACCGAAACGGAAATCAAGACCGTTGCCGATCGGAGCGCGCAGATCCACATAAGCGTTCTGGAGAGCTACATTACCATTAGCGTTAGCAGCATAGTAGAGACCAGCAATGTCACCAAAGACAACGTCCGCCTGATAACCGGCGGCCCAAACAGAAGCATCCTCCTCTAATGCTTTGCCAACACCGATCTTAACGGCATTCAGATTGAAACCGTTTTGGGTGCCAGCGTCACTGTTCCAGGAACGGCCAGAGCTGGTTTTCAGATCACCAAACTGCCAGTTCATGGAAGTATCAACATAACCGCTGATAGTTGTGCCGGAAACAGCTGTGAGAGCTTGATTTTCGGCTTCTTCTGCTGTCGCGACAGCAGCCATACTAACGATCCCGGCAACTGCCAGGGCCAATGTCCATTTATTCATAACAAACATTTAATAGTTAAGTTTATAAAGTTGAGCTGGGCAGGTGTTTTTCACAACGCGCTACCAGCTCCGCTAAATAGCGTCTTTATTTTAGTACACTGTGAAAAGAATGCAAGATTTTTTTTAACAATTTAACATTTTGAAAATCAATATGTTATAAAAAGACACAAATTTTTTTTAAAATGTAACTGTTTGAAAATGAGGAAAAAAACAATTTTTGAGATTTACCGTGTGACTACCAGGTCTCTCTCAGAACGGTATCTCCCACTTGCGGTTCACCTTCAACGATGATGGCCACGGTAGAGCCGTTCATGACGGGACCGGTGACCTTGACCATGCCGATACGCTCCCCGTTGCGATAGACGGTCAGACGGGTCTCCAGCGGCGGCATTGGCTCGTAAGAATAATCCAGGACAATGAACCGCAGGTTGTCATTGACCAGGCGGATCTTGGTTTCAAAGGAGGTCATCAGCCGCACGGAGCCGTTCAGATCGTTGATGGCGGTCAGTTCCTCTTCGCTGAACAGGGGGAGGTTCTCCTGGGTATTAGTGACGGCCATGTCGGGAATGGCGGGCAGATTACGCTTTTTGTTCACCCGTGAGGTGAATTCATAGAGCTCCTGCATCCGTGTTTTGGTAGAGGCTTTGGCGATAGGCAGATTTGTGCGAACGACAAAGGAGATGTTTTTATTATCCGTACCGGTCAGTCCCGATATTTTTTCGGGTTCATCCGTCTTTTTTTTGCGTTTCTGCTTTTTGCGGTCGGCCTGGGGTTCTTCCTGTTCCTTTTCTTTTTGAGCGGTGTTCTCGGCCAGGGCGTTTTCATTCAGGACGGGGACACCATCTTCACCCCAAATGATAAGCGACTCCGTGTTTTGCGCGGTATTCAAGGGCGGGATGGCTTCTTCACCATCGGTTTCCGCCGGAGCCTGAGAGGTCTTGATCGGAGAAGGAGGAGGATCTTTGGGGACAGAACCGCATCCGCTCTGAGACAGATCGAATGTCAGAGCGAAGATCAAGGGCAGAGCCCACGCGGTTATCCAGGAGTATTTCATCACCGAACTGCCTTTTGATTCTACGCGGAACGGGTTAAAAATCAAGCCGGAAGCGATTTGAATGCGCTTGACTTGGCGCGTGGTCATGGGGTAGAGTGTGAAGCGTTGTGAGTAAACTTCTTGCAGTTCTGGTTTGTTTCGCGTCGCTGGTCTTTCAGACCGCGGCGGAAGTCCGTCTTTCTGACGCGGTGGCAGTCGTTGTTCATACCAATGTGATCACGGCTCGTGATATTGATGAGCGGGTGCTGCCTTCTGTGGAAATGCTGTACTCGCAGTACGCTAATAAGCCGGAGGAGCTGAACAAGCGCGCCATGGATCTGCGCCGCGAGGCGATCGATTCGCTGGTGGAGCAGGAGCTTATTTTGCAGGAGTTTAAAGATTCCAAGTTGGTGCTGCCGGAGAATTATGTGGAAAAGGAGGTCAAGCGCCGCATCCGCGAGCGTTACGGGGATCGCCTGACGATGATCAGGACGCTCAAATCCCAGTCTTTGACTTATGATGATTACTATAATCATGTGCGGGATGAGGTGATTTTGCAGGCTATGACGGGCAAGTATGTCAATTCGGTTACGATCGTTTCACCGCAGATGATCGTGAATTATTATAATGAGCATCAGGATTCTTTCAAAGTGGAAGATCAGGCCCGTATCCGCACGATCATGCTGCTGAAGGACAAAGAGCATCCGGAGGCGACCCGCGAGATGGGACAGGAAATTTTGAAACAGATCCGGGGCGGTGCCGCTTTTGATGAGATGGTGTCGCTCTATTCGGAGGATCAGGCCATCAAAGGCCGCAAGGACGCGCACTTGGAATGGCGTGACCGTATGGATATGCAGAAGGAATTGGCAGATAAAACCTTTTCGATGAAACCGGGTGAAGTCAGCGATCTGGTGGAGACGGATACCGCCGTCTGGATCATCAAGCTGGAGGATCTGCGCCCGGCTCATATCCGCAATATCGAGGAAGTTCGCGACGCGATCGAATCCGAAATCAAGACGCAGATGCGGGCCAAACTGAAAAAGGAATGGATCGACCGTTTGAAAAAGAAGTACTTAGTCCGTTATTACTAAAACGGCGATCACTTAGAATGGATATGAAAGAGAGGAGCGCGTTCCGGACGGGAGGTTCTCCTCTCTTTGTTTTAGGGCAGGAGCGGCCGCCGGTCGCGCACCTGTATATCCATGTGCCGTTTTGTGTGAGGAAGTGCGTGTACTGCGCGTTTGCCAGCCGGCCGATCACGCCCGAAGCCGAACAGATCTATCTGGATGCGTTGGAGAAAGAACTCCACTCGGTCAGATCCCGACTGCGGCCCCGCACGATTTTTATTGGCGGCGGGACACCTTCCTGTCTCAGCAAGAGCGGTCTGGAACGGCTGATGCGGCTGGTGCGGGAACTGGATCTTTCACGGCTGGAGGAGTTTTCTGTGGAAATGAACCCCGCGACGGTAGATCGGGATAAGGCCCGTATCTTCAAAGAAGGCGGTGTCAGCCGGGTCTCATTGGGAGCGCAGTCGTTCAATGATGACATCCTCAGGCAGTTAGGTCGTATCCATACAGCCGCGCAGGTGACGGAGACTTATGATCTGCTGCGCTCGGAGGGATTCGGGCATATCAGTCTGGACATCATTTTTGCCGTGCCGGGGCAGACTCTGGACGATTTGAACACGACGCTGGAGGCGCTGATCGCCTTGCGGAGCGAGCATCTTTCCTGCTACGAAATGACTTACGAAGAGGGAACACCCCTGACCGCGTGGGCGCGCCGGACCGGATTCCGGCCGGATGAAGCGCTCAGCTGCCGGATGTATGACACGCTTTTGGAGCGGTTGGAGCGGGAAGGTCTGGCCCGGTATGAGATTTCCAATTTTGCCCGGCCGGGACGCGAGTGCGCGCACAATACAGCCTACTGGCGGGGAGCCGATTACTATGGAGCGGGTCCCGCGGCGTGCGGTTTGCTGGACGGTGTGCGCTACAGCCATCCCCGCGATCTAACGGATTATTCCCGTTCGATTTGTGCGACACAGCCGAAGGAGGACGGGCTCCGCTGGGACGGCTGGGAAGTGGATCAGATTTCTCCCTTGGCGCGGGCCGGTGAGATCGCCGGAGTAGGGCTGAGGATGAGCCGCGGCTGGAGGTTCGATGAATTCTATCAGGCGACCGGTTTCCGTCTGGAAGAGCATTGGCCGGAGGAAATGGAACGGATCTGCCGCCGGGGAGACGGTGAGTTTTTTGAGGGAGGCTTCCGATTGAGCCGCAAGGGATCACGCTTTGCCGATCTGGCCGCGGAGGAGTTTATCACACTGGAGGAGAGAGATCCATGATTGAAAACGACAGAAGGGGGAGAAGTCAATGACTGAAAAACTCTTTATATTCAGCCATTATCTCAAAACGATCATGCCAGACATCGTAAACACCAACACCATTAGGACCTTGTATGTTGCGACGATGAATCAATTTTTGTTCAAGAAGAGAGTCAACAGCGCGCTGTTTAGAAACATTCAAAGAACCATACCATTCTTCATATTCCGCTTTAGCTTTATAAAATGGAGCATTTTCAATATCAACTTGTTTCACAAAAGATTCGACCCGCGCATCGCTTTCTTTCATTCTATTCTTAAAAGCTTGTTTTTCTTTTTCGTGTTGCTCAAAAAAAGATTTAATACTGGCATCATCAGGAGCAGAATTAGTCTGACATCCGCTGGTCAGACTGAGAAAAGCAAACAACGCAATCAAAAGCACAACTCTCATGCACTATGTTTGACGCTAAAACCGTCAGGCATATTCAATTATGAAAATATCTGAAAAAAACATATTTTGTTCTTTA
Source organism: Verrucomicrobia bacterium UBA1263 (assembly GCA_002308515.1). Taxonomy (GTDB): domain Bacteria; phylum Verrucomicrobiota; class Verrucomicrobiia; order Limisphaerales; family UBA1412; genus UBA1412. The sequence continues at coordinate 10,223 of DBVN01000052.1, read as the reverse complement.
GGAAAAACATACGTCATCTTGTTCGGGATGATCCTGCTGGCCGGATGCTCCAGTACCAGGCAGTCGAGTCCCGTGCCGGTATCTGCGGCGACAACCGAAACAGAGGGAGAGGTTTATGATGATCTGACAAATATCATGTCCGGAGAGTTTGCGCGAGTCTTGGCCAAGGTGGAAGGACGGGAACTCAATCCCCGTGATCCGGATCATGTCCGCGCGGACGGTCTGGATGATCTGGAGGTGAACGCCGCCGGGCCGGATGGACGTTCGATCCAGACGGCGGTTGTGATCCCGGAACGGTTGGACCTATGGCATCGGCAGAAAACGGAGATCCGCTGGATACAGAATCATTATCCCGATCAGCATTTTGTTATGCACAGCATCCTGATGAGGCGGAAAGAGGGCAAGTGGTATGATGTGGTTTCCACCACGGACAAATTCGGCGGGGAGACGATGAATTTCTATTTTGATGTTTCGGGATCGTTCTGAGGGCGGAGCATCTAAAAGAGTTGCAGAGAAGGTGGGTCTATTGTACGCTGTGTGCCGGCGGGGATCGGAACTCGTGTTGAGAGGAAAGAGGCTTTCCCGAAAGAGTATTTCCATACTCGCTTGAAAATCACCAAAAGAGTCTATGAGCAAGATACAAAGAGCGCTTATTTCAGTTTTCAACAAGACAGGTTTGATTCCTTTCGCGAATATCCTGGCTTCAGCAGGAGTGGAGATCATCTCCACCGGCGGCACAGCTAAGATCCTTCGGGAAAACGGGATCTCTGTGATAGAGCTGGGAGATTATACCGGTTTCCCGGAAATGTTGGACGGGCGTGTGAAAACACTGCACCCCAAAGTTCACGGAGGTTTGCTCTATATCCGCGGGAATGAAAAGCACGAGGCGACTGTCAAACAGCACGAGATTCCCCCGATCGACCTGGTGGTGGTGAATCTTTACCCCTTTGAGCAGACGATCGCCAAACCGAATGTCACTCTGGCCGAGGCGATCGAGAATATCGATATCGGCGGGCCTTCCATGCTGCGCAGCGCGGCCAAGAATCATCAGAGCGTGACCGTGGTGGTGGATCCTCTGGACTATGAGATCGTGGCCGATCAGATCCAGAAGACCGGTGAGACGACCCTGGAACTGCGGCGCAAGCTGGCGGCCAAGGTGTACGCGCGCACCTCAGAATATGACAACGCTATCACCAAATACCTGAGCGGCGAGTTCGAGAAAGATCAGGCTCCGGAGCTGCCCGCGCATTTCGGATTGTCCGAGCCGATGGTCCAGCCCCTGCGCTATGGCGAGAACCCGCATCAGAAGGCTGCTCTGTACGGCAAGTTTGATGAATACTACAAACAGCTGCACGGCAAAGCGCTTTCATATAATAACATCCTCGACCTGACAGCGGCCACCTTCCTCATCAGCGAATTCCGCAACGAGGGACCGACACTGGCTATTTTGAAACACACCAACCCCTGTGGACTGGGACAGGGTGCTACACTGAAAGAGGCATGGGACAAAGCCTACGCGACCGATAATCAGGCTCCGTTCGGCGGCATCATCGCGGTGAATAAGCCGATGGACGCGGCGTGCGCGGAAGCGATCGCCGGCATCTTCAGCGAGGTGATCATAGCGCCGGGATTTACTCCGGAAGCGCTGGATATCCTGACCAAGAAGAAGAACCTGCGTCTCCTGCAGGTGCTTAAGTGCGTCCGCTGCTCCAACCCCATTGATATCCGCAGTGTGGGCGCGGACTCCTATCTGGTGCAGGAACGCGACCTGATAGAAGTGGAGCGGGGCGACCTGAAAGTGGTGACCCGGCGCCAGCCGACCGAAGACGAATGGCGTGCCATGCTCTTCGGATGGAAAGTCGTTAAGAATGTGAAGTCCAACGCGATTGTTTATACCTCGGCGGATCGGACTCTGGGTATCGGCGCAGGACAAATGAGCCGTGTGGATTCCAGCCGCATTGCCGTGTGGAAAGCCGGCCAGGCCGGACTTTCACTGAAGGGGAGTGTGGTCTGCAGTGACGCGTTCTTCCCGTTTGCGGACGGTCTGATCGCCGCCGCCGAAGCCGGAGCGACCGCAGCCATCCAGCCCGGCGGTTCTGTGCGCGACGAAGAAGTCATCGCCGCCGCCAACGAGCGCAACATGGCCATGGTCTTCACCTCAGTGAGACATTTCAGACATTAGGGTGTTATCTCATCTAAAGGATGAAACAAAAATGGAGAATGAACGAATCATTCTCCATTTTTTAATCCAAAATCGTTATACCAATTTTGCATTTAAAATTTAAGGCGGCGTTTGATTTTATGCCATAATTCATAAGGCCGCGCTCCAAGAGTGCAAATTGTTTTATGGCTCCTCACAAGCGAATAGGGTACCGCGGAAGGAAGTTCCAGTTTCTCAGAAATTGCCCATTCCACGATCGAAACAGTGGCATCAAAATGACGAACAGAGGAAGGTATCCATCCGATCCAGGGTTTTGGACGGCCATAGAAATGCACAAAAAGACGACTACGGTCTTTATCAAGCTGATAGGTTTCTGTTATCTTGGGCGCGTTGGGAGCGAAAAGAAGACAAGCATTCAGACAACTTTCATCCAATTGATGATAACAACGAAGAGTTTTATCAACTACTCCGATGTTCACTTTGGGCAGATGGGTCATCATCATAGCATTCCACAAACGCAAGAAATCATCTTGTTTCCTTGCAATGCTCATTGAACACGCGCTGCAACTGCAGAAATCTTCAACGGCAGGAACAGCTGCTCCAGTTTTTCCCGAAAGAGTTTCAACATCTTTTTTCCATTGGGGTAAGATTTCATGCAAATCAAATGGAGGAGGAAAAGCATACGCCATATCTTGTTTAACTCTTTTCCATATATGAATTTGATTTTCATTTGGAGGTGGTAAAAGTTCTGAGCAGTTGCCTGTAAAGAGACCATCAGAATCGATCCATGTAACATATTCGGTGTCGGCTTTGAGCATGACTTCTGCTTTGTAGCAGGTAAGCGATCTCTCAGCATGATCCAGTGAAGTAAATTCAATATTCCCAAATTGTTTGAGGATGCGATAACAGCGATCATCAAATTTTTGTGTCCCCACAAGAATGGGCTCATCCATGCCGGATTTGCGTATGGATGCAGCTAATAGAAAAAGACCCCAGAGATAGTTAGCGTCTCCAATCGTTACAATGGTGTTGTTTTTCATAGATAAATTATTCATTTCAATGCATTAGTGAAAAAATATTTAAAACAGATATTTCTTTCTCGTTGTGAATAAATTATTTAGGAGAATAGATGGTTTACTGCTTTTCAAATATTTTTTTATATAAATTACGCATTCTATAATATGGAGTGCTATAATAGAAATTATCGCCCAAAAGACGATGTACAAATATGGATTTTTTGTTTTTTTCCAACCAAGAAGCAGCATAATGATGGATAGTATAAGCCTTTTTTGTTAAAGAGAATATTCCTTTTTTATAATCCATCGGACAAAAATAATCTGTAGGATAAAGTGTGACTCCGCATGAAAGTGTTTGCTTTTTATTATTCGGAATAAATCCATATTTTGACAAATTTTTAGTAATGATAGCACCAATTGGAGTGGTATCGTAACTACCGTCTTCTTTAAGGAAATGACGATCGATATAGTGTTGGAGATTTTCAAGGATCCATTGTCCATTTTTCTCATTGCCAACAATCCCTGCTTGAATTCGATCTTCATGCTCAAAACCGAGAAATGCCTTTTCAGATAAAAAAACATCCAGTGGTTTTATCACTTCTTCATCCGTATCCATATAAATCCCCCCTTCATTATAAAGTGCATAGAAACGTGCATAATCCGCTACAAATGCATACATTTTTGCATCGTATGCTTCTCTGACAAATGGACAAATATTTAAATCAAAATTGGATTCGTCCCAACGGATTATCTCAAAATCTGGACAATATTTTTTCCATGAATTTATGCATTTTTTAGCTAATTTAGGAAGTGGTTTTCCGCCAAACCAACAATAGTGAATTTTCTTTGGTATCATTTGTTCAATATATGAAAATACAATAAAAACAACGCGTGAATCTTATACAATTTTTAAACAGCCTGTGCAATACATTTTTGCTGTCTCCTTTTTGTAAGTTTTCCACACTCTAAGTAACTGTGGAGAAAATCCTCTTAATGGCAATTTTGCATTTACGATATAGTCCTCTCCTTAAATTATCAAACACTCTTATAAACGGGAATTTCATGAAAGCTAAAAATACCCCATGTTTGAATGAAGTATATTGTGTTAACAAAAAGAACTTATCGGCGAATGAAATTTTTATCTTCTTTAAAAGCTCATCTCTAAATTGAACATTGATGTTAAAAAAGGTATAATCATAATGTTCAAATTTCTTTTGAAGAAATTCTTTTTTATAAAGTGAATAAAACTTTTCTCGTTTTAAATATTCTTCAATATCGTCATAGACATCCACCACCAGCATCAATCGCCTGTCTGTACACAGAATGGCCTGTGCTTCGTGGCATCGGTAATAATAAAGACACTCTGTTTCAAACGCGACTTTCTCCGCCAGCAAGCAGACCATCCAGTGTGGTTTCTGATCTTGAGACTTGCGAAAATCCGGGAATCGGATTCCCTTTTTCGTTATAAACTCCAATTTCCACAATTTAGACCAGGTATGAGGACGAGTTTTTCTAAGCAATGCTTTTCGACCTTCCAAACTTAAAGGACAGGGAACATCACAGAACTGCTTCCACTCTTTTTTTTCATCACCATTTACCAAGTACGCAGAAAAAAACACTATATCAGAATTATTCTCCTTCGCTTTTGAGAGCAATTTCTCACATGCCGTCAGATCCAGCCAGTCATCGCTGTCTATGAAAAGAACATACTCTCCATGTGCAGCGTCTATTCCCACATTGCGGGTAACCCCTAAACCGGAATTTTGCGAGTTGGTGATGATTTTTATTCGTCTATCCTTAGCCGCGTATTCCTCAAGTATTTCCAATGATTTATCCGTTGAGCAGTCATTGACACAGATGATTTCCAGATTCTGATAGGTCTGATTGACCACGGAATCCATACAGTCTCTCAAGTACTTTTCTGCGTTATAAACAGCTACTGCGATCGTTATTAGGGATGGATCCATTCTTTATATAAAATGATTTTCAAGACAATACGCGTTTTATCAGCTGTCTGATTTTTTCTCTTATGAAACCTTTTTCAGTTTCATCCAATCCAAAGAACCAGCTCGACATACAGGTGGTGATGAAGCTAATTGCTGATAGCAAAATCAAAAAGCCAAAAGAGGAATTCATCCAGTGCTTCAATAATAAAGAGACGATAAGAGACAATATTAAGACCTGCAAGGATTTTACAAATACACCTTTTATCCAGTACGAATAAGGCACATTCAACAGTTGTTTCACCCAATAGACTCTGCCAAGGCTATGTACACCTGCGGTGAATGCTACGGTGCTTACTGCCAGATTGGGTGATCCTGTTAATTTATAAATACACCATACTATCGGAAAGGTCAGTACTAAGATAGTACCCAAGGTTAATTGAAATTTTTTTATGTTTCCTACAGCTAATACTGCGCTGCGATATCCTTTTGTTGCTGTATCAAATAAAAAAGCTAATAGGACAAAACGACAAAAGATTCCAGCGTGTTCCGGCACCTCTTTCAGCCAAAGTTCTAGAACATAGTCTATTTCGATAAAAAGCGGGATCAGCCACAGGTATGTTAAAAGGACTGCAAATTTACTTGTTCTCAGTGAAAGTGAAATCATTCTGTCTCTGTTGCCTGCACCTTCCCTTGCTGTGATTTCTGGGGATATGGCTCCCAGTAACGCCCCTGTTATATTGCCAGTTTGCTTAGCTACTTGATTTGCGACACCATAAGCTGCGTTTACTGTTGGTCCGGAGAATATGTTGATGAGAAACGCGGTTCCTTGGAATCGAACCATGTAGCCCAGACCGCCGAAAAAATCCCACCCTACGAATGCGAAAAGTTCTTTAAATTGTTTTTTGTCAAACCAATAGCTGCGATTAAGGTGACAAGCTTTGAAAATCCACTGTGCCCGAATGACCTGAATCAAATCTAGCAGCAGTTTAATCAGAACCAATCCTATCGCGTAGATCAGCAATAAATTGCCAGTTGCTCGCAATAAGTACCAAGCCAGGCAGAAAGAAAACAAGGAAGACAACATTCCCCATAACGAGAGTTCAAAAATCCTTTGTGCTGCGACCATCATTCCAATATATGGAATGGATATCAAAGTGCTTACAGCACTTACAATAGAAAGATCATACACCCATAAACAAGTTTGAACGCGTCCTGGGGGAATCGTCATTACATTGTTGATCAGATAATGCCCTATAGGCACCCCAAAAGTTACCAGTAGTACCGAAAATATGCCAAAGGATACGAAAGCCGTATTGAACCAGCGTTTGATTCCCTCCGGATCCCCTTGTCCAATGGAGTATGCATAAAATCTCAGCACACTGGTGTTCATTGAGCTTCCAATGAACATCATGAAACCGATCAATCCACCAACGACCGAATAGAGACCGAAATCCTCTTTGCCTAAAGACTGCAATACCCAGCGAGTGCTGAACAGCCCTATCCCGACAACTAAGAGCATACGCGCATACGTTGCCAGTATGTTGACGATGATTAGATTATTCCCTTTGAGTTTCACTCTTTGTTTGGTACTCCCGATGATTTATTCTATCTTACTTTCGGGCTTTGCATAGGGAGCAAAAATATCCGCAGCTGCCACGGACAGTTTCTATTTTAATCAAATCCAGACTGTAACGCAAGAAAGAAAAGGGGTGGAAGCATTTCCACCCCACTGCATTAAATTCTATAAAGAATTATTTATTTCAATTCTTTCACGCGCATATTGCGGAAGGCCACGTTGCCGTGATCGCCCTGCACGAAGAAGGAACCCGGATCGTTCACATTGCCGTCGAGTTCGCTGCCGGTGGCGCGATCCACAGTCAGGTTGTCATGGACTTTCTTGCCATTGACGGTAACAGTGACTTTGTTGCCTTTGACGATGGCTTCCACAGTGTTCCACTCACCCGGTTTCTTGGAGGCTTTCACGCTGGGCGCGGTGTGGTTATAGATGGCGTTGTCGCCGATCTTTTCCGGTTTGGCGTCAGCAGCTTCGCCCAGGACTTGGATCTCATGACGTCCGCGCAGATAGAAACCGCTGTTGGAGCCTTCGGGAACCATGTATTCATAGCGGACGATGAAGTCGCGGTATTTCTTGTTGGTGACCAGGTCGGTGCCGTGTCCGTTTTTCGGGATGCGGTTGACCAGCATTCCGTTCTGTGCGCTCCAGCTCTTGTAACCATCGGCTCTGCGGTAGTGCCAGCCGGTCAGATCGCAGCCGTTGAACAGAGGAACGAATCCATCAGCCACTTCTTCGTCACTGAGTTTGAGCCATTTGCTGGTGGGACTGGGGTCGCCGTCAATGAGACCTAAGGACCATTGGATGCCCTGGAGGACGTGTCTCTGATACCAGTCGGTGGCCACAACGTCTTTGCGATGGCCCAGAGAGGTGTAGAACACGCGGCCTTGTCCCCAGTTCTTGCAGTAGGCGATGGTGTAGTCACCCGGCTGATTGGCATCTTCGCTGCCGTCATTCGGGCGTTTGTCCAGAGTCAGCAGACCGTGAACGGTCTCGCGATGGAATTTCTGGAGGAGATAGATCTCGTCATGTACTTTCAGATCTTTAGGAAAACCTTCCAGGATAGGATGGTTGGGATCTTCAATAATGGGGGAGACAGTTGCTTGATTGCGATGAGTCAGGAACAGACCGCCGACCATTTCCGTGTAGGGAGGGAATCCCGCAAAAGTGTCTGTGGCAGAGTGAACGCCCACATATCCCTTACCGGAGGCGATCCAGTTGATAAAGCCCTGTCTGTCAGGCAACGGCAGATCGCCGGTAGTGTTGTTGAAGAAAACGCCGTCATATTTTTGCAGAGATTCCATAGTCATGTATTTGGCCATATCTTCATCTGTTTTCACGAATGTAACGTCAAATTGACCGCTATCCTTGGCGAGTTTCGCCACCATGTCATTCACATCGGGAATGACATCATGCACAAATCCCTTTGTGACAGAGACTACAAGGATTTTTTTATCCGCGGCTTGGACGGAGAACGCAAAACACGCTGCAACCAGGGCAGCACCGGCTTTTAACCAGAAATTTTTAGAATTTTTCATAAAAAACATTCAAAATGCCATCATTAGACGGCTTAGAAACGTCCAATATTCAAAAACTTTTGCAAAAAAATTTCAATACTTTTTATAAGCACCTGAAAGTAAAACAGCTTTAGCCACTTGCGGGGGCATCAGATTTTCAACACTTTGTCCAGCGGCGATGCGCTCGCGGATGACACGGGAGGAAATATCGCAGTGAACATTATCCAGCAGATGCCAGCGGAAAGACCGCGGAGGTGTTTGAGTGTTTTCTCCGGGGCGAGTAACAATGACGAATTCAACCAGTTTTGCCAGTTCATCAGCATCCTTCCATTGTGTCAGCAGGGGAGCGTGATCCATGCCGATAACGTAGAAAAGCCGATCCTGGGGGAAACGTCTCCTGTATTCCCGAACAGTGTCAATGGTATAGGAAATGCCGCCTTGTTCAATCTCGTAAGTATCTGATTCCCAAGAAGGTTGTGTGCTAATGGCCAGCCGTATCCATTGCAGACGCAGTTCCGCCGGGGCGCTTTGCTGTCCGGCCTTGAAGGGAGAGCGGGCCGCTGGGATGAAGTACAGACGATCCAGTTCCATCTGACGGCAAACAGCTTCCGCCACCTGTATATGCGCCAGGTGGATGGGATCAAAGGAACCGCCATACATACCGATCTTCATCATCGTCAGCCTTGATCTGACAAAGGATAGTGTGGTGGATTTCTCATGCTATTTCAAGCTTGGGAAAACCGGAGTTATGAATAAACCCAAAATCGCCATTAGGATTGGGATTTCTAATGACGATTTTGAGATATTACAATTTTTTTGGTATCTACTGTTTGACGTGAGACCGAAAACATGACACACTGATGCTCGCTGTATTCATCTTTTACAGCGCTTTCACCAGCTTATTGTTTCCTAGACAGTGAGCTGTTTTTTTCGCTCAGTTAGTCTCAAGATATCTCTTCTTCAATCGTATTGCCTCAGGAATAAGGCATAGCGAAAAGTGTGAAAAAAAGTGTTTCTCGCTATTAGTGTGGAATCCTTTTATTTTTTCTAACGTATTTATTTACAAGTTATTCCAAACCTTTTCCAGTAGTTTTATCAGCATTTTTAACGAATTGATTCTAAGTAAGATATCGCTGTCTTTCAATGATTCTTGTATGTTTTTCTTATATTGTCCAATTGGAATATTTTCATCATTGAGGTTGCAAAGGAAATTCTCTATTTTTTCTTTAATAATAGGGAACATCTTTTTTATATTTTTTTGTGTTTTTTGGGTTAGATTATTCCCTTTTTTAGGAGGAATTCTCGAAAATGTAAGATGTGCTATAGATTTATTTATAATACGCTTTGCATTCCAAAACTCTCCATTTTTTTGAATAGGAGTATAATTTGCTAAGATATCGGTTACAACTATTGTAGATGGTAATTTTTTTATAATATAAAAGAAATCTAAGAGGATTCTTAAATGTATCTGATGACTTTCTATTAATAAGTTTTTAGTAAGCTGATTTTTAAAGAAAGTGTAAACACTTAGTTCATAATATGTAATCAGATACATTTCAAATTCATAAAAAATATGATCCAAAACATACGTTTTTCGATTAATGTCATCGCACATACGATCTTACCTTTATCCTTTCACTATTTTTCTAAATATAATACGTTAATAATGAATGTATTAAATTATTTTAACACACAACATTTGTTATTGCATATAGGCTTCAATACCTACATTCAGGCGATATTTTAATACAGGGGGTAGGACATCTATAGGGGGATCCTAAAAAATTATAAAAAATGTTTTATCCATTTAATCCAAACCCTTATTAGAAGAAGTTTCAATGGTCTTTTCCGTTTTAACATTGTTTCCAACGGGGCTTTATGGTATTTCAAATAACAAGTCATTCAATCCAATGACTGGGTTTTAAACTTGCCCCCAACGGGGCTTTATGGTATTTAAAATAGCCGTATATCCTAACGTTACATTATGTTTTAAACTTGCCCCCAACGGGG
>DBVN01000021.1:47895-48078 GCA_002308515.1 Verrucomicrobia bacterium UBA1263 | reverse complement strand
CCGCCGGAAAGGGCCAGGAGGACTTTTTTGCTGCCGATCTGCTGACGCAGGGCAGTGATTTGTTCAGCAATGAAGGCTTCCGCCAGCGCGGGAGTCGTAATGCGCTGCATGTTTTCGGGACGTTTATTGTTTTCCATATTGGATAAAGAACGCACTTTTCAGTTCCCGACCGGGAACGTGCAG
>DBVN01000021.1:0-47851 GCA_002308515.1 Verrucomicrobia bacterium UBA1263 | reverse complement strand
AAAAAAAATGAAAAAAAATTATAAAAATTATAACTTAATCTAATATAACGACCTTCGTTTTAATTATGGTCTATAACGAAATATGCTCTCTTTCTGGCGTTTTCGCGGATTGAGCCGGTATAGAACTGAATGTCGTAGGAATGGAGGTTTCCCTTTTTGCAGATGTCCTGGATCAGCGGGCTGACGGGGTATTTGTCCGCGTCCAGCCCTTTGACCACCAGAACATGATGGGTCGGATCCACACTGACCGTGGCAGTATCGTCGCGGAAACGCAGCTCCGCCGGGGTGCTGTCGGTGTGCCAGTTCAGCGGATTGATGCAGACGGCGGCTCCGTCAGTGACAAAGGGGAAGATGGCTTCGGGATCGGTCACGGAGTTGAAGGAGATCGTCACGCCCAGATCGTCCTCGCCCGCGGCTGCCCGGATATGCGGATGGGTCAGGTANNGGACACGCGGTAGCCGATGACATAGGCCGCGACCATACGGGAATACTGTTCATCGGTCAGATGTTTGAGCAGTGTCAGCGAGAGCATGGCTCCCTGGCTGAACCCGGCCAGGATAAAGCGTCGGCCGTTGTTGTAATGCGCCATATAGTAGTCGAACGCCTCGCAGATCTCGTTTTCCACATCCTTGAACTGGGTCTGGAATTCCGCTTCGGGCAGAAAGATGGCGTTGATGGTGAACTGATGATAGTAGGGTGCGTAGAAGTTGAAGGAATCGCCGAATATCCTTCTGTAAACGTAGCTGTATTCCCTGTCCATATCGACCCGTTCCCCGGCACTCAGCGTGGCATGGTAGATCTCCTGACCGTCGGCATCGTATGCGGAGGCCACATCGGTGGAAAGGATGTAGAAAACATCAACCTGATCTTCGCTGATGGTCTGGCCGGTCTGATACCACCTGTCCGGGGAATCCCATTGCGAAGCAGGACCGCAGGGACCGATTGGACAAGGACCGGTCATCCTGCACCCGGTCAGGATGATCACCGCGGTGAAGAGCGAAAAGAGAAGGAGAGAGAGTTTTTTCATTTTGTTCAAAGGATTAAAAAACAGGGCAGAAAAATCTACCCTGTTGAATCAGTGTGTTTTACACTCTATCGTTTCTCAAAGATAGAGAGGATAGGGCGGCCGGTCCAGACCTGGGGCGGCTCCACGTTGAACATATAGCCGATGGTGGGCGCGATGTCATAGACCATCGTGCTGTCGGTGATCTGGAAGTTCTTCTTGATGTTCTTGCCGTAGAACACGACCGGGCGTTCCATCTCGTCCATGGTCATTCCGCCGTGGCCCTTATTGATGCCGCCGTGATCGGAGCTGACGATGATGACGGTCTCGTCCATGATGCCGGCTTCTTCCACCGCGTTCAGGATCTGCTTCAGGTTGTTATCCATTTCAGCCACGGTCGCGACATATTCGGGGGAATTCCATCCGTAGGTGTGACCGGCATGATCCGGGTTGTCATAGGCGACTGCGCAGAGATTGGGTTTCTTTTCCTTGATGTAATTGACGACGGTCGCGGTGGTGTTGGTGGCCGCTGTCTGCACACGGTAATCTGTGGCGGCGGGATCGCTGACAAAGTTCATGCCGTCCCATTCATAAATGTAACCGATCTCGGCGTTCGGGTTTTTCTTTTTATATGCCCAGAAGATGTCGGGGAAACGTCCGTTTTCATTCAGCACACGCGCCTTCAGATCGGGTTCCTTGGAGTTCCAGACGGTGTAGCCGTGAACCTCGATGCCGGCGCCCATGAACATACTGGCCCAGTTGCAGGCGCTGCTGGAGGGCAGGATCGAACGGCTTTCCAGGGAGTAGCTGCCGTTGGCCATCAGCTCGCGGATGGTCGGAGCGTTGATGCCGTCGCGGATGCATTTGCCGCTCAGGCCGTCAAAGCCGACCAGGATGACGTGCTGGGGACGATCTTTGGCGGGCATCGGCGGCATCATGGCCGAGGTGTTGGTGGTAGTGGGGCAGGCCGTCTTACACGCGGAAAGACCGGCGGCCAGGATGATACTGGCTAAAATAGTGATGATCTTCTTCATAGTAGTTGTTTTATATGGCAGCAATCGAACGGTTGTGCCATACGGGAAGACTATCAGTTTGATGCCCGGCTGTCCAGCTTTATTCGTAGCGCAGAGCCTGGATGGGATCCAGATTGGCCGCTTTGAGCGCGGGATAGAGACCCGCGACCAGACCGATCACCATCGCGAAGATCATGGAAACGATCATCGCGTCGGCGTGGATCACCGGAGCATTGCCTGTGGAAACCGAATCTATGACATAAACCACTCCATACGAAGCGGCCAGCCCCAGGAGACCTCCCAGTGTCGCCAGCACCAGACTCTCGATGATGATCTGGATGAATACGGCGGAGTTGGTCGCGCCCATCGCCTTGCGCAGACCGATCTCGCGGATGCGCNNAGCATGATGTTCATCACGCCGATGCCACCCACGATCAGGGCGATCGTCGCGATCAGACGGCCGGACATACGGGTGTTCTGGATGGCCTGCTCGATGGTTTCGGATTGAGTTTCCTGAGTGTTGAAAGTGAAGTCTTCGATCCCGTTATGGGTGATCATCAGGATGTTGCGAGCCTGCTGCAGAGCCGGCTCCAGATTCTCGAAACCGTCCACCTGGATATCTATATCATCCAGCTTCAGAGAATTTTCCGCCATACGGAAGCGCAGCAGCGCCGTATTCAGCGGCATATAGACAGTGGAATTCTTGCGGTCAAAGGCCCATCCGCCGCCGCGTCCGCGCCGTGGACCCCAGCTGCGGTTATTGTCGCGCATGACCGGGACCGCGTTGGTAAAGGCTCTTTCGGGGCCTTTGGGCTGACTGGCTTCCAGAGCGCGCTTGGCCAGACGTTCCGTCCGGGCGACTTCGCTCTCGTAATGCTGGAACATCCCCACGATCGTAAAGAGCTGGGAGCCGATGCGGATGGTTTCGCCCAGGGGGATGATTTCTTCCCCGATGATATCGGGATTGCCGAAAAGATCGTCACGGATCTGGCTGCCGATGACGCAGACCGGTGCCGCCGTCTCGTTATCCAGCTCGGTGAACCAGCGGCCGAACTCGACCTTGTGCTGATCTATCTCCAGCGGGGCATCCGTCACGCCCGTGATCTCAGAGGCACGGCTGCGGTTGTCGCCGCGGGTCACATATCGGGAGCTGATCGCGATCTGCGGGCTGATGTATTTCAGCAGGGAAGCATTGGCATTGAGCGCGTCCACGTCCTTCATCGTCCGGCCGGGAGCCATTTCCGCGAGATGCTCCTGCCAGGCGGGGACGGCCTGGTCGTTGATGACGACCTTGTCCAGACCGCCGGAGGCGATCAGACCTTCTTTCATGCCGTTTTCCATGCCGTTGACCATAGCGGACATGGCGATCAGACTGGAGACACCCAGAGTGATGCCGAGCATGGTCAGCAGCGAGCGGAATTTGTAGGACCAAATCTGCTTAAAACCAACAAGTATGGAGTTCCAAAGGATCATAACGGTTATTCGTATCTCAGGGCTTCGATGGGATCCAGTTTAGCTGCCTTGACGGCGGGCAGGAGCCCGGCCAGCAGTCCGACGAATACGCCGAAGCTGAAGGCGATGACCATCGAACTCATCATGATCACCGGTTCATTATCGGTCGGGATCAGTATCTTAAAGAGTTCCACCAGCCCGTAGGAAGCGATCAGCCCCATCACGCCGCCGATGAAGGCCACCACGATACTTTCTATCAGGATCTGGATAAAAATGGCAAATGTGGTCGCGCCGATGGCCTTGCGCACACCGATCTCGCGGATGCGTTCGGTGATGCTGGCGAACATGATGTTCATGATGCCGATGCCGCCCACGATCAATGAGATAGCCGCGATGATACCGCCGGACCAGCGGTAGTTGTTCACCTGCTTGCTGATGTTCTCGTCCCAGTTCTCCTGGGTGCGGAAGTCAAAGTCTTCCATCGCGAAGTGGGTCTGCATCATGACATTGCGGGCCTGCTGCAGAGCGGCGTCCATTTCCTCCACACTGGTGATTCGGATATTGAGCGTGCTCAGGGTCGGATCCGGGATGCCGCCTGTGCCGGAAGCGGCTCGGAATTTCATCCACATCGTGTTCAGCGGCATATAGATCGTGGAGTTTTTCATCATGAAGGCCCATCCGCCGGGACCGCCGCGGCCCCAGCCGGTCCTGCGCTGAGGTCCCATTCGTTCGGGGCTGGGATTGGCCATTTGATATTCACGTTCCTTCTTTTGTTTCTCGCTTTCGTAGCGGGTGAACATGCCGATGATGGTGAAAAGCTGTCCGTTGATGTTGATATTTTCTCCAATGGGGACGATCTCTTTGCCGGTCTCTTCAAAGGAGCCGAAGAGCTGGTCGCGGACTTCGGTGCCGATCACGCAGACATTGCGGGCCAGGTCGTCATCTATTTCATTGAACATCCGCCCGTATTCGATGGTGTGGACGTTCATTTCCAGCGCGTTGGGCCATGTGCCGCAGATGTTCCAGGGACGATAGACCTTTTTGCCATGCGAGACCACAGCGCCGCGGCCCATGCTCATTTCCGGGGTGATCAGCTTGGTCAGGGTCGCGTTCTTTTTCAGCGCTTCCACATCGTCCATGGTGATGCCCACGACCTGATCGGCCAGATGGCTTTGGGAGGGAGGCAGATCCTGCTGGATGACGGAGACTTTTTCAATGCCGCCGACAGCCTGCATCGCCTCACGCATTCCGTTTTCCATGCCTTTGACCAGGGCGGACATACCGACTAAGCTGGCTACGCCCAGCACGATGCCGAGCATGGTCAGAGCCGATCTGAACTTGTGTGACCAGATTTCTTTCAGTCCAACGATGATGGTTGCCCAAATATTCACTGCTATATCCTATCTATTCCAAGCCGGCCAGGCGTTTATCAATGTTGATGGAGATCTTGCCGTCGCGGATCTCGATCCTGCGCGGTGTCACCGCGGCGATTTCCGGGTTGTGTGTGACCAGGACGATGGTGCTGCCCTGCTGGCTCAGTTCACGGAACAGAGTCAGGATGGCTTCGCCCGTGTGGGTATCCAGATTGCCTGTCGGTTCATCCGCGAAGATGATGCGCGGACGGTTGATCAGGGCTCTGGCGATGGCCACGCGCTGCTGCTGTCCGCCGGAAAGCTGCATGGGACGATGCTTGGCGCGGTTTTCAAGTCCTACCCGTTTAAGTGCTTCCATGACACGTTCACGGCGTTCTCTGGAGGAGACTCCGGCATAGATCATGGGCACTTCCACGTTTTGCGCCACGTTGAGCTTGGGCAGCAGGTTGAAGGACTGGAACACGAAACCGATCTTGCGGTTGCGGATGGCCGCCAGCTGCATGGAGGTTGCGTTCTGGATCTGGATGCCGTCCAGGGTGATCGTTCCGTGAGTCGGGGTATCCAGACAGCCCAGCAGATGCATGAGCGTGGATTTGCCGCTGCCGGAAGGGCCGATGATGGAGATGAATTCTCCGTTTTCGATGTCCAGCGTCACATCGTCCAGCGCGCGGATCTCTTCATCGCCCACTTGATAGATTTTGGAGACGTTTCTCAGTTCAACCAGTGCCATAATCTTATCCTTGAACCGGAAGGGTTTTAACGACCGGGACCTCTGTTGCCTCTGCCTGCGCCGCCGCCGGGAGCTCCGGGGAATTGGCCTTTCTGATTATTAGTGGATTCGGCCACCAGTTCCATGGAAGGCGGTTCCAGCGCGACGATCTCATCTTCGTTCAGACCGTCCTGGATCTCAACAAAGGAGAAGTCGGCCACACCGATCTTGACGGTGCGCTGTTCCCAGTTGTCGCCCTTCTTGATATAAACAAAGCGTTCACCGCCTTCGGTGAAGACGGCTGACAGGGGAACGGTCAGGACGTTGTCCGCCAGCGCGATGGGAATGGAGATATTGGCGGTCATGCCGGGACGCACCCGTTCATCCGGGTTTTTGAGCAAGATCCTGCAGGAGAATCCTTTGATATTGTTTTTCAGAGTGGCCTGCGGCGCGATGCGCTCCACCACACCGGTCAGCTTCAGTCCCGTCACCGCTTCCACCTGGATGTTGACCTCCTGACCCAGTTTCATACGGGTGACATCGGCCTGATTGATGTGAGCGTCAATGATCATCTGGTTCAAATCGGCCACGGTCAAACACTCGGTACCGCCGCTGGCACCGTCAGAACCGGAGACCGCCTGTCCCACGGAGACCGGACGGGTCAGCACTGTACAATCGAAGGGAGCCAGGATCTGGGTCTTGCTCAGACGTTCATCTATCTGAGCCAGAGACTTTTCAGAACGAACCAGATTATTTGTCGAAATTTGGTAGGTGGCCAGGGCGCTTTCATATTCCGCCGTGGAGAGCAAACCTTTGTCAAACAGCTGCTGGGCACGGTCATAAGAGCGTTTGTCGCGTTCCACCTGCAGACGGGAGCCTTCGATTTCTGTGGTTTGTGTATCACGCTCTTTCAGAAGAGTTTCATCATCCAGTGTGACGAGGACATCGCCTTTTTTCACATTATCACCGATATCCACCAGCAGGGCTTTGATACGGCCGCTGGTTTCGGGAATAACGGAGACCTGTCNNATGCTCAGTTGGATAGAACGTCTTTTTACTTTCTGAACACCTTTATCCTGACGGGTCTGCATGGCCGGTTCCGCGTTTTGGGATGACTGCTTATAATAATACCAACCGCCGCCGGCAAGTGCCGCGATGATCAAAACAATGATCAGCTTCTTCATATAGTGTATATGATAATATACTTAAAATCTAGATTTTATAAATTTATATCCGCTTCCGCTCTTCTTCGTGCCAAAGCCAATACAAACAGACGGGGAATATCACATCCCCGCGCCCCATACATTACATTATACACTGCAATAAGTAAATAGTTTCATTGGAAACTGTGATTTTGTACTGACCATGCTGATTTTTTTCATGGCTTTTTTCGGTTTTTTTGGAAAGAGACAGAATTTTTCTTGAGGAAAATCCGATTTTTTTTATACTCAGGGGCGATGAGTATTTTTAAATACATTGCTTTGACGGCTGTGACAACGGCTCTGACGTTGTCATCCTCCTTTGCGGCAGAGGAAGGATTTACGCAGATATTTAACGGAAAGAATCTGGATGGCTGGAAGCTGGTCGGCGGCAGAGGCCCCGGTTATGTGGTGCAGGACGAAACGATCGTCTGTCCCGCGAACGGCGGCGGCAACCTCTTCACCGAGAAAGAGTATTCCAATTTCATCCTTCGCTTCGATGTGAAGCTGACCCCGGCCGCGAACAACGGCGTGGGCATCCGCGCTCCCTATGAAGGCGATGCCGCTTATGTGGGAATGGAGATCCAGGTGCTGGATAACGAGCACAAGGTCTATGAAAAACTCCAGCCCTGGCAGTATCATGGTTCCGTTTACGGCATTTTCCCGGCCAAGCGCGGTTTCCAGAAAGCTCCCGGCGAGTGGAACACTGAGGAAATCAAGGCGGACGGACGCCACATCACCGTTACCCTGAACGGAACGGTCATTCTGGATGAAGACCTGAACACCGTGACGGACGCGGGCAAGATCCTGAGCCATCCCGGTATGCTGAGAGACACCGGTCACATCGGCTTCCTGGGTCACGGTTCCGAAGTGGCCTTCCGCAATATCCGCATCAAGGAGCTGCCTTATTCCACTAAGGACAATGTGGCACCCCAGGGTTTCAAACCGCTGTTCAATGGTGAAGACCTGGACGGATGGAAAGGTCTGGTATCCCCTGGTGGTGGTCCCGCGGGCCGTGCCAAGATGACCGCCGAGCAGCTGGCCGATGAACAGGTGAAAGCCGACCAGCAGATGCGCGACCACTGGAAGGTCAAAGACGGAGCCCTGGAGTATGACGGCAAAGGCCAGAGTCTCTGCACCGCCAAGGATTATGCCGACTTTGAAATGCTGGTAGATTGGAAGATCAATAAAAATGGCGACAGCGGTATCTATCTGCGCGGATCGCCGCAGGTCCAGATTTGGGATCCGTTTGATGGAGATCCTGCCAACCCGAAGAAATTAGGTTCCGGCGGACTCTATAACAATCAGAAGAACCCCTCCGGCCCGCTGAGCAACGCGGATAATCCGATCGGTGAATGGAACACCTTCCGCATCCTGATGATCGGCGACAAGGTGACCGTCTATCTGAACAACATTCTGGTGGTGAACAATGTGACCATGGAGAACTACTGGGATCGCAGCATCCCGATCTATCCCACGGGTCAGATCGAGCTCCAGCACCACAACAGCGTGCTTTGGTTCAAGAATGTTTACGTTCGTGAGATCAATACAACGAAATAAATAGTCTCCTTTAAGAGACGGATTTGAAAGAGATCCTCCTTTGACAACAAAGGGGGATCTTTTTTTTAGAACCACAGGTGATTTAAAAGAACCACAGATGGACACAGATATACACAGATAAATTGTTGAATAAAAATGTGTTATGTAGAGATGCGCGATCCGCGCGTCTCATTATGAAAACCCCGGAGGGATTCATTCTGAAACCCCGTAGGGGTGATAGGATAATAGCCGGGGGTAAGCGAAGCGTAACCCCCGGTAACGGATGCCCCCATCATTTCCACCCTGAAGGGGTGGCAAGAAAGAACCTCGGATGGTATTAAAAGAACCACGGATGAATACAGATTTACACAGTTAAATTGTTGTTCAATAACAATTTGAGCCGTAGAGACGGCCGATTCGGTCGTCTCAGCCGCGCGAGTCGCGCGGCTCTACATATTCCCCGTTCCGGGTTTTCAGAATGGATCCCATCGGGATTTTACAGGATCATTCCTCGATGAGGAGGAGCCAGCCTTCTTTGGGTTTGACGGGGATGGGCTCATCGGCTTTGAACGAACGGGCGCTTTGGAAGTCTTTCACTTCGGGAGCGGTGATCCGCGCTTTTTCGGGATCCAGTCCCAGAGCTTTCCAGTCTATGCTCAGACGGGTCTCTTGTTCCTGTGTGTCAAAGTTGCCGATGGAGACCAGAGCTTTGCCCGGTTTGGTATAGACGGTGGCTTTGACGCTGAGGTTATCTGTCCGCACAGGGCAGAGGTCGTTCCAGTAGCCGATCATTTTGGCGTCTTCGATGCCGAAGGATCTCCAGAGATCCCAGACAGGAACGGGCGAGAATGGACCGTAGGAGTGGCGCGCCGTCGCGCCGTAAAGCATACCGAGAAAACGGTTGCCGCCGTCCTGAAGCATCTCGCTCATGACACCAAAGGGGATCCCGGAGAAGGTAACGAACCATTCGTCGGGATTCATTTGGTTGTATTGGAAGCCTTCGCCGAACCAGAGCCGGTCCACGTAGGGGAAGAAGCCGGT
This sequence comes from Verrucomicrobia bacterium UBA1263, assembly GCA_002308515.1. GTDB lineage: Bacteria > Verrucomicrobiota > Verrucomicrobiia > Limisphaerales > UBA1412 > UBA1412. Next base: position 38,522 of record DBVN01000021.1, on the reverse strand, counting down.
GTACTGGTTCATGGGACCGGCGGAGTACTGGCGGTGAGAGTGGAGATCAATGAGAGCGCCGGGATCATTGGCGTACATGATCTTGCGCATCCGTTTGAGAACAGGCCGGTCAAAGGAGACATCGTCCATGTAGATGCCGTCTATTTTGTAGTTCTTCATCATCCAGTCCAGACCTTCCAGATAGTAGTTGATCCAGCGTGAGAAGGGATTCAGGACGAGAGCGGCATCGGAGGTCTCTCCGGGCAGCGGAGTGTACCAGGCGGGTTTGTAGTCGTCTATCAGATGTTCGCAGTCCCAGGGGATTCCGTAGCCGACCCCGCCCAGGAAGATCTCATGATCGAGGCTCTTGAGGGCATAGACTTCGACGGTGTGCGTGGTCAGCTCGCGGATGGTGTAGTAGAGTTTGACTTTGCGGCCGTGTTCGTGCTGTTTGGCAACGAAATCGGTCAGCGGCTGCCGGACGAGGAAGGGATAATTGATCACGGGATTGAGGGATCGGGCGTGATGGATGTTGGCTACGTTGGCACCTTCTTCAGCGGCTTTGTCGAAGCCGGAAGGGTCGGCGTGGTAGTAGCGTTCGGAAAAATGTTTGGCGGTATTGAGCGGCTTGAGCGGAGTGATCAGCAGGGCAAACTCGAAATCCTTCGCGCTGTTCCTGAGATCGAACGCGCCGGTGGAAACCAGGACTCTGGCACCGGATTTGAGGATGGTCGCCCGGCCGACTTTGACGGCGACCGGATCGTTCGAGGTCATAGTCAACTGGCCTTTTCCTCCGTTGTTCCAGGAGGGAGCCGGTTCCGGTTTGTATTCATTGATCAGCGGCCCGTGATAGGTGCCGCCCAGAAACTCTGTGTGCAGACCGGCCAGTTCATTGCCGATCCAGTAGCTGTCCCAGGGGCCGTTCCAGTCTTTGGAGTATTCGGCGGGCCGTCTGCCGCCGGAGAAGCCCGCGCCCATGAAGTGTTCCGAGGCGTAGGGCGTGTAGCTGGTGACAAGCTGGACATCGTCTATTTTGATATTGCTCTTGGAAGAGATAGTGATGTTATAATGGATGTAGCCGTCATATTCCATGTATCCCCGGCAGTGGAAGGTGATGCCTTCCTGTTCCGAATCAGTTGTCCAGGAGACAAGTCCGTCATCATCCTGTGTAATGGAGAGGTTTTCCGCCTTGAAAGTGATGGAGGTGTCTTTGATTTTGACGATAAATCTGATAATGGAATCCAGCACTTGACGATTATTGATAAGGATGCTTTGGGGCAGACCGTTCGGGGCGAGCCTCAGAGATTTGCCGGTGGCCTGGATGAGGTTCCCTTTGACCTCCATTGCTCCGAAGGGTGCCACCGGATGGTTGTCCATTCCCAGTGTGGAATTGAGCCAGCGTAGCCGGGAGTGCCGCCACAGCTCACTGTCGCCTTTGTCAGGGATGGTCTCTTCCTGTACATCGATGCTGATGGTCAAAGTTTGCGGAGGAACAGGTTTGCCGGTCTTGGCATCGTCCGCGGTAAAGGTGATCTTGCCGGTATAAGTGCCGGGGGTGATGTCTTCCGGGATCTGCACGCCGCACCAGAGAGCCTGTACTTTTCTTTCGGGTATATCCACGTTGAAGCGGATGGGGCTCCCGTCCCAGTTCGTGCCTTCCAGATTAAAGCAGGTGATCTCTTTTTTGGCGATCCGGGCCTTGCTGCCGGCAGAGGTCAGATCAGAGAACTGAAGCTGGACATTCGTGATCGCGCCGTGAGCGGCCCAGGCTCCGATCTGCCAGACGTAGTATTCATTGCGCAGAGCGGTGCCTTTGAAATGCGTGTGTTGCCCGTTCTGGATCCAGCGGACGGGCAGTTGATGCTCCAGGCGGATCGGGAAAGCGCGGTCTTCCAGAAAGAGGACGGGATTCTCCGTATATTCCTTTGCCAGATCATTCATTTCTTTCTGGGTAGCGGCCAGTCCCATCGGGGTGAAAGCGTCAAACTCGGTACGGCTCTCAAAACGCTCCACCTTTGCGGTAGGAAGAGTGGTCTTGTTTTGAGACAGAGCCCGGAGCCAGTTGGTGTTGCCCAGGTAGGTCAGCGGCAGATAATCATTCCACGGCTCGCCGTAGCGGGCATCATCCCAATCCCAGCGGTAGTGATAGGGCAGATAATAGATTTCGTAATCCGGGTTGCCGCTGGGCCGGAAAACGATGGTCGCTTTCTCTGAGGAAAAGTCCGCAGCCGTCACTTCGCGGATGCGCGCTCTGGTCAGACTGTCTATCACGATGATACCCTTGGTTTCAGGTCTCAGGTCGGGGCGTCTCCAGGGCAGTTCCACACGGACGGCATCCGCGTTTTTTGCGTCTCCGGGGATATGAACGATCGCACGGTGATTGCCGCGTTCTTCCACCTGCCAGGGTGTCTTCGCCACACAGAATGGGATACCGTCCGGAGCGAAAGGCTGATACTGGCTGGTGCCGTCGGGAGATTGCGCGTAGGAGGAAAAACTCAGAAGCGCAGAACAGAAAAGGATCGTGAAAATTTTATTCATATTTATTTTTTGTTTATTGTATCTAAATTGTTGATGAAGTCTTTCAATGTTTTCCAGTAATCATCGGGAACAGTCTGGATGATATTGCTGTGGCCGCAGTTGGGGACCCATAAACTCTGTTTGGGTTCGTTGGCCAGCGAGTACATTTTTTCGCCGTGCCAGAAAGGAACGGTCGTATCCTGTTCACCGTGGAAGTACAGGACAGGGCAGTGAATGTTTTGTATCCGCTTGATGTTGGGAAAAGCGTCAAAGGGAAAGATGCTGTGGTTTACGCCCACACGGACGATGCTGGTGAAACCGCATTCGATGACCAGCCCGCCGACGGGATATTTTTCGGCCAGATAATGCGAAGGACCGCTTCCGATGGAGCGACCGTAAACAACAATGTCTGCCGGACGGATGCCGAGCTTTTCCGTCAGGTAGAGATAGGCCGCGTCCGCCGATCCATAAACACCGGCCTCGGTGGGACGGCCGCTGCTGAAACCGTAGCCCGGATAGTCATAAGCCATCACGGAAAAACCGTTCTTCACATATTCCTGAAAGATCCAGTTGCGGCTTGCGATGTCCTCCGCATTTCCGTGACTGTAGAGGATCGTCTTGGAGGCGTTTTCATTTTTCAGATACAGACAGGAGATTTTCTCACCGTTCCATTCCAGATCGAAAAGTTGTTCCTTCAGTTGTTCGGGGAACACGGTGTCCTGCGGATGGAACATCATGCTGTCCAGCCGTAGCCAGCATACGAATCCGATCAGGACGTACAGGACAAACAATGTCCCCAGTACCCGAAGCAGCACGGATTTGAAACTGTATTTGTGTTTGCTCATACCGGCCTCTGATTATTCCACAAAGTGACGGATCTTGAGCCACTCGATCAAGTCTTTAGCCCAGGGATGCGGTTCCTTGCCGGTCAGCTGAGGTTTGCCGTCCACGTTTTTCCACTCGATGGGCGCGTATCCGTGACCGCCTTTTTCATAAACATGCAGCGCGAAGGGGATCGAGTTTTTGCGGAGCGCCTGGGCAAAGTCCAGCGCGTTTTCCACGGCCACGTCGTCATCTTCCAGCGTGTTCCAGATGAAGCAGGGGGGAGTCTTTTTCGAGACCATCTTCTCACCGCTCAGATAGGCGCATAATCCGTCAGGGAATTCACCCTTGCCCAGCAGACAGTCCTTGGATTCCATGTCGGCAAATTCACCCGGAACAAATTCATTGCCCATCATCGTGATGACCGCGTAGCAAAGCACGCCGATATTGGGACGCGAGCTGAGACGCTCGATCGGATCCAGCACCTTGTCGTTTGCGTCTTCACCGTGGACGACCGCCATGCAGGAAAGATGACCGCCGGCGGAACCACCCATCACACCAACACGTTCAGGATCCACTCCCCATTTTTCGGCATTGTAGCGGACCAGACGGATGGCGCGCTGCACATCCTGGAGCATGGCCGGATGACGGTAGGGATCCACACGGTATTTCAGGACAAAAGCCGTGATGCCGTATTGATTTAAATAAAGAGCGTTGCCGGTTCCCTCGTATGTGGAGACATGATGATAACCGCCGCCGGGAGTCAGGATCATGGCGGCGCCGTTCGGTTTCTCCGGACGGAATATAGTCAGAGTGGGGATGTCTTTCTCTTCTTTGCCCATCGCGCCGGGGGCATCGCCTTCCCACAAGCGGACGACTTCGGCCTGAAGACTGAACGCGCAGGTCAGGCACACACACAGCAATAAACTCTTCATCTTCTCTGTCATAGCAATACGCGACAACTAGAATAGCCGGGACGGCCTCATTTTTCAACACAAAACAGGGGAGAGTGTCGAATTACAGCGAAGGATCGAGCCTATACCCCTCCTGGACAATGGATTCCATTTGGGTCAGTTCCTCATCGGAGAGGAAGCTGAAGTGGTCTTTCCGTTTTTTGGTAGAGAGCCGTCCGCCGTTTTGTCCGCACAGCCGGATGAAGAGATCCACCAGCTGATCGGGCATATCCACCACGGTCTGAAGTTTTTCCTTCGTTTGGTCATACTGATTGAGGAAATCCAGCTCTTCCACCAGCTCATCCTCGATCGTGCGCGCGATGAATTCAAACAGCGCCTCGGTCTGGACGGTCATATCCACATACCGGTACCAGCGCGCGGTCTCATTGTGGACGGTCATGCGTCCCATCGCGTCCAGTGTGTACTGCGTGATCTTGATGAGCGGTTTGGAGAAGGTCTCCAGCGCCTGATCGTACAGCTTGGGATCCTTGAGCATGGCCGCGGAAATGGGGAACGTGATCCCGGCCGGGATGAAATGGCTCTGGGAAAGGATGTTATTGATCAGAAAACGATGGATGCGCCCGTTCCCGTCATTGAAGGGGTGCATGAAAACGAAGGCAAAAGCCACCGCCGCCGCGTGGACGACCGGATGCAGACCGCCGTTCTTCATCATCTGATGCGTGTGCAGCAGTCCGTCCATGAGCGCGGGCAGATCTTCCGGCCGGGGGCATATATAGTGGATGATCTCCCGGCGATGGGAAATGCTCTGTCCCACGTAGTTCTGATCTTTGCGGTAGTCGCTGTCGCGGAAGCGCTCATCCACCACCTGATTTTGGATCTCGATCAGCTGTTCCTTGCGGCAGAAGTCGGTCTGTTCCGCGCGTTCCAGCAGGGTGACGAATTTGCCGGTGCGGGAGTTGTCGGGCTGGATATGCTCGATCTCAAAGGAGGAGCGGGTCTCTTTCTTGTGCAGATAGGTCAGGGCGCGCTTCAGCAGTGCCGGAGGATAGGACTTGACCACTTCCTCGCAGCGGGCCTGAAGGTTTTTCTTCTCCATTTCGGCCAGCTTATCCGTGCGGCGGATCAGCGGACAGAAAGCGGCATCGCCTGTCAGATTGTTCAGAACACGCTGGCGGGGAATAAATTCTCCCGGATCCAGCGTATAGAAGAGACGCGGATCCAGAATGGGGATCGTTTCGCCCTCGGTCAGATCCGGCAGCTCTAACCGCTTGCCGGTCAGGAATTCATAAAGGAACCAGAGGACACGGCACCAGTCCTCTTGAGAATGGTCTTGAACAGATTTTAAAACTGTTTCTGTTGGAATGACTTCAAATAAGACGGAGAGAATCCCCAGGTTCACCGTGTCATGCCGCAGGGCAAACTGCAGTTGGGCGGCGTCATCTTCTCCCGGCCAGTACGCCGCCGGGTAAGTCTCCTCCACCTGATTCTCCTGGATGACGTACCAGAAACTCTCGTTCTCGCCGATGTAGGAGATGTGCCAGTTCGGGATGACGGCCAGTTGATACTTCTCCACCAGAAAAGCATAGCCCGCCGGCCGCTTCTGACTGGCAGAGGCCGAGGTGACCCCGAAGTTTTTGAAGTCATTGATGAACATAATACTCTACTCCTGATCAGGAAGATAGAAATCAAACTCCCGGTCGCGGTCGCAGGTCAGCGTACCGTTTTCCAGCTTCAGTTCCGCCGCCTGGATGGAAGAGCGGCGGAGANNAGGGGAGAACTCCGTTTTCGCCTATCAGATTCTCCGAGTGGAATTTTCGGCCCGGATGGGTAAAGTAGAAGATATAAGCCTTTTCACCTTTGCCTTCACGGTCTTTGACCACGATCACGTCTCCATGCGCGCCGGACGGGGTATCTTCAGGACGCTTGCTCGGCTTGTCCAGGATAAGTCCCTGCCGGGTCCATGTTTGTGCGTCGTCGGAGCGATAGACGCGCATTCCCTGCCATTCATCGGTCAGCATCCAGTAGCTGCCCTGGAAGCGGAACGCCTTGGGACCTTCGTGGCCGCGGCCGTCAATGGCGGGTTTGTCATGCACTTTCCAGGTAAAGAGATCCTCGCTTTCGGCGGTCATGGTGATGCTGCCCCGGCTTTCATCTTTGTACCAGATATGCCATTTGCCGTCAGGCATTTGCATGAGGGAAGCGTCTATCACGCTGGCCGAGTTTATTTTGATGAAGTCGTCAAACTTCCAGTTCCACAGATCTTTGGATGTGTAGTGAGCCAGCCGCTTGACTCCGCCCCAGTGACTGCGGACTCCCTGGATGTAGGCGACAAAAAGATGGTAAGTTCCTTTGAAATAAACCACATCCGGTGCCCAGAAGGTATTGCGTCCCGGCTCGATGTTCAGATCCAGACTGCCCCGATAGACCCAGGTGCGGCCGTGATCACTGGAGGAGGCGACCCCGATATCGCATCCGTAGCAGTAGGCCACGTCGGGAGCGTCCACATTGGCGCGCCGGGCGGTGTAGAGCATCCACCAGCTTTTCTCGGCGCGGTTCCAGATGACGACCGGATCAGCCGCGCCGTCAAACATCGGATCCCGGTAGAGCGGAGCAGGGGGCGGGGTCATTTCCGCCGAGACCGCGGGAACCGGCTGGAGGAACGCGAAAGTCAAAGTTAATAAGCTGATATGGAATATATTATTTAATTTCATAATAAAGAAAAGAAACCCCCTCCGCGGTTTTCCGTAAGGGGGTTTTCGCTATACAAAAAAGTGTATTCTATTGAGCGGCGTCATCTCTGTATTTCGGCTGATCGGTATCTGCTTCCCACGTACCGGCACTGGGGGAATCCGTGCGGTGTGGTCTGAAGTCTGTGTTCCAGCGGGACCTGCGCGCGTCGTCATTGGGGTCAACAGCCACTTTGCGCATGACACCTTCCGCGTGGCCGTCCACATAGGCAAAGTTGCCGCGGCGGCTGTGGCGGGCAGAGGGCCATTGGTCAGGTTCTGTCGGATCGATACTGCCGTCCCAGCTGTAGTCGGAGCGGCTGTCGGCGATCATGATCATCCCAACGGGGTTGATGACTTTACTGACCGCGACTTCACCAAAACCGGTACTGACCACGCAGTCACCACCTAAGCCATAATACCGATTGTCGCCAAACATCTTGGAGAACAGTCCCCAGTCATTATAACCGTAGCTCATGCCGGCTCCGTTCTGACCCGCTTTGAAGTGATACTTTCTGTCCTTATCATAAACAATGCGCTGTTCCTTGATATTCTTATTGCTGTTGGTCTTGGAACCGATCTCCCACCAATAGTCGCGGGAAACGGAAGGACAGTTGAAGATGCCGACGTTGGTGCCGATAGCGGTCGCCAGACGGGTGGGCCACATATATTCATATCCGGTCGCGCCTTCCGTGTTGATGCAGCCGGGGAACTTGGGATAGTCCGTTGTGTAGATGCCCATAGCTAAACCTAACTGCTTCAGATTATTGCAGCAAGAAGTAGCTTTGGCTTTGGCTTTCGCTTTGCTCAGAGCCGGCAGGATCATTCCCGCCAGAATGGCAATGATCGCGATAACTACCAATAACTCAATCAGAGTGAACCCTTTAGATTTTTTAGAAAACGTTTTCATCGTAAATTCTTTTGTTTTAAAAGTAAACTGTATTGGTTTCACACCATCCCATTCATACAGCGCACCGATCCCCATTGTAGCGATAGAGGCCCGGATTTCAATCTATTTTTTAAAATTTTTTTGAAAACATTTGAAAATGAAAGAGATAGTTTTGAGAGGAAAGATTTAAGGGGGAAACGCCACTTTTTTCTGGATTTTAACGGCTTCCGCTGGTACAGTAACTGACGGCGTGCTACGTTTCTTGAATTTTTCAGTGGATTGAAAAGCGGTTTTGAAATCAAAACAAAGCTTGTCATGTTGTATTGATGATGCGGGGAAATGTGGTTCGTATGTAATCAATTAACAGAAAATAGTCTGACTATGAATACAAAATTGCTAACAACTGCGCTGGTGCTGGGGTTGGGTGCTTCCGCTTTCGCGGCGGAAAGCGCGACTCTGAAGTATCGGTACAGCTTTGATGAAGCCGGCTATGATGAGGAGAGTCGTCAACTCTTTTCAGATTCAGTCGGCGGCACGACAGGTGTTTGCCATGGTGACGCGTATCTGGATGCGATCTATGATCCGGAGACATATGAAATCATCGGCTCACAGCTGGTATTATCCGGTGAAGGTATCCGCAACTCCCTGACAGACGGTTCCTTTGCCTCTCTGCCCGCGGATATCATGAGTGGTTTCAGCTCCTTCTCTATCGAGATGTGGGCCAAATGCACCGGTGATAAAGGCAACTGGATGCGTCTGTTCGACTTTGGCAACTGCTATACCAAAGAAGATGAACTGACCGGTGAAACACTCCTCACCGACGGTCATAACTACACGATGATGACCTGGCGTTCCTACAGCGGCACACTGCGCAATGGTGTGCGCGTGGAAGGTGACGAGCAGGTAGTGGATGCGCCTGTGCTGCCTATTGGCGACGATGTGTTCCATCATATCGTTTACACTTATGACAGCGAAACCAAGATCGGCAAGATCTACTCTGACGGCGCGATCGCCGGTTCCGGTTCTCAGGCGTACAATCCGACACAGTTCGGCGGTATGCCCAATATGTGGCTCGGCAAGGCGGAATTCCAGGATCCCTATTTCCAGGGCTGCTATGATGAATTCCGTATCTATCAGGGTGTGCTGACCGCGGCCGAAGTTTCCAACAACTACAAACTGGGCGCGAATCAACTGGGTGAACTGGGCACGCTCCAGAGCCTGGAGATCACCGCCGCCAAGGATACTATTTATAAGAATGAACACCTGACCCTGACGGTGAACGCCACCTTCAGCACAGCGGGTGTCATTGATGTGACCGGTGACTGCACATTTGCCAATACCAATCCCGAAGTGGCGAGCATCACCGATGGAGCCATTCTGGGTCTGGCTGCCGGTACCGCCAAATTCACGGCGGACTATCTGGACAAGAGCGCGACCTTTGAAGTGACCGTGGTCGATGAAGCCCCGATACTGGAGCTGGTCCACCGCTATTCCTTCAACGGCAACGCCAATGACAGCGTGGGCACCGCCAATGGTACACTGGAAAACGGAGCTACCATCTCCGGTGGCAAGCTGGTGCTGACTCCGGCCGACAGTGCCGCTGCCAACGGTCAGTATGTCAGTCTGCCTCTGGAAAATTACTTCGATGGACAGCTTGCGGCGACCATCGAAGTCTGGGCGCAGATAGACAATGTGAACCAGGCCTATAACTGGTGCAGACTCTGGCAGTTCTCCAGCTCTGTCTCCAGCTTCTATCTGACTCCGCGCGGATCTACCGTGATCAATTCTTATATCAAGACTCCTTATGGAAATAATGAGATCGTTGGTACCGGATACGCGGCCGGTTTGGAAGAAAGCGTAGTGGCTCACCTGGTGGTGGTCGCTGACGGCTACACCAAGAAGTATTCCATCTATCGTGACGGCAATCTGCTGGTTGAAAGAGATTTGACAGTGGTTCCCGCTGATCTGGGTGCTCTGACTTTTGCCGCTATCGGCGCCAATGGCACCGATCCGGGTTTCTACGGCAAGATTGATGAAATGCGCATTTACAATGGCGCGATGACGGTGGAAGACGTTCGTCTGAGCTATGCTTCCGGTCCCGATACTCTGCCTTCTGAAACAGGTGAACTCCAGTCTGTTTATGTGAAACTGCAGAACGGCACGACCAGTATGATCGAGAGCACCTCCGCTCCGTTCAATGTGTACGCGGATTATAAGAATGTCAAAGGTGTCATCCTGGATCAGACCGAGACAACAGTTTCCAGCCAAAATGAAGACATTCTTTCTGTGGAAAATGGCAAGCTCTATGCCAATGAAGTCGGTACCGCGACCCTGGATATCACTTACGGTGAATTCACGGGAACCAGCACCATTACGGTGACAGCGATGCCCGCGGCCACTCTGACACACCGCTACAGCTTTACCAGCGACGCGAGCGATTCCGTGGCCGGTGCCAATGGCACGCTTTACGGCGCGGCTCAGATCGTGGACGGCACACTGCTGCTGGCAACTGAGGAAAATCCGGCGGCTCCGTCCGGCGCGGACGATCCGAATGACGCTGTTTCTTATGTCCAGCTGCCCGCGAACCTGATCTCCGATCACGAATCCATCACCATCGAGAGCTGGATCCGCATTGACAAGCTCCAGATGTGGGCTCGTCTCTTCGACTTCGGCGGCAAGGAAGGCAATTCCGGCACCAAGTATATGTTCATGGCTCCTTACAATGGAACCACTGGCGGCAGCTCCTTCACCTTTGTGACTGCCGGTCAGGGTGCCGCTGAACAGCAGCTGACCAAGGGTGGTTACTACCTGCCCACGGACGAAATGGTCCATGTGGTAATGACCCTGCTGGGTGATGCCAATCTGGCCCGCATGTATGTGAACGGTATTCTGATCGCGGAAGCCGACGACATCAGCAATAATCCGGCCAAGATCGGCCCGATGCCCTACTGCTATCTGGGTCGTTCCCTGTATGCCAGTGACTATACCTTTACCGGCGCGATCGATGAGTTCCGTACCTGGAAGGGTGTGCTGACCACCAAACAGGTCGCGGCCAACTATGTGGCCGGTCCGGATCAGATCGCCGGTGACCTGGGTGAACTCCAGGGCATCCGTGTGGTGTCCGACGCTCCGTCTGTTGCTCCTGGTTTGACTGTGAACTTCTCTGTTTACGGTGATTATGCCAATATGAAGGACGTTCCTATCAACAGTGTGGATGGCGTGAAGATCTCCATTGATAATCCTGACTTCATCCTGCTGAGTGATCATTCATATACTTGCTCTACTATTGCCAGCGGCAATCTGATCGTCAGCTACAGCGGCTTTGAAGCCACTGCCGCTATCGAAACTTATGAAGCTCCCGCGACACTGGTCCACCGTTATTCCTTCACCGGTGACACCAAAGACTCTGTCGGCAACGCGGATGGTGAAAACTGGGGTCTGGAGATCGCCAATGGTCAGCTGACCATGGACGGTGTCACACCAGTCGTTCTGCCTCAGGGCGTGATGGAAATCGTCGCTGGTGAGGCGTTCACTCTGGAAACCTGGATCGAGATCAATCAGGCAACTGCCGGTAACTGGGGCAGCTTCAACTTCAGCTTCTTCAATGAGGAAGATTATGAGCATACCTACAATGAGTTCGCTCTGGGCGCTCAACCGGACCAGGGACAGAATATTAACTCCACCTGGGCACTGGTCGAACTGAATGACGGTTCCTACTACAAGACCGAGACCTTCGCTCCGAAGGGACTGGCCGGCGCGGGCATGACCCACGTGGCGATCTCTGTGGATCCTGAATCTCAGGTCTTGAAGCTGTTCATGAATGGTCGTTTAGAAACCCAGAATACCATGACAGTCAGCGCGGCGAGACTGAAAGCCTGGATGCCGAAGTATGTCGGTTATCTGGGAACATCCCGCGGCAATGTTGGTCTGCCCGGCAAGATGGATGAATTCCGTATTTGGAAGGGTGCTTTGACCATTGATCAGGCATCCGCCAACTATGCCGCCGGTCCGGATTACGTTCCTGATGTCACCGTGGATCCGACTCTGGTTCTGAATATCCCTGAAGTCGTTTATGTGGATGCCGCGACCCCGGCAAAAGCTATTGTCAGCTGGGAGGTGGCACCGGTCAATGTGTGGAGTACGACCTTTGAAGTGACGGAAGCCGCTTCTCTGAATCTGAAGTCTGACAACACGGACGTTCTGGCTATTGACAGCAAGAAACGTCTGGTGGGTGTTGCCGCCGGTACGGCCAATGTCACCGCCAGCTATCGCGGCGCGACCGCGACCAAGGCTGTGACCGTTCTGCCGGATCAGGTGGCTCTGCTCCACCGCTACAGCTTCGACAACGGTGTCACCGATTCCGTTGGCTATGCTGATGGTTTCACTTATGGTTCCGGTGCTTCCGTGGCTGATGGACAACTGATTCTGAACGGTCGTTTGAATGGTGAAAAAAATCATTCGTTTGCACAGTTGCCTAAAGGCATCATCAGTGGTCTCAAGAGTATGACATGGGAAGCCTGGTTCACACCAGGTGAGTATATTGGTAACTGGAATCGTCTGCTCGATTTTGGTACAGTTGATTGGGAGGCTGGCAGACCTAATGCTCCCGTTGGCTATCTCTTTGCCAGTATCTACACGGGTGCTGCCAATGTCCGTATCGCGACACGCACAGTGGGCGGCGGTGAGCAATACTACAGTGTTGCCACTCCTCGCGCTATGAGCGACATGACAGGTCAGACCCTGCACATGGTCTTTGCCTATGATGAAAACGGCACTGTGACCGGTTATCTGAACGGCCAGGCTGTAGCCACCACAGGCAGCAACAACCGCAAGCTCTCCGATATCGTTGACGACTTCAACTACATCGGACGTTCTATGTTCCTGGTGGATAATCCGATCAGTGTCAATGTGGATGAGTTCCGTATCTGGAACGGTCTCCTGGACGCTAAAGCCGTGGCCGCCAACTACGCCGCGGGTCCGGATGCTCTTCCTGAAGGTGAAGACGTGCTCCAGAGTGTGACTCTGAGCGCTCCGCTGACCACTGTCCTGACCAAGGAAGGCAGCTCCGTGAAGGTGGTTGCCCACTACAGCCAGGCTGGTGACGTGGACGTGACCTCTGACGTTGAGCTGACCAGCTCTGACGAAAGTATAGCCACGACCTACGTGGGCGGATACGGTGAGAGACGCTTCGGTGGTATTGCCGCTGGTACAGCGACGATCTCTGCTACTTACGAAGGTGTGACCGGTACACTGGACGTGACCGTTCTGCCTGAAACTTACATACTGGCCAACCGCTACAGCTTCGACGACGGAGTGAAAGATTCCGTGGGCGGCGCTGACGGTACACTCTATGGTGAAGAGAAATACGGCACCAAGGTGGCTGATGGTATCCTCCATCTGACCGGCCAGGGTACTCCTGATTCTCTGACCGACGGTTCCTTCGCGGCACTGCCGGCTGACATCATGAGCGGCTTCGCTTCCTACACGATCGAAACCTGGGCTCGCGCCAACAGCGGCAACCAGCACTGGGGCCGTGTTTGGGACTTCGGTAACGGTACCAGTACGACATCGGTTGGTGATGGTCGTGAATACACGATGCTGGCCTGGGCTGCTGGTATTTACTCTGTGAAATATCAGAACACTGAGAAACAGCTCACCAATCTCGGACTTCCTGCCGCGGGTACGGAAGACTTCACTTACATTGTTTACAGCTATGACAGCGCAACCCAAACCGGTTACCTCTATGTGAACGGTGAACTGCGCGCCAGCGGCGAACAATTCGGCGATCCGACGACATTCCAATATGGTATGCCGAATATGTGGATCGGTAAATCCAACTGGAAGGATCCGTACTTCACGGGTGACATCCAGGAATTCCGTATCTGGCACGGTGTGATCAGCACACCTCAGATGGCGGCTGACCAGAAAGCGGGTCCGAATGAAGTCGGTACACCGAGCGTGCTGGATAGTCTCGATCTGGAAGTGGAAAGCACGGAAATCATGCTCGGCGGCGGAGTCATCTACAATGTCTGGGGACGTTCTGCCACGGCTGGTGATATTGATCTGACCAATGACGCTGAGATTGCTGTTGATCCGGAAGGCGTGCTGGTAGTTGACAATGGAGCCCTGATGGCGGTTGCCGAAGGTACTGCCACTGTGACAGCCTCCTACGAAGGTCTGACTTCAGCCCCGGTGACGTTCACGGTCATCCCGAACGTGTTCACACTGGCTCACCGCTACAGCTTCGATGATGGAATGACTGATTCCATCGGCGGCGCTGACGGTACACTCTATGGTGAAGAGAAATACGGCACCAAGGTGGCTGATGGTATCCTCCATCTGACCGGCCAGGGTACTCCTGATTCTCTGACCGACGGTTCCTTCGCGGCACTGCCGGCTGACATCATGAGCAGCTTCGGTTCCTATACGATCGAGACCTGGGCTCGCGCCAATGAAGGCAACAAGGGCTGGGGCCGTGTTTGGGACTTCGGCAATACAACGGCTGAAGGTGCCGTGGGTGATGGTCGTGAATACACGATGCTTGCCTGGGGCAGCGGTATTTACTCTGTGAAGTATGAAGGTGTTGAATATCAGATCACCGGTCTGGGACTTCCGGCCGCGGGAACTGAGACCTTCACTCACATTGTTTACACCTACGACAAAGCGTCCCTGATGGGTTATGTCTATGTGAACGGTGAACTGGCCGGCAAAGCCAGACAGCTGGCGGATCCGACGACATTCAAATATGGTATGCCGGATATGTGGCTGGGTAAATCCAACTTCCGCGATCCGTACTTCACGGGTGATTATGAGGAATTCCGTATCTACAATGGCTTCTTGACCGCTGACCAGGTGGCCGAGAACTTTGAGGCGGGTCCTGATGTGATTCCTGGACCGGTGATCGGTGACGAACTGGTTTGGGATATTGTGGATAACACACTGATCCTCAGCTGGGAGAAAGGCTCACTGGAAGTGGCTCCGACAGCGGAAGGTCCGTGGACCGCGATCAACGCGGCTTCACCTTACGAAGTTGATCTGAGCGGCGAAGGCGCGTTCTACCGTCTGGCCGAATAGGCGAAAAATACACACAGAGCCTGAAAAATGGCTCTGATATAATCAAAACTGCCGTTTGTCTGAGGATGAACGGCAGTTTTTTCTTGCAGGTTTATCTTTTTTTAAGCATTATTAGGGCTGTATGAGTGGTTTGAAGTTTTCACGCAGATCGTTTTTGAAAACATTAGGCGCCGCCGCGTTGACCGCGCCGTTTATTACACGCAATCTGATCTCTGCGCCGCCGAGCGGCAGAGTTCGTTACGCCGCTTTTGGTTCTGCCAATATGGCCCGCGCTGATATCAACAGCATCATCAGCCATCCGAATGTGGATTTTGTGGCCGTAGCGGATGTGGATTCCGGTTATCTGGCTGGGATCAAGAAGGATTTAGAGGGTAAATTCCCGAAATTAAGAACTTACGCGGATTATCGCGAGCTCCTGGACAAGGAGAAAGACCTGGACTGTGTCTCCGTGACCACGCCCGACCATTGCCACGCGGTGATGGCCATGAGCGCGATGCAGCTGGGACTCAACGTCTATTGCCAGAAACCTCTGGCCCACGATATCTATGAAGTCCGCGCTCTGACCAACTATGCCAAGAAGAAGAAACTGGTGACCCAGATGGGTATCCAGATCCATTCCAATGACGTTTACCGCACCACGGTGAACATGATCCAGAGCGGCATCATCGGCAAGATCAAGGAAACGCACTCCTGGTGCGGCAACCGCCACTGGGGTTCCACCGATCCGAAACCGACCGCCAGCGACCCGGTTCCCAGCACATTGAATTGGGATCTGTGGCTGAACACCGCCTCCTATCGTCCGTTCGTCAAGGATATCTATCATCCGGGCAACTGGCGCAAAGTGCAGGACTTTGGCACAGGCATCTTTGGTGATATGGGCTGCCATATCTTTGACCCGGTGTTCAAGGCTCTGGAACTGACCGCTCCGATCCAGGTGCGCTCCGAAGGTCCTCGCCCGAACGACTATTTCTGGGGTCTGAAGACTGAGATGCACTATATCTTCCCCGGCACGAAATACACCGCTGAAAAGACTATCCCGGTGTACTGGTACGATGGTCCGGGCGAACGTCCGCCGAAACACATCATGGAATTGGTTCCCAATATGCCGACCCTCGGCTCCATCTTCATTGGTGAGAAGGGTGTCCTCGT
Source organism: Verrucomicrobia bacterium UBA1263 (assembly GCA_002308515.1). Taxonomy (GTDB): domain Bacteria; phylum Verrucomicrobiota; class Verrucomicrobiia; order Limisphaerales; family UBA1412; genus UBA1412. The sequence goes on along the minus strand of DBVN01000021.1, from coordinate 22,452 downwards.
GATCCCGCACATCGGCGCTCCCGTTGTTTACATGAAGAACGGCGACAAGTACGAAGAATTTGAAGATGATGACGTTCTCCAGAAGCTGGCTCTGCCTTCGCTGAATCACTGGCATCAGTTTGTGGACGCCGTCCAGGGCAAAGGCAAGACGACCGCCGGCTTTGACTACTCCGGTCCTCTGACCGAGTCCGTCCTGCTGGGCAGCATCGCCTGCAAGTTCCCGAAGACCACCCTGAAGTGGAATTCCAAGAGCTTGAAGTTCAGCCTGGCCGAAGCCAATAAGAAGTTCAAACCCGCCAACGAGTTGGTGAAGCGTGAATACCGCTCCGGCTGGAAGGTGAAGGGTCTCTAAAGCCTCTTAAAACAAAGATGGGAAATGAAGATGCGGTCTTCATTTCCCATTTTTTCATATCAAATTTATGCACAAACATTTGGTTGGGATCGAGATCGGCGGGACAAAGATCCAAATGGTGATCGCGGACCGCGATGCCCGCGTTTTAAATTGTTTCCGGTTTGAGGTGCGCAAAGAACGCGGCGCGGAGGGGATCCGTGAACGGATCGCGCGTTTTCTCACAGAATGGAAACGCCATCATCTGTTGATTACCGGCATCGGGGTCGGTTTCGGAGGTCCTGTGGATCGCGAGACAGGGCACACGATTTGTTCCCATCAGATCCAGGGCTGGGATCATTTTGACCTGAACGGATGGATCCAGGAGGTTTATGGGAAGACTTATGTTTGTGTTGAAAATGATTCCAATACAGCGGCTTTAGGCGAAGCTCTCTGTGGCGCTGGTGTCGGTTACAGTCCTGTCCTTTATATGAATATGGGCAGCGGAGTCGGCGGCGGAGCCGTAGTGGATGGAAAAATCTATCACGGAGCGATCCCCGGCGAGATCGAGATCGGTCACATCCGTCTGGATAAGACCGGGCGCACGGTGGAATCCTGCTGTTCCGGCTGGGCTGTGGATAAACGCATCCAGGCGGCTATCCATGCTAATCCCGATTGTAAACTGGCCGAACTCTGCGCTGGGATGGAAACAAAGCAGGCGGCAAAACTATTGCCGGCCTTACAGGAGAAAGACTCTGTCGCGCAGAAAATTTTAAAGGAAGTCGCGGATGACCTGGCTTTTGCCTTGTCGCACGCGACCCATCTGATCCATCCCCAGGCGATCGTGCTGGGCGGCGGCCTTTCCCTGATAGGGGAACCATTGAGAGAAGCTGTCCAACAGGCTCTGCCTCAATATCTCATGGATGCTTTTCAGCCGGGGCCCAAAGTGCTTATCGCTCAACTGGGTGAGAATGTTGTTCCCGTTGGGGCGCTGGAGCTGGTCAAACACACAGCTGTCTAAGCTGTCTAAGCGGGACATTTTTATAAAAAAAAGAGATGCCGTTTACAGCATCTCTTTTTCGTTTTCAGAAGGTCTTATTCTTTTTTCTCATTCGCGGTTTCGGTGCCTTCTTTGTTCTCGGCATCGTCCTCGTCAGAAGAGTGAGAGTGGTACCCATAATAGTAACCATTCGTTTTCTTCTTATGGCGGCGTTTCTTTCTTCTCTTNNGCCGTAGTATTCATAGTAATCGTAATAATAGTAGTAGCTGTCATTACGAGTGGAATAACCGCGGTTGAAGACCAGACCCATCAGAGGGATCTTTCTGGTGCGCAGACGTTTCAGAGATTCGCGAGCGAAGCGGATAGAGGTGAAGGCACCGCGAACGACAAAGAGTACGCCATCCACACGGCGGGCCAGGTTACTGGTATCGTCCGTAGCCAGCAGCGGCGCGGAGTCCATGATGATGAAGTCGTACTTGGCCCTCATCTCGTTCAGCAGCACATCCAGTGAAGGATGCAGGAAAAGTTCACCCGGACTCTTTTGGAGTTTGCCGGCAGGGATCAGGTCCAGATTCTCAACATCCGTGTGTTTGACCACCTGATCAGAGGATACTTTCTGATGCAGGAATTCCACCAGACCCGGAGTGGATTCGATCTTGAACTTCTTGCAGATATGGCCGCGGCGAATATCAGCGTCGATCAGAAGGACTTTCGATCCGGCCATTGCCAGCGAGACAGCCAGGTTGGTCGAGACCGTGGATTTACCTTCAGACGGAACGGAACTGGTAACGCACATCACTTTGGGTACTTTACCCTGGTCATAAGAGAAGATGATAGACGAGCGCAGGTTACGGAAAGATTCGATCAGCGCGTGACTGTCTTCATTCTCTTCGGAAAGGAGGTGAAGTTCGTCGTCTTCCTGGAATTTGTCGATTTCAGGGATCTGTCCCAGAACGGTTTCCGTGAACTGGTCACGAAGTTCGGAAATGGTTCCGAAAGTATCATCAAAGAGGTCAATGATATAGAGAGCGACAAAGCCGATGAAGATACCTGCCAGGAAACCGATGAGGAGCTTCATTGAGCGGTGAGCCACATTCTTGGCCGGGGAAGCTTTATCCATGATGCTCAAGCTCTCGTTGGACATGACTTTACTGAGATCGACCGTGCGGAGCATCTCAGTAAGTTTCTGGAACATATCCTGCTTGCGAGTGAGATCATCATTCATATTTTTGTATTCTGTCAGCTTTTTATCTGCGACAGCAGCTTGTTCCTGCATATCGTCAAACGCGGCCTGGAGTTGTTTCACCTTGATTTCCAATGCACTGCGCTGAGATACGATGGTATCCATAGCCATCTGTTTGAAGCTGTCCACTACGTTTTGGAGGGCGGAGATCTGCTGATCCAGATCACGAACCTTCGGATGTGAATCTCTCAGGAATTCAGTCAGTTCTTCGCGGTTAGCCTGTAACTTGGTCAGTTCCTGTAAACTCTTATAGTATTCGGCTTGAGGTTTGGCTAATGCGGAGGCCATGTCTGAACTGACACCTGTACTAACCGCAGACCCGTTTGAGAGAGCTGTGCTGCCCTGACGCATCACAACAGCCTGGATCTGTTCCGGGGTCATCTCGTTCAGAGCGTCCAGTTCACGTTTGGTGCGGTTCAATTCAGTATTGATATCGCCTAATTCTTTGGCCCGGCCGGAACCGACTTGTTCCAGCATAACAACATTATTGGTTGTGCGGAAATTGGAAATAGCATCGCGAAGAGTTTGGATATCTATGTCCAGAGTAGCGATCTGATTGGTCAGAGACTCGAATGTGGTTTCAGAGGTTTTTTCGCGTAATTCCTTCTTATAAGCCAGGTAAGCATCCATCACGCAGTTCAGATAGTCCTGAACCTGCTTGGCATCTTTGCCCACAGCCGTGAGAGTCAGAGCCTGGTTGCGCAAGCTGTCCTTGGAGCTGAAAGAGAACATTCTTGCGTTCGGATTGAGTGCGATCACGTTGGTCCAGGTTTCTGCTACTTCCGGATGGATCTCCAGGAATCTGTCCATAGCGTCTTCCTGAACACGTTGACTTTTCAGCATTTCGCTCTGAGTGCCCATGAAGTTCTGGATCTCATCTGTCACGAGCTTGTCGGTCGTAGCCATTCTCTGGGCCATGACCATCTTACTCTCGGACTGGAACTTCGGCGGCATTGTTGAAATCAGTACGAAAGCGGGGCCTAGCCCCAGCAGAATGCCGAGGAACATGACCCACCACCGCTTGCGAAGAAGGATCTTGTAGCGATGGACACGCAGCATGATTTCGTTGCTGATGGAGAAACGATCCTCACGCATTTGAGGACGCATCCCATCGATTCCCTCCATCTCATTGAGCGGAATTTGAGGTTTATTTTCGTTAGAATCCATTCTAAATCTCTGATTTGGTTATGTTAAATGAAATATTGAATTATCTGAAGTAGCTTTGCGGCACATAAATCAAGTCGCCGGCCTTCACATCCATATCCAGATCCAGTTTACCTTTCTCCTGAACATCTTTGACATTGATGTAGAAGTTCTTAGGCTCACCGTCAATGACACGGGTCAGCTGAACTTTTTTCAGATTAGCGAAATCGGTTCCGCCGCCGGCTTTAGCGATGGCCATGGTGACAGTGTAGATCTCACCGGGGAGAAGCTGTTGTAAACCAGGTGATTTTACATACCCCTGAACAGTAATAGTACCGGTATTTGTATAAGCGATAGAGGAAACACTGACGCGGACCGTAGCCCGTTTGTAGTGAGTTCTTTCCAGCTCTTTCTTGATATCAAAAGCCACTTCGCGGCAGGTTTTTCCGGCCGCTTTGATAAGACCTTCATAATAGGGGATGACCAAATCACCGGAGTCCGTGACAATCAGTTCGATGGGCAAGTCTCTGTCTTCAAAGACCTGATAGTTCACTTTGTAGCCCTTCTGGAGTTTTTGCAGATTATCCAGCGTGTTCATATCCAGCGCGGGCGGAGTTTTGAACTGGTTAGTCCCTTTCACAGGATTTTCATCCGCGGCGTTGACCGCGGCTGTCCACAGGGAAAAAGTCAACAGACAGGCTGCTGCCATTCCCACTATTTTTTTAATATTTATCATAACTTAAAAATAAATAATTAATTCTGTAATAAAATGTTAGAAAGTGTATTGTATTCCCAGCATGACCTGATGAACATCGTATCTGCTATAGTCAGTATTTTCACGTTCATAGGTGTAGTAAGTATATCTCAAAGAAGGCTGCCAGCGCTCCAGAAAGGTGTAAGCGATCCGGACACCGCCTGCATAGTATTCAGCATGAGCGTCATTCCGGTTCTTATAGCGAACGCCAGTGTCTTTATAGAAATTGATTGAACAATAGAAATCGATATCAAAGTCGCGGATGTAGCTGAATCGGATGGTGTCACCGACAGTAATAGTTTCCTGGTTGTCGGAGTTCCAACTCAAACGATTGCCTCTGAATACATTAACGGAATTGACCAGCCAGGGAGTGATTACATAATCCATGTTGGCTTTCGCGTACCAGTCATTGATATCATCCGTAACGGGATCGTTATCATTTTGGAAGAAAGTGGCATAGCTGTAACCGGCACCGACTTTAAATCTGATCCGATTGCCCAGCTTCATGGCATAGAAAGGACCAATATCTAAACGGAACTGATCATTGAGGCTGTTGGACTTACCGTGCTTAGAGAAAAAATGAACAGGATCGTTAGCTTCGATACCTGTTTCTATAGTGGGTGTGATGAAATATGAGGCAGATTGAGTAAACAGCCCGGAATTGCGATCCATGTACTCATAACGGCTTGAGTTTGAATGGAACCAGTTCCAATCCGCGGAGCCTTTAAAAAGAAAGGCACCCGTATCCCAGTCCGCGGCAGCACCTAATTTATTATCATAACGACCGAATTTTACACTTTCAATATCAACGAATTCGCCACTCTCTTGGACGGTTCTGATGTTATTGATATCCTCTTGATAGGAAAATGCGTCTCTCAGTTTGACATGTGTATCTCCAATAAACAGATGATAAGCAAATTCTGTATCAGGAGAAATAAGAGGTGAATAGGTATTGATGGAAGTGTGTTTGGTGTAAATATCAGTGCCAACACCCAGAGTCAGGTCAATGCTGTTGAAATCAGAGATCGCGCGGTAAAAGTCGAATTTGACTTCAGGGCGAATGATGAAATCATCCGCATCACCATTGATATAAGACTCATCCCTACGATAGATATTGCTGTTGTATTCCACATCCACACGGGGACGGATACCAAAGTTCCACTTGTTCCAGCTGAGAAAATGACCGGCTTTTGTCTCCGTTTGACCGCGGATGATAGATTCAGCGGCGGCTTCACCGGAAGTGGAGCGCTGACGGGAGACCTGCGCCTGAGCCACATTGGGAAAGCTGACGACAAAAGAGCCTAAAAGACATGAAAGTCCCAGGCCTTTACATAAATGTGTTTTACCTAAATTATTTTTCACCATCACTCAACTGTCAGAGGCACAAGATATTTTGCTTTATTTATGTTCACTCTAAATAGCCGTTTTCAAAGGAACAACAGGATCATCACACCACTAATGATCCTTAACGCGTCAAAACACGACACGCCCCTATTGTCTCAGGTATTCTTATAAAATTCAATAAGTTTTTTATAAACAGCAAATTTATAAAATTTTAGATGATAGAAATTTGGCTTTGGAAGGTGACAAAATCGTTCGTGGCATGTAAACTGAACGGAGCGGGGATCTATCGGAAAAAGAGTCCCATTGAAAATTTCATAATTTTATTTATGCGTTCAGATATCATCAAAAAGGGTTTCGAGCACGCGCCTCATCGCGGGCTGCTGCGCGCTACCGGAGCCATCACATCGGAAGAGGATTTCAATAAACCTTTTATCGCGATCGCGAATAGTCACATTGATATTATTCCCGGTCATGCTCATTTGAATGAAGTGGGTCAGATGGTCAAGCAGGCTGTGAGAGAAGCCGGCGGCATCCCGTTTGTCTTTAACACGATCGGTGTGGATGACGGCATCGCGATGGGTCACACCGGGATGAAATATTCGCTGCCCAGCCGTGAGCTGATCGCAGATTGCATGGAGACGATGCTTCGGGCGCATTGCTTTGATGGGCTGATCTGCATTCCGAACTGCGACAAGATCGTTCCCGGTATGCTGATGGCTTCCATGAGGGTGAATCTGCCGACGATTTTTGTCAGTGGTGGTCCGATGGCCGCGGGCGTTATGCGGCGTGAATCGGGTGAAACTCCTTTCACCTTAGCGCAGAAAGCGGCGGATCTGATCTCAATCACCAAGGGAGTAGGAGCAAAACAAGCCGGACAGATCACAGAAGCCCAGCTGGAAGAACTGGAACGGAGCGCATGTCCCGGCTGCGGTTCCTGTTCTGGAATGTTTACGGCGAACAGCATGAACTGCTTATGCGAAGCTCTGGGTATGGCATTGCCGGGGAATGGAACGATCCTGGCGACATCCAAGGAGCGTGAAGCTCTCTATACCGCGGCGGCCAGACAAATCATCCGTCTGATCGAAATGGATCTGAAACCGAGGGATATAGCGACTTTGGAAGCGCTTGACAACGCGTTGGCTTTGGATGTGGCAATGGGCGGTTCCACGAATACCATTTTGCATACGTTGGCCATTGCCCGTGAAGCCGGGATCGAGTACGACATTGACCGGATCGATCAGATCTCCCGCCGGGTGCCTTGTTTGTGCAAGGTCTCTCCATCCAGTGATTATCATGTGCAGGATGTTCACCGGGCGGGCGGCATCCACACCATTCTGGGTGAACTGCGCCGCATTGATGAGGCCAACGGTTTCATGAATGGCGAGTACATCCATGGCGGGACACCGACAGAAAAACCGATTTTGAATCTGAATGCCAAGACTGTTACCGGCAAGACCCTTGGAGAGAATATTGATGATTGGGATATGCGTTCCGGCCGCCGTTTGCGCAAGGCGGAGGTTGTCCGTTGTTCCGGCGCGTGTGCTCAGGCCGATTCAGAGGGACGTTTAGGACGGAGACCTGTTGAATTTTTGACAGGCGATCCGACCGGAGTTCTCTTATGGAGGATCGCGGCGGCATGGAATTTGGCGGATGCTTATGCGTTTACCGCGGTAATGGAGGAAAGAGGTCAGGTCAAACTTTCCGCGGAAAATGTTCTGAAAGGCGAAGTGAATATTTTGTCCGGCATCAGTGATTATCTGAAAGCCAATCAGCCGGCTATTCGCGCGGAGCTGGCAATGGGCCCCAGTCAGACACCGGGCATCCTCTTGTGGAAATACGCTGGAGGAACGAAGACCCGTTTCGGTGTGCTGCGCGGTACTCTGGGCAAACAGGATTGTTTCCGTTCGCTGACTCTGGAGACGGATGAAAAGAAGATTGCCCGTTTTGAACCGACCGGCATCGTTCCTTACGATTCCACATTCCGTTTTGATCCCAAAGACTGCATCCGCGATAAAGCCCACGCTTATACAAAGGACGGCGGACTTTCCGTTCTTTACGGACAGCTGGCGCCGGAAGGCTGTGTGATCAAGACCGCTGGTATTTCTCAGGGATTCAAAGACAACTGCGGAGCGGATTTCGTATTTGAAGGACCTTGTGTTATTTTCGAGAGCCAGGAGGAAGCCTGTGAAGGTATCCTGGGCGGCAAGGTCAAAGAAGGTGACATCGTCATCATTCGCAATGAAGGTCCGCGCGGCGGTCCGGGTATGCAGGAAATGCTTTCGCCGACCAGCTACATTGTGGGAATGGGCTTGGGAGATAAGGTAGCGCTGATCACAGACGGTCGTTTCAGCGGCGGTACCTCCGGAGCCTGTATCGGTCATGTCTCGCCCGAAGCGGCTGAAGGCGGCCCGATCGGTTTGCTGAAACAAGGTGACCGCTTGAGGATCGATTTCCCGAACCGCAAGATCGACATCCTGGTAGATCCTGCTGAATTAGAAAAACGCAAAGAGACATGGAAACCGTTGAAGCGGGAAGTGACCGGCTGGCTGGCTCGGTATCAGAAACTGGTCAGCAATGCCAGCAAAGGCGGTATTCTGTTAGGCTGATATCACGAGATGGAATTTCTCAACAGTAAACCGATTTTTTTGGTTGTTTCGGCACCCAGCGGCGGCGGTAAAACAACTGTGTGCAACCGACTGCTGGCTTCTGATCTGGGACTGCAGCGTGCCATCACTTGTACGACGCGCGCTCCCAGACCGGGTGAAGTTGATGGCAAGGATTATTATTTCCTGACAAAGGATCAGTTTGAATCCAGGAAAGCCGCGGATGAATTTCTGGAGTGGGCCAATGTCTATGGGAATTTCTACGGCACACTGAAGAGCGAGATCATCCGTCGTTTAGAGTTGGGACAAGATGTCATCGTTTCCGTAGATGTGCAGGGAGTGGCATCCATTGCCAAGATGGCCAAGAACGATCCTGTTTTGTCTGCTTCATTTGTTTCGTTGTTCATCGCTCTGCCAAGCGTGGAAGCCTTGCGCAAACGGCTGGAGGGACGGGGGAGTGATTCTCCCGAAGTGATCCAAAAGCGACTGGATACAGCCCGCACGGAGATGCAGACTTGCGGCGGTTTTGATTATATCCTCCTGAGTGGAAGCATGGATGAGGATTATGAAAGAGCTTACGCGGTTGTACTGGCGGAGAAAATGAAGCGCTCCCGCATCAGTCAAAGCGATTTGGAAAAATACATCGGCTTGTTTCATTGACACGGAAAATAATTGAATTTTGATTGATGATATGAATACAACACCCATCAAGACAGCTCATGTAGTGGTCGGAGTGACCGGCTCTATCGCGGCGCACAAGGCGATCGATTTGGTGAGTCTTTTGACTCATTGGAACAGTGAAAATGTGCGCTGTGAGGTGAGAGTCGTGATGACGGCTGACGCGCAGAAATTCGTTACGGAAGTCCCATTCCGCACACTGTCGAGAAATGCCGTGGTGCGGGATCTCTATGAAAGCGATGAGCAGTGGAGCCCCCGTCATATCGCACTGGCGGACTGGGCGGATCTGCTCGTGATCGCGCCGGCAACGGCGAACACGATCGCCAAGCTGGCTTGTGGCATCGCGGACAACGCATTGACCTGTCTGGCACTGGCCTTACATCAGGAGACAGGAGTGCTGATCGCTCCGGCGATGAACGGACGAATGTGGCAGCATCCGGCAACGGAAGAAAATGTGAGCATTTTGAAGAATCGTGGTGTGGAGTTTATTGGACCTGATGAAGGATTGCAGGCGTGCGGTTATTCAGGAAAAGGCCGCATGAGCCCGGTGGATCAGATCGCCGATCGTGTCAGACAGATGCTGTCTGAAAGGGGTATTTAAACTTACGGCTTATAGCCGAATTTTTTCAAAACAGAGTTTTGAGCTTCGGTCGCACTTTTGCCGGTGGCGGCCATTTCAGCGGCGACCAGAGTGGAAAAATAGACCGTGGAAACGGATGTTCCCGTGGTCAGATACCAGGAATCATCAAAATAGAAAAGCCCGGTCCCGGCTGTAGCCGCGTCCACAAAATTTCCGTAATTCGCGTAGGGAGCGATTTGCCCCCGTTCCAGGGCGGTAACACCAACTACGCCCTTGTAACCGGCCGGGTAAGTCGTTTGTCCGGTGGGGTCATTCCCGGCGGCCGCGGCAATCGTTCTGCCGTTTGCGAGTGCGCCCTGAATAGCGTCGTTCAAATAGGGGGAATAACCGTCACCGCTCAGGCTGATGTTGATGACATCCACTCCGGCGGCGTTGGCATAGTTCACCGCTTCGGCTACAGAAAAAGCATCACCATACCCCTCGGAACCGATCGCGATCAACGGCAGATAATTGAAATCGAGCGCGTCATAACCGCTGTTTTGCAGCCAGAAGAGCGAGGATCCCAGCATACTGTCCACATGAGTCGGGCCGGAGGATAAATTGTAGCTCTTGGTATATTCACCTGTGAAATCCACAGGTGCAAGCAGTACATCGCTGTAGTTGATTCCGTCCAGATGCGGAGCGGAATCGATCAGCGCGATGGTGGTCTTTTCACCCGAAACGGCTGTGACTTTTCTGGGAATGGCAAGACCTTGGGAGACGAAAGCCCTGGCTGTTTCCGGGGAGACCATGTAGTAATTATTTTGAAGTGAATCAACATCGGATTCCATCAGTTTGGCCAGGATCTCTTTGGCTCTGGCCACACCTTCCTCATCCTCAAAGATAAAGCGGATAGCTCTGCCGTCTTTGCTGACAGCACCGACTTTGCCGCCGATCAGCTGGGCGATCTCCTGCGGTGTGAGCTTGGAGCCTTTTTTGAGGACTACGACCAGCTCATTAGGGATCGGCTGGGAAAGATCCGGACGGATGAATTCCGTAGCGTCTTTCTGATCTTTTTGGAATACCAGCAGCCGCTGTCCGTGTGTGCCGTCCGAAACCAAGGCATAGTTGAGACTGCCGAAAAGCAGGGGCAGTGATTCATGAGAGGGCAGGTCTTTGAATTTCGCGCTGACCATGCGGGTCAGTCCCGGTTCCATGAATACCTTCCACCCTGTGACGGTGGCCAGCTGGCGCAGGACTGTTTTGAGCGGGGCTCCTTCGATCGAGGCGTTCAGACAGTCTTTTTTCTTTTCACTTTGGGAAAAGAACTCCGTGGATTTCAGCGGAGCGGGCGCTTTTACATCCTGAACAGCATTTGTTTTTTCAACTTGTTTAGCAGGAGCCGTTGCCGGGGGTTCCGCCGAATAGAGGTCACTTTGCGGAAAAATAAACAGTGCCGCCGCCATTCCCAGGATCACCTGCAGGCGCGCGCGCGCAAAGATGTTGAAAGAAGCACCTTCGCAGTGAAGTTGTTCATTTGTCCTCACCGTTTATTGAACACTGTCGGAGACCGAAAGTTGCGATTCTTATTTCTTGGGGAAGTTGGGATCATTCCTCAACTTCTCAAAGCGTTGATCCTGTTGCAGTACGCTCAGGATATCCCTCGCGGCGGGATTGGTCTGCCTCTGGACCTGATTCAGCTCGATAGCGTGAGTCAGATGTTCCAGCGACTGAGCCTGATCTCCCAGGATGCACTCGATAGCTGCCAAGTCGTAAAGGATCTCCGCGTTGTCCGGAGCCATCTCGACCGCGCGCCTCAGGATCGAAAGAGTCGCGTCCGCGTCACCGATCTTGAGCATGGCCTGAGCGGCGGCGATCACACCTGTCAGGGAGAGATCTTTATTCTTCAGCAGGTTCGTGATGACCTGTCTTGCCTGATCTTCCTGCGATGTCATCGTATAGGTGGCGAACAGATACATGGCGTTTTCCGGGTCGCCCGGATTCTCATCGTTGAGCTTCTTCAGCCGGGGCATGACATTGAGAAGAAGTTCCTGTGCCTCGGCAACACGGTTGTCGTTGAGGTAGGCGGTCGCCAGTGCCACGGTATTGGAGATATGATTTGTATCAGCTCTGTAAAGTCCCTCCAGCTGCTGGATGGTGGCGGACTGCTGTCCGCGTTTGTATTCATCACGCATACGGATGATCGTCGCGATGACTTCCTCGATGCCGCGGTTTTCGGGGTCGAAGCGGAGTGTTGTCCAAGCCAGATCCAGCGCTTCATCAAAGCGGGATTGGACGGCCAGAACGTTGACCAGTTTGTAGAGCGCTTCCGGTGAGAAGGGACATATCGCGAAGGCTTGTTTGCCGGCGAATTCCGCTTCTTTCAGGAGACGCTGCTGCTCTTCGGTCGAGGTCGCGTAGTTGACGCGCCACCAGTAAAGACCGGTCACCGCGGAGCGCAGTTTAGAGAAAGATTTCTGCGCGTCATTGTCGCGGATGAACTTCATGTCGCCTTTGTAGCTGCTGAAGTCGCCTTTCAGATAAATATCCACGGCAAACTGGCAAAGCTCGCTGATAGAGGTATCATAGGTGATCCAGTTGCCGCAGAGACGGTCCATATACTTGCACCAGAATTCATGATCCTTGTCAACGATCTCCTGGGGGAATTCCACAACAGGTTCACGGTTCAGCTTCAGGATGATCCCGTAGGGTGTCAGATAGGGGAACATCCAGTCCAGCGCGAAGGATTCCTCCACAAAGAACTCATTGTCCGGGTTGTGGTCGAAAATGACCTTCGTCAGCAGTCCGTTGATGCCCATGACAGCACCCTGACCGGAGACGGTTCCTGTCCGCGGATCAAAAACCTCACCGGGACGGAGCATTCCTTTTTCAGCGCGTTCCGAGGCATCGCGCATATATTCCATGTAGGCATTGTAGAAATCAATGTCGGAAGGCGTATAGATCTCTTTGGGAGGATAAACACCCTCGCCGCGGCGCTTGGCTTCCACCTTGGCACCGTAAGCCATGAACGTATTGTCCAGTTTTTGGGCGAACCAGTCTATCGGTTTGCCGATGAAGCCCGGCATCTTAGCGGTGTTCGTTTTCACCAGCTCGGAGAAGAAGGGCGTATCCTTTTGACTGGAGCGGAAGTAATGAGCCCGGATGTAATCCAGATACGGTTCATCCGCCAGAGCGTTCTGCGTGATGATATAAACATCGCGGCGGTCGAATTTCGGATCGCGTCTCTTTTCGGGCGGGATGAAGCTCTCGCAGAAGATCATGTATGTCGGACAGAAGCGGCCGGGATCCGTTCCGCCGAAAAGGATGGCATTCTTCGTCATTTCCGGGTAAAGCGGAGTGCCGTCCGCCTGCTCAAAAGGCGGGGTGAACATATCATGCCCGTACCAGAAACCGAAGAGGTGACCACGCTGTTCATTATCCCACCAGTGCGCCATGACTGTATAGACCGGCATGAACAGGACAATGATGAAGACCGGTCCCATGGGAGCTTTTTTGCGGTTCAGGATGAACAGCGCGACCAGTGCCGCTGTCATCAACAGTCCCAGGATCGCTGTGGTGATGAAAAGGGGATTTTTGGAATCGCTCAGTGTGGCTGCCACACCGTAGAGAGCAAAGCCGCCGGCTATAGCCGCGCCGTAGGTAAAGGCTTCGCGATAGCGTTCGTACCGGGTGCAGAGGAATCCCAGCAGGATTGCCAGACCGTAACCGATCCACAAGGCGAAAAAGACGTAAGAAGCCGTAAAGAAGACCTTGTGCAGATCCTGGCTTTGTTTGTCCGAGCTGGGGTTCAGCAGGATCAGCAGCAGGATCGCCAGACAGAAGAACACACTGGTCGTTCCGGCCAGCCAGGTTCGCTCAAATTTTCCAAAGATCTCTTTGTAATAAACGAAAGGAGTCGAAACCAGCATCAGAATGATCCATCCGGCAAAGAAACCGATGTAGGTATCCGGCGACTTGGCATAGTAACCGGCCATGGGAACGTGCGCCACCTGGTTCTTCAGCGAGACCAGCAGTCCCAGCAGGAACAGCGCGCCATAGAATACAGAGATCCAGAAAAGACGGTTCTTGTGTTTCTTTTCCATCTTCAGGAAGAAGAGGATCAGGAAGGGGATCAGCGCCAGCAGCAGCATCACGATCGTGAATTCGTTCAGCGCGCCCAGTGTGTACACACGCACCTGATCGAAGAAGATCAGCAGGTCATTGGTCGGCTTGGCTGATTCATACTGGCCGCGGGTCAGCGCGTGGAAGAAGCCTCTCACCGTCCGGGCGTAGCCCCAGTTCATGGGCGGATTCGTCATGGAGGAGATCGGCATGAAGAAATAGAACATATTGGCCAGCAGCCAGGCAAAGCCGGAGGCGAACACGGCAGCGATATTGTGCCACCATTCCTTCAGCACGTACTTGTTTTTCATCGCCAGATAAATGTAGCCGATGATGGAGGAGATGCCCACGGCGATGAAGATGCTGAAGATGGCCTTCTCCGGATTCAGGTTCGCGTACTTGCCGTTGATCGCGCCGATCAGCGCGTAGAGGAAGATCACCGAATTGCCCATCAGCATCTCGCGGCCGAGAGTTGGATTGATCAGGATGACCATCATTTCCAGACCCATGGCGGCCACCAGCAGCGACTGGTGGTTCGTAAAGCAGATGCCGAACATGAACATGGCCATGTATAAATAATGGCGCTGGGCCGGCGCGTACATCCAGCGCATCATCAGGGCCATTACCGTCACCAGTGAAAGCACCGAGAGGGTATAGACCTCCACGATGACCGACTGGCTCCATATAAATCCATTGTAGCCGAAGATCATTCCGCCTACGAAACCGGAAAGCGCGCAGATCAGATGGCTCATCTTCGGAGCAAGTTCTTTGGTCTCTTCCAGGGTCTCCAGGATCATGCTGGAACCGCGGCTGATCAGCAGGGCAATCACACCGCAGGAAAGCGCGGAGGCAAAGGCCGAGGAGATCGCCACGCGGTAGGCGATATTGGAGATCGGCACCAGTACCGTAAAGAGCCAGGTGTAGATCGTCCAGACAGGGTATCCGGGCGGATGCGGCACACCGGCATAGTAGGAGCCCACGGCCAGCTCGCCGCAGTCCTCCAGGGTCAGGTCCGGTGCCAGTGTGATCAGATAACCGAAGAAGGCGACCAGAAAAGTGATCCCCATCGTCATCCAGTCCACCTTGCGGTAGAGGGGTGTCTGGGAGGTGCCTATGCCAAAATGCTCTTTGAGCGCTTGATAAAACTTCATTTTATGGATTTACGAAATACTAAAAGGAGAGACGCGAATACTCCCGCGTCTCCCTCAAAACAGAATGATTCAGTCAACGAACTTGCGGGCTTTCAGCCAGTAGATCAGGTCGTTGCCCCAGGGATGGACGACTGTCTTTTCGGTGTCGCCCTCTTTGACTTTCTTCTCGGCCAGTCCCATGCCGTGACCGCCTTTTTCAAAGATATGCAGATCAAAGGGAACGCCCGCTTTTCTGAGAGCGGCCGCGAACTGCAGGGAGTTCTCCACCGGTACGGCTCCGTCTTCCCAGGTGTGCCAGATAAAGCAGGGAGGAGTGTCCTTGCTGACCATCTTCTCACCGCTCATGTAATTGATCATCCCTTCGGAAGGCTCTTTGCCCAAAAGGTTTTCCTTGGTGCCTTGATGGGTGAACTCGCCCAGGGTCACCACCGGATAGCAGAGGATGCCCAGATCCGGACGGGAACTCAGGCGATCGATGGGATCCAGCGCTGTCGGCACTTCCTTCTCAAAATGAGTGACTAATGAGCTGGCCAGATGACCGCCGGCGGAAGAACCCATGATGGCGATCCGGTTCGGATCCAGTCCCCATTTCTCGGCGTTGAAGCGGACCACACGCACCGCACGGGCCGCGTCGCTGATCATGCTGGGATGATGATAACCACCTGAAGCCAAACGGTATTTCAGTACAAAAGCGGTCACGCCGTATTGGTTCAGGAACCGCGCGTAGCCGGCGCCTTCATGGTCGGCCAGACCCCAGTAGCTGCCGCCGGGGCAGATCACCACCGAGGAACCCGTGGCTTTGCCTTCGGGCTTGAAAACGGTCAAAGTTGGAATATCCTTATCCTCAGCTCCTTGCGCACCAGGAGCGTCTCCTTCCCACAGGCGGATGACTTCCGCTTGAACACATAAACTCATCATTAAACACGCACCAATTATCAGACTTTTTAAACTTCTCATAACAATGACATTCCAGTCACGTCCAGTTTAACGGTGTTTCAACTTTTTTTCAACCGAAATCCATCCAAAGGAAAAGCCGGATCAGAATCTGTTTTCCCGATTTGATTTTTTCAGGATCAGGAAAAAGAGTCCCAAAAACGCGATGACGGCCAGCACGATATAGATCCCGCGGTTTTTAGCCGGTTGAGATGATGTCAGTTTCTTTTGTTCATCCCAGTTTTGGATCACTTCTTCATCCGTCAGTACTCTTTGGGGCGTGCCTTCACTTGTTTTGTATAAAACATTCGTTCCGGAGACCCAGTATATCTTCAAATCGGTATCTCCTTCATTTTCACCCAGGGCAAAGTCTTTCCTCGAAAACTGCGGATCCAGGTCTAAATGGTCAAAGATATAAGAACTGTAGAAATTGGTCTGGATCTCGGTGTTGTTAAACTTCCCGATCAAGTCATAGACTTTTATCTCGCTTGGGAAAAAATCTGGAGTTTTGCCTTTTTGATAAGAACACTCCATTCGGTTTCCCAAAGCGTATGTTGGATTCTCTTCCGAAACATCCTGGGGCGAAGGATATAAAATAGTCCTCGTTTTCAGATATCCCTGCTCATCCATCTCGAAAATGATATCCGCTTTTTTCTCCTTTTGTTTATCCTGAATGATGAAATTTCCTTCTGGCCTTTTGACGATGGCTTCCTCTTCGGAAAAACTGAATAATGAGATATAATTCAATGCCTTAGAAACCATATCCTTTTCTTTTTGCAGGATGGGATTATTCATTTCCGAGGCTTTTCCCGTATTGGTCCAAAGGGTCAAATTCTTGCCGATGGTTTTCCAATACTCATTTTGATACCGACTCCAGGCTGAAAAATAGGAATCTACGCTTCCTAAATCAGAACGATTCATAATCGTCTCATCTTTGATGGCCTCTCCGTGAAATAGCATATCTCTATCTGATTTCACTCGGAAATAATAGGGCGTATGTGTCCAAAGATCCTTTCTTTCCCCTCCCATATCGTATTTTTGGGGCGGATTCAGCATGAATTCGATCAGTTGTTCCCCCGGAGTTTTCTCCTCAACAGGGGATCTGGCCTGAGCGTTCGTCCAGAGGTTGCCCAGCATTCCCAGGCAGAGAGCGCTCAAAATCAATAGTTGTTTCTTCATAGTTGGTTAGATTATAGATTCGTTTGTTTCTTTTTCTTTAATATGAAAACAGTCAGAGACAGAAGAAGGACCAGAACAAGTCCGGCGATGCAGATATAGTATAAGTTTCGGGCTGATTCATCAGAATTGTTTTGACCTTTATTCCGGGGTATGGATCTTTCTTCAATATACTGTGCTTGTACTTCTTTTAATTGAGAATAGTCTAAACCGATTTTCCATTCATTGGTGCATCCATAATAGAGAGTCTTTTTGGATTTGAACTGCTCCCAAAAGCGATGATCTTCAACGGAAACACTGCCAAACACAGGCAAAAGCGGCATAGCGCGGGGAGTTGTTATGATGTTGGTCACGTTGATGATAGTCGCAAGGCCAGGAATATCTGCTGGTTTGAGTAAACTCAGGTTCTTCTTGTGATTCTTCAAGATTACATCACTGAAAGACTTTTCCAACACATCATCAGGTTGGTCTTTCTTTTCAGTGGAGTAATCAAATGGAGCAAATCCTTCACCGTATGTTTTTATGAGTACACTGACAGGGACATTTAGTTTTTCGTGGATCTGCTTTTGTGCTTTCAAAGTGATGTCATCAAGGTACAAATAGTCTTCCGGTGCGTTTTTCAGATATTCCAATATCTCAGGAGTATTATCATCTGAAGAATCGCGCAGCCACCAGTAATCTTTTGGATCCAAAGAGATATAATCGCTGTTCAAAGCAAAAAAACCTGATGAGATCAGAGGGTGAGGAACTGGACAAAGTTGATAGTAAAAATCACAGGCCCAGGCTTGAGGAAGCAAATCTGTTATTTTTATCACATCTACCAATTTGTATTTTCCATAAATGTTCGTTCCGTTTCGCTCCGCGAGATATTTTCCGCCGCAAAAACTCAGCCATATTTTCCCTGCCCACTGATGATCAGGGATTTGTCCGGAAGAAATATATCCGTTGTGAGGCATATCAGGAGTGGTATCGCGCAGTTGAAAAGTTAGATCAAAGAATTTATCAGCACTAATTACTTTGAAAATATTAGTACCATCTGAAAAAAAGTGATGTGCAGTATGAATGTCATATTTTTCGTCATATGTAGGTATTTGAATTTGCCAGTGATTCTTTTCATCTACGGAGATCGAAAACTGATAATCTCCTGTGAGTTTGATTTTATTGGTTCCATGAGTTCGATAAGTTTTATAGGTTCCTTCGGCAGTGTAAAGAGGGAAGAACCATCCGCCTTTTGGTGTTTCTCCCGCGGGTATTTCCAGTGACTTATCCTCATGAACAACGGTGACCTTATTCAGATCAGAGGCTGATAATAATTCCAGTTGATCTTCAACGGATAACGATTCTGATTGTGGAAAATCAACCGTTTTCTCTGGCGTTGGAGCAGAGAAATCATGTGCATCAAACATCCTCCCTTGAATGTTCATCACGAGACCGCCCAGCATCCCCAGACAGAGAGCGCTAAAAATCAAAAGCTGTTTCTTCATTTTATCAAACCTTTTTTTTCAATATCGCTAACGCTGTAATACAATGATACTCTCCCTGTTCCGCGCCTTTGGACCACCACTTGGCGGCCTCTTCATAGTCACGGGCTACCCCCAGGCTGTTGTAATAACAGTAGCCTAAGAAAAATTGCGCCTCCGCGTGTCCGTTTTCCGCGGCGAATAAAAACCATTGAGCGGCTGAGGAATAGTTTTGCTCTACACCTTGACCGAAATAATAACAGCGGCCTATGTAGTATTGAGATTCGGTATGATTTTGCGCGGCGGCTCTTTTCCACCATTTGGCGGCTTCTTTATAATCCTTTTCCGCTCCCTCACCTGTGATATAGTGGACTCCCATGCAGTATTGAGCCTTGGCATGTCCATTTTCCGCGGCCTTCCTCCACCATTTGAGACCTTCTGCCTGGTTTTGCTGGGTGTTCCGGCCATAGTAATAGTTGGCCCCTACGTCATATTGGGCTTGAGAATGACCTTGTTCGGCGGCTTTCAGCATCCACTTCATGCCTTCTTTATCATCCTTTTTTACTCCATCGCCATTGATATAGATGGCACCTAAGTTATATTGCGCGGAAGAATGATTCTGTTCAGCGGCCTTACGCCACCATTTGGTGGCTTCCTCATAATTCTTTTCCACACCGTTGCCATTGCCATAGCAGAAACCTAAGTTGTTTTGTGCCTCGGCATATCCCTGTTCGGCGGCTTTTCGGTACCATTTTACGGCTTCTTTGTAATTTTGTTTTACTTTCTCACCAGATTCGTAGCAGTCACCCAGATGACATTGCATCTTCGCGTCTCCCTGTTTTGCCAGTTCACGGACGCGCTCGATAGGTATGTTTATATCATTCATAATCAGATTTTTTTGTTTTTACAGATGTTGTTGACCGGTTATTCTAAAGGATTTTTTATTACTCCCATTTTTATCAGTTTCTTTAATGCTTCAAAAGAGTCAGCATATCCTTGTTCAGCGCTTTTAGTCCACCACTTGGCGGCTTCTTCATAGTCTTGTTCTACTCCATCGCCATTGGCATAGTAAACACCTAAGTTGTATTGCGCTTCAGGAACCCCTTGTTCAGCGGCCATCCGATGCCATTTAACAGTTTCCCTATAGTCTTGTTTTACACCTTTGCCCTTGGAATAGCAGTTGCCTAAGTTATATTGTGCACTAGCAACTCCCTGTTCCGCGGCTTTCTGATACCATTTGACAGCTTCCGCATAGTCTTGTTTTACACCTTTACCATGGGCATAGCAGAGGCCCATGTTGAATTGTGCTCCGGGAAGTCCCTGCTCGGCGGCCTTTCGATACCATTTAACCGCTTCCTCATAGTCTTGTTCTACACCGTCGCCATAAGCATAGCTGCTGCCTAAGTTGGATTGCGCCTGAGCGACACCCTGTTCAGCGGCCATCCGATACCATTTCAAGGCTTCATTATGATCTTGTTCTACACCTTTACCCAGGTCATAGAAGGTGCCCAGGTTGAATTGCGCATTGGCAAATCCCTGTTCTGCGACTTTCCGAAGCCATTTGACAGCTTCCGCATAATCTTGTTCAACACCGTCGCCATTGGCATAGCAAATGGCTAAATTAAATTGAGCTTCGGCATCTCCTTGCTCTGCCAATATACGCATCTCATTGAATTCTTTGGCATTATTCATAATAAATTTCTTCTATGATATGTTAAAAATTTCTTATAATATTTGAGACAGCTGTTTAATTCATTGATTCTTTTTCTTCAGCACAGAGATGATTGGGAAAAGGAGAACCATGAACAGAATGATTGCCACTCCCACATAATACCTGATCTTAGCAGGTTTATCAGAAATTCTTTTATAGAGAGACTGTGAACCGGCGGCTATGACTTTCGGGCTGTCCAAAGCAACCTCCCATTCATTTGTGCAAGGGTAAAGTATTGATCCTCTGAAATGCGTTTTATCCCGATACCAGAACCGTTGATCCTCAACAGAAACATAACCAAACACAGGCAAAAGCGGCATGATCCGAGGCGTTGTTACAATGTTAGTTACTGTCATAATATATGCAAATTGAAGTATATCTGGCGGATTAGATGGATATATGTCGTTATGTTTTTCTATCAATACACTAACAGGTACTTTCAGATTTTTATTAACTTCTTTATACTGTTTTAATTTGTAGGTATCATAAACGACAGTATTTGTTGAAACCTTTTTTAATTCTTTTAACAAAGAAGGAATATTATCATGTTTAACAATTTCTTCTCTTATCTGCCAATAATCCTCCACGTCTGTTGTAATGTAGTTTGTGTTCAAAACAAAAGAACCTGTAGAAATCAACGGATTTGGAAAAGAAGAAAGCTGATAATGGAAGTCACACCACCAGGGATTAGGATAAAAGTCTGTAGCTTGTAATATATTCACCAACTTATATATTCCATTAAGACTGTCTCCATTTTGTTCAGCAAGGTATTTCCCACCGCAAAAACTGAGCCAGAGCGCACCGGCATAACTGTTACGGATGGGAATTTGCCCAGATAAAACAGAACCAGCATAGCTCATTTCTGGAGTCATATCGCGTACGTTCCACTCTCGATCCACAAATTTATCAGAAATATGAACATAGAAAGTATTAGTAGCTTCAGAAAAAAAATGATAGCTGGAATGCGACTCTAATTTCTTATCATACATAGTCATTTGCAGTTGCCAGTGATTTTTTTCATCTACCGAGAAAGAAAATGGGTAATCAGAGGAGAGATGGAGTTTATTAGTTCTTTGGATTTCATAACCTTTGATAGTACCTTCGGCCGTATAAAGCGGAATAAACCATCCGCCCTGAGGTGTTTCTCCTTTCGGAATTTCTAAAGTTTTATCCTCGTGAACAACGGTGACCTTGTCCACATCCACAGCAGATAACAGTTCCAGCTGGCGGGTAAGCTGGTCAGCCGTTTTCCCGGTCTGAGCGTACAATCCAAAGCTGGCTGACATTCCTAGACAGAGAGCCCCTAAAATAAAAAGTTGTTTCTTCATAGTTAGTACGTTTCAGTTTCTGTTTTTCCATGAGCTTGACTCATGTATTGATCCACAAGGTCTAGGAGAGCATATTTCCGACAGATGTGTCAACTGTTTTATTGACCCCAAAATTGACATTAAGAGGGAAAATTTTCAATGATGATTTGTATTTATTATAACAAATTCAAGATCAATATGTTATGTAGAGAATCGGGACTCCAGCGCCTCTGAGACGAGCGAATCGCCTGTCGCTACAATAACTCATTATTGATAAACATATTAAAAACAAACAGAGCGCTTCCCGGAAGGAAAACGCTCTGTTAGGCAACGTGTCATTCAGAAGGAATCACACGTTGGATACGCGGGGTAATTAGATACCTTTCTCGATCATGTAGGAGAGGAGGTTGCCCACGCGGTTGCTGTAACCCCATTCATTGTCGTACCAGCTGAGGCACTTGAGCATGTTGTCGCCCATGACCATGGTCCACGGACCGGCGAAAATGCTGGAGTGCGAGTCGTCGACGATGTCCTGCAGGACGATCGGGTCTTCGGTGTAGTCCAAAATTCCCTTCATCGGGCCTTCCGCAGCGGCTTTCATCGCGGCGTTGACGGCTTCCTTCGTGACGGGTTTGGCGGTCTCAACGACGAGGTCCACGACGGATCCGGTCGGGGTGGGAACGCGGATGGAAATACCGGTCAGTTTGCCCTGGAGTTCCGGAATCACAAGACCGACGGCTTTCGCAGCACCGGTGGAGGTCGGGATCATGTTCATCGCAGCAGCGCGGGCGCGGTACGGATCCTTGTGCGGCAGGTCCAGAACGCGCTGGTCGTTGGTGAAGGAGTGAACCGTTGTCATCAAACCGCGGACAATGCCGAAGTTGTCGTTGATGACCTTGGCAAACGGAGCCAAGCAGTTGGTTGTGCAGGAAGCGTTGGA